>ONJN01000096.1 GCA_900318155.1 uncultured Eubacteriales bacterium
AAATGGATATTCAAAAACTGATTTATAATGTCACTGACGGCGTTGCGGTCATCCGGATGAACTCTCCGGAGAACCTGAACGCGATTGATCAACAGATGGTCGATGAACTGTTTTACGTGCTGGATCAGGCTGACAAAGACCCGGAGGTCAGAGTTGTTGTTCTTAAGGGAGGAAAGAAGGCCTTTTCCGCCGGCGGAGATGTCGGTTTCTTCTATAAACTGGTACAGGATGGAGGAAAAGTCAACATGGATGACCTGATTACCGGCGCTGAAACTGTGGCAAATAAGATTAAAACTTTAAGCAAGCTGGTCATCACTTCGGTAAACGGCGCGGCTGCGGGAGCCGGCGCGAGCCTTGCTCTTGCCGGAGATTTTATGGTATGCGCGGGCAACGCAAAGCTGATCCTGGCCTTTGTTAATCTGGGACTGGTGCCGGATATGGGTGCCGTTTATCTTCTTTCAAAATCCATCGGAGTGCACAGAACGCTTGAGCTGGCAGTAACCGGACGTCCTGTAAACGCGCGGGAGGCAAAGGAACTCGGACTTGCTTATAAGGTTGTACCGCCGGAAGACCTGGAAAGGGCAACAATGGAACTGGCGCAGAAGCTTGCCGCCGGCCCTTTAATAGCTTATAAGAACATCAAGAAACAGATTTATGATGCAAATTTCTCTGATTACAGGAAATGGCTGGCTGAAACAGAGTTTCCTGCACAGGCAGAATGCTCCGCTGCCGACGACTTCCGGGAAGGCGTAAGGGCCTTTGTGGAGAAGAGAACAGCGATATTTGAAGGGAAGTAAAATGAGACAGAGGAATGAATCTCTCCGGTTATTTCGGTAACTCGTGAAACATCTCAATATCAATCTCTTCAGCGCCATAGTCGACGGTACGCATTCAAAATTTCCTTGACAAAGCGTACAAATTAATTTAATATACTTAATACATAAAAATCAAAAAATTTAATAGAAAGGAAAGGTACTATGTCACAGGAAAACGGAACAACTTGGGCAAATCCGGCTACTGCTGGTTTGACGGCTCTGGCGATTGTATGTACATGTTTCTTTGCAATCCTTACAGGGATCGTTCCCCACACAGCTGCTCCAATGCTCGGCTGCTGGATGATCGGCGGCTTTGTCGTTCAGTTTGTGGTAGCTCTTATTGAATTAAGAAGCGGCGCCATGCTTGGAGGTAATGTATTTCTTTTATTTTCTGCATTTTTCATGCTGACAGGCGGAATGGAATTTATCATTAAAGCATCCTCCACATTTGCAGCTGCAGGAATTACCGCTGAGATCGACGGCTGGGCCTGGCTGATTCTGCTGGTTACTCTGATCTTATGGACTCCGGCATACCTGCGCACTTCCCCAAGAATCATGGGACTGCTGGTAATTGCACTGGATGTTGGCGTATTATTCGTCACTTTAAGAGATCTTGGAATCGTAAACGCAGCTGTCGCAGCTCCAATCGCAGGATGGGCACTGTTAATCACTTCAATCTTTGCAATTTATTTTGCAGCAGCGATTCAGCTGAATGACGCATTTGATAAGACTGTTCTTCCGCTCGGAAAACCGATGCTGTAGTTGAGTTGTGAACAGTTACTAATTGACAAATGAAAAGAAAAAGCGGGAAAGCGTTTTATGCGTTTTCCCGCTTTTTACGTTATAGTTGACAGAATAAAGGCAGGGTTTTAGTTTGGGCCGGTTAATTGGTCTTTGAAGAAACCATCAGATTTCAGATTTGGGAGGGAAGTAGTAAACGGTAAAATCATTGTCATTAATACAGTTCCGACAGGGCCACGCAGAGATGTATATTAAGAAGATGAGTGGGTTGAAGTAATGAATGATCAGATGAAAAAAACAACCAGCCGCAACGGCAAAAGATTAAGAGATTCTGATGGCTATCGAAATATTCTGTTGATTAAAACTTTGGAGTTTGTCAGGGAAAAACTCCATAACACCTGATGCTGTTCATCTTAAAATATGGTTAGACAAATCTAATGAATAGATATATAATACGATTAGAAGTGGTTAACTATATAACTATAATGACTGAAGGAGAAGGTATGTGATAATGATTGATCAAAAGGATATTCAGATCGGGACACACGGGGAGAAATACGGTAACTGGATGTCAAATCCTTTTCTGGGGATGATCGGCGGCATTGCGGGTATTGCAGCGGTTCTGATGATCCTGTTTTTTGCAGTATGGCATCTGGTGCTGCCCGGCGTGGTTTTCGCTGTTCTGACAGCAGTTATGATCGGGCTTCTGATCTGGTTTTTATGGCTAAGAAAACAATATGCTTACGGCGGTGGGGGAATCATGGATCAGGTGCATCAAAAGCTTGTACCGTACCTTGATTTTGACGGAAAAGGAACGATCCTGGAGGTCGGGTGCGGCTCCGGACCGTTGGCAGTCCGCTGTGCACTGACCTGGCCGGAGGCAGATGTCATCGGACTCGACTACTGGGGCGTTTCCTTTGACTACAGCAAAGAGCTTTGTGAGAAAAACGCGGCGCTGGAAGGTGTCGGAGACCGATGCATATTCATACAGGGTGATGCAAGGAAGCTGGATCTGTCAGATGAGTCGGTCGACGCGGTCATCAGTAATTATGTGTATCATAACATTATGGGTTCTGATCAGCAGGAGCTGTTGCTGGAGAGTCTGCGTGTATTGAAGAAGGGCGGCGTGTTCGCGCTCCATGATGACATGAAACCAAAGATGTATGGTGATATGGAAGCTTTTGCGCAGAAACTCCGTGACGCTGGTTACGAAAAAGTTGAACTGATCGATACCAGAGAGGCGATCTTTGGGTCTGAGGCCAGGGCAAAGACAGTTATGCTCGGCGGGTCCAGATTGCTCAAAGGAAGAAAATAGGAGGAATGAGATGAAAAATCATAAATTTTTTGCATGGGCAACTGTTTTTTGTTTCCTGATGACAATGCTTACGGGATATAAAAAGTCATAGTTACTGAAGGTTGTAATCCGATACTGTCCTGTGTAATGCAGGACATATTTTAACTGGTAGAGTTAGTTCTATCTAATAAAGAGACTGAATCTCTTTGAAGAAATATATTTATTTTCAGTTTACAAAAATAATCAGGAGGTCTAAGAATTATGTTTCAGTCATGGACAAAAAAAGAAGCAGGGAAATTTATTTTGTGTTTCATTCTTTTCTTTGTGCTGGTTCTGCTCACCGAACTGCCCGGGTATCTGAGCCCGTTGTACTGGGCGCTGCATCCCGTTTGCGCGGCATTTCTGGCAGCCGGCCCGGTAACCTGTGTGTTGTCGATGAAGCGTGGGTTTGGTTCTGCGGCTGCATTGCCGCTATTGTGGTTTATTGTGATGAAGCTTATGGGGGAGCTGGGAATGCCTCTCATGTGGATCGGAGCACTTGTGATGATTGTTGTCGCAGAAGTTGTGCATATGGCACTGGGTTGTGATAATCTTCGCAGTATCAGGGTATCTGCAGTACTTGCGGCACTAACAACATCTACTATTATATGGCCGCTTTACTTCCAGACGAAAGAGTTCGTGACCAGAGCCGCTGATGAGATGAATCAGACTTATGCATCCGCGCTCAGTTCATATGGTAAACCCGTTATGTTTATTCTGATGATCGTTCTTTCCGTCATTGCGGCGACGGTTTCTGAGAGAATTGCAGAAAGAATAATGAAAATCGAAAAATAAACCCCTGTCGTTAACCTGACAAATTGAGAAAGACTCCCGGCCGCCGGTGAAAACCGATGATCGGGAGCCTGTTTTATTGTCACAGTTTTACTGACGATTCATATTTCATCAGATATGTTTCAGCGTGTTTTTTGCCGCAAAGTCAGCCATGACTAAATTACTTTGCCGTGACAAAGAATAACTGGTATTATAAAAACATGAATCTGAGATTCCAGTTCTCCGTTTGGTATCTTTATAGAAAAGAGAGAAGAAGACATCACAAAACCCTGCAGGAGTTATTTCTTAAGGAGAGTTGAAAATGAGCGAATGGATTGATATTACAAATCATTTTTCAGATGAAGAAAGGCATTATAAACACTCGTACATGGAGATTGATGAAGTATTGGATGACATCATTGAAATCAGTCTGTTTTCTACAAAGAAAGAGCCATACGAGATATTTGTCTCATATGGAATAATGTTCGGTGTTTCTTATGTGGATAGAGATACGGCTGTTGAACAAAGAGACCAGATGAAAAAAGAACTTGCAGAAGAATACGCAAGAAACGGGGAAGAACCATCTGACGATTTCATCAGTTCTTTTGCGGAAAAATATAAACTGACAATACAGAACAGCCTTTTCGATGAAGCCAAATTGATAGAGACACTAATGAATCTCTTCTGAATTTTTATAGTTACAGGGTGCAGGTATGAGCAGCTTTAGGATTACTGACATTGCAGGTTCCGGCTTTGCCGGAAAAGGAGGAAGTCAGGAGAATTATGTTAAAAGAACAAAAATATCTGAAAAAAGCCGGAACAATCCTGTTCATCGTGATCATGAATATGTTTGCGCCTTTGTCGCTGGATATGTATCTGCCGGCGGTGCCTACGATGGCGGACTATTTTCATACGACAAAGGTCCTTGTCAATTTTTCGCTCGTCGGTTTTTTCTTCTTTTTTGCGATCGGAATCATTTTGTCGGGGCCGTTGTCCGATAAACACGGGCGAAAAACATCGCTGACCGTTGGAGGGATATTGTACGTGGGAGCCAGTCTCGCGTGTGCAGAATCCGTCAGCATTTACATGCTGATTATCTCGCGGATACTGCAGGCGCTCGGAGCCGGCGCGATGGTCGCGATTTCAACGGCGCTGGTCAAAGATTGTTTTGACGGGTCGATCCGACAAAAGGTGCTCGCCATCGTACAGGGCATGTCGGTTCTGGCACCGATGCTCGCGCCGCTCGCCGGCGCGCTGATCCTGAAGTATTTCAGCTGGCGCGCGACGTTCCGGGTGCTGGTTGGGATCGGTGTCCTTTGTCTGATCCTGACGGCTGCCCTGCAGGAAACGCTGCCGCCGGAGGAACGGACCGACGGCGATCTCGGGCAGTCGCTGAAAAGACTGGCGGCGGTTGGGAAAAACCGGAGCTTTCGTTATCTGCTGCTGGTCGCGGCGCTCGCTGCCGCGCCGTATCTCGCGTATATTTCCGTGTGCTCGTACATTTATATAGATTATTTTGGCGTCAGTCAGCAGGTTTACAGTTATTATTTTGCCTTTAACTCCGGGTTTGCGGTGCTGGGGCCGTGCCTGTACATTTTCGGAACAAAGCGTGTCCGGGATCGGACGCTTTTGACGTTCCTGATTCTTCTGGCTGAGTTTGCCGGCGTATCGATGTTTTTTGCCGGCCGGATCAGCCCGCTCGTGTTTATGCTCACTTTCCTGCCGTTCACGTTGGCGGAAGCCGCGATCAGGCCGCTCAGCACCAACATTTTGCTGGATCAGCAGAAAGGGGACACGGGGTCGGCCAGCTCGCTGATCAATTTTACACAGACTGTGTTCGGCAGCATCGGTATGTTTCTTGGGGGGCTTCCGTGGCCGAACTTTAACCGGGGTCTTTCAATTATTATTCTGAGCTTTGCCTCCGCGTCGATGATCGGTTGGATTCTTTTGCAGCGGTCAAAGTGGTGTCCGGAGGAACTGCGGCGGTGAACAGGGGGGGAAGCGGCGTCCGCCGTTTGCGGCTTGTTCGGAAGAACGGAAACCCGGGCTGCTGCCTGTGGAATGTGCGGACTCAGCAATACATGGACTCCGCAATACGCGGACTTCGAAAGCGCGGCCTTCAGAAATGCAAAAGTATACAATATCGGTTGACTTTTTTATAAAAATATGCTGGAATAGACAGGTAGGATATTTTTTATCCGGTTCATTACAGCAGATTTGAAAGATCAGGAGAGAAGATATGGAAATCACAAAAGATATTAAATATGCAGGCGTTAACGATCATGAAGTTGATCTCTTTGAGGGACAGTATATCGTACCGAATGGCATGGCATACAATTCCTATGTCATCATGGATGAAAAAATCGCGGTCATGGATACGGTCGATAAGAATTTCAAGGATGAATGGCTGAATAATATCAAAGAGATTGTCGGAGATAAAACTCCGGATTATCTTGTCGTTCAGCACATGGAGCCGGATCATTCCGCAAACATTGACGCTTTTGCAGAGGCTTATCCGGATGCCCAGATCGTTTCCAGTAAGAAGGCGTTTGTTATGATGGGACAGTTTTTCGGAACGGATTTCGCGGACAGACAGGTTGTTGTCGGTGAAGGGTCGACGCTTGAACTCGGTGCCCACACGCTGAACTTTGTCACTGCACCGATGGTTCACTGGCCTGAAGTAATCATGACATATGACAGCACAGACAAGGTGCTCTTTGCCGCAGATGGCTTTGGAAAATTCGGAGCGCTTGACGTCGATGAGGACTGGGCATGTGAAGCACGCCGTTACTATTTCGGTATTGTCGGAAAATACGGGAAGCAGGTGCAGGCAGTACTGAAGAAAGCGGCCGCGCTGGACATCGCGACAATTTGTCCGCTGCACGGACCGATTCTTAAGGAAGACCTCGGATACTACATCGACCTGTATGATAAATGGTCATCATATCAGCCGGAAGAAGAGGGAATCTTCATCGCGTACACATCGGTATACGGAAATACAGAGAAGGCGGTTGAGCTCCTCGTTGAGAAACTGAAAGAAAAAGGCGCTGAAACGGTTGAAGCATCGGATCTTGCCAGAGAAGACATGGCAGAGGCGGTAGAAGACGCGTTCCGTTATGACAGACTGGTGCTGGCAACAACGACTTACAACAACGATATCTTCCCGTTTATGCGTGAATTCATTGCGGATCTCGTTGAAAGAGATTATCAGAACCGTACGATCGCGCTGATTGAGAACGGCACATGGGGACCGGTGGCGGCAAAGAAAATGCGCGCCATGCTCGAGGGCGGAAAGAATCTGACCTTTGCCGAGAATACGGTTACAATCAAGTCCGCGCTGAATGAAGCAAGCATCGCCCAGATTGAAGCGCTTGCGGACGAACTCGTAAAATAACGAGCGGCGGCAGTGTCGGCTCAGCCTTATAAAGAAGAAAATATAAAAACTCCGGGATGCACTCGTTAAGGGTGCTTCTTGGGGTTTTTGGGCTGTTTTTTATGTTTTTGACTGAATTACCAGTCTTTATCCTTAGTTTTTGCTCTGTTTTCCAGATACAGTACCGGCCATACGGAGAATCGCATGATTATTGAACGATATAAAAAATATATGTATAACAAGCTGCAGACAAATCCGGAAACGGTCAGAAAAAGACTGATCCAGGTCTGGAAAGGCTTCGGGCGGTACCAGAAGCTTTTTCCGTCAAAGTCGCTGCCCCGGTCAAAGCAGTACCTGAGTAACGTCTGCATGCAGTTTTTGCTGGACGGCTTTACAGCGCCGGAGAAGGCGGTTCTCACGAGTCTGTTCATGCCCTGCGAGATCCTGCATGCCTTTGACATCGCGCCGATCTGCGCGGAAATGATTTCGACGTTTATCAACGGAGCGTTCATTGAGGATGGCTTTGTCGAGACAGCGGAAAACGCGGGGATCGCGGAAACTTTTTGTTCGTATCATAAAATCGTGATGGGCGCGGCGAGGACGGGCGTTCTGCCGGAATGCGGATTCATTGTCAATACGTCGCTGGCCTGTGACGCGAACAATCTGACATTTCGGTATATTGCCGGACAGACGGGCACGCCGCAGTACTTTATCGACGTGCCGTATAGTAAAACGGAGCAATCGGTGCAGTATGTCATGAAGCAGCTGAAAGAAGTCGTTTCATTGCTGGAAGACGCGACCGGGAAGAAACTTGAGCGGGAAAAGCTGCAGAAGGTCGTTGACCGCAGCGCGCAGACGGTGAAGAATATGAACGCGACGATTCCGTACAGGAAAAGCCGGTTTTTGCCGGGAACGCTGACAACGGAGCTTTACGAGGCTTTGATGCTGCACAACGCGCTGGGAACGCCGGAAGCGCTGAAGTATTCGGAGATGCTCCTGAAGGATTATGAAAACGCGGAAAACAGCGTCGGCGTGAAGGTTTTGTGGATGCATACCAACCCGTACTGGCAGGACACCGTTAAAAATTTGTTCAATAATAACCGCGCGCAGCACATTGTTGCCACAGAGCTTGGTTATGACAACTGGCTGGAGGCGGATCCGTCTGATCCGTTCCGGTTTATGGCGGAAAGGCTTGTCTTCAATTCCTTTAACGGTCCGGCCGAGGACCGGATCGAATATAGCCGCAGGATGGCGGAGCAGACGGAGGCCGACGGGATCGTGGTTTTCTGTCACTGGGGCTGCAAGACGACGAGCGGGGCCAGCGCGAAGATTAAAAAGGATATGGAAGCGGCCGGCTATCCGGTGCTCCTTTTGAACGGGGATGGCGTGGATCGGGCCAATGTTTCGTCCGGTCAGACGCTGACGCGGCTGGAAGCTTTTCTGGAAATGCTGAGGGAGATGAAAAAATGATCTACACTACCTGTAAATACGCGCCGATGGAGATTTTCGCGGGATTTGGCGAAGAAACAGGGCGTCTGGATCCGAATCCGGCTTCTTTTACGTGCGCGGACGGCTGTGCGCATCCCAATCTCTGCGGTTACGTTAAAGCGGTCATTGAAGAGGTCCACGACAAAGGTATCCGCCGGATGGTCCTTGTGGACTGCTGTGACGCAACCAGACGCATGTACGACGTTCTGAAGGATTACGAAGATCTCGATTTTATTTATTTGCTGCCGCTGCCGCATAAAACCGGGCCTGATGAGATCAGCCTGACAGCAGAGGCGCTTAAAATGATGATCGATGAATACATCCGTTTCACCGGAAAAGTCTTTGATGTAAATAAGGCGATCGAAGATTACTGTGTCCGGCAAAGGACGTCGTTTCTGCAGCCTTCCGGTGAGTATATTATCATGAACGGCGCGCACGGCGGCAAAGAGCTGCTGGATAATACACAAAAGATCTTTGGTGATATTCCAGTGGTGGACTGCACCTGTTCAGGGAACCGGGTGTTGACGGCGGATGCCGGGGAACTGCGGCAAGGAGGGGCCGGGGCGGTTTCTGGTTTGGATACGGAGGCAGATTCCGGAACCGGCGGGGTTCGTGACACGGCGGGCGGTGAAACTGGCGGCTCTGAAGTGCCTCCGCATAATAAGGAAAATATCGCTGTTTTTCTGAACTGGTACGCCGGCGCGCTGATCCGCCAGGGAACGCCCTGTATGCGCATGTGGGATACCGGGGCGCGGAACGAGCCCGGTAATGGCCCTGGCGCGGGCGAGGCGTCAGTCAGAAGAGAAGGTAAAAGCGGGCGATTCGGTAAGTGGGTGTTCGATGCCGGGGAATGGAACGATGCCGGCAGCCGGAACGATGACGATAGCCGGAATGATGACGGTCCCCGTATGCTGGGGATGATTTATCATACGATGAAATTCTGTGATTTTTACGGCTTTGAGTATATGATGGAGCGTGAAATGTACGGCTTGCCGATTCTGAAAATTGAAACGGATACTACGCCGCAGAGCAGCGGCCAGCTGAAAACAAGGCTGGAAGCGTTCCGGGAGGAACTGGGGTTACAGGAGGAAGTGATGAGAATACAGACAGAAGGTCCGGTTTACGCAGCGGGAATTGACAGCGGAAGTTCGTCGACGGACGCGGTGATCATGGATGCGGAAATGAATATTCTTGGACGGGCCGTTGTTCCGACCGGCGCCGGCGCGTCAAACGGGGCGCATATGGCTTTGTCCATGGTGCTTGAAGAGGCCGGGCTGAAGCCGGAGGATATCACAGTCGCGGTTACTACTGGCTATGGTCGGAATAATATCGACGCAGACGCCAAAGTAGTGACGGAAATCACCTGCCACGCGCGAGGCGCCGCCTTTCTGGCGCCCGGGACCCGGACAGTGATCGATATCGGCGGCCAGGATTCCAAGGTGATTCTGATCGATGAGAAAGGCAGTGTTCAGAATTTTATCATGAACGACAAATGTGCGGCCGGAACGGGGCGTTTTCTGGAAATGCAGGCGCGGACAATGCAGATTTCAATGGACGATATGAGCCGCCTGGGGATTGAATGGAAGAACGAAGTGAGTATTTCCAGCATGTGTACTGTTTTTGCCGAGTCAGAGGTTGTGTCGCTGATCGCGGACAACACGCCTGTGCCGGATATTATTCACGGTTTGAACAACGCGATCGCGCAGAAGACGATCGGGCTTGTGAAACGGCTCGGCGGTCAGGAGACTTATTTGCTGACAGGCGGAGTTGCGCAGAATAAAGGAGTCGTAAAATGCCTGGAGAAGAAACTGGGCGCTCCGGTGTTTGTATCGCCGGATTCGCAGCTGTGCGGGGCGATCGGCGCGGCACTGATCGCGCTGGAGTCTGTTGAAAGCTGAGAATATGCCGGGAAGTGCTGTTGGATAACCAGGTCTTTTTGTCGTTTTCAGCTGCTGTCAGTTATTAAATGTGCCGACATATTGAAGATTCGGTTCAGCATTGCTTTTTCACCGCGTGGTGGTATAAAATGTTTTTATGAAACTATGTGAGAGGACTGATTTTTATGGGAAATGAAACAGTCGTTAAGAATCCGCTCGGCAACGCGCCGGTCGGAAGCTTAATGGTCAGGTTCGCGACGCCCAGCATTGTGGCGATGCTGGTAGGCGCGTTGTATAATATTGTGGATCAGCTGTTTATCGGGCACGCGGTCGGGGCGTTGGGAAACGCGGCGACCAATGTTGCTTTTCCGATGACAATTTCATGTATCGCGCTGGCACTGATGTTCGGGATCGGCGGCGCGTCCTGCTTTAATCTTTCGATGGGACGGGGAGAAAAGGAAAAGGCCGGTTATTTTGTCGGAAACGCGGCGGCGATGCTGTTTGCCTGCGGGGTCGTGCTTTGTCTGATCGTTCGGATTTTTCTTGTACCGATTCTGAAAGGCTGCGGTTCACCGGATGCTGTGCTTCCGTACGCCAGGTCTTATGTCGGAATCACGGCGTTCGGGTTTCCGTTTCTGATCGCGACGGCGGGCGGCGCTCATCTGGTTCGTGCGGATGGAAGCCCGACCTATGCAATGCTGCTTAATCTGTCCGGGGCGATCATCAACACCATTCTGGATGCGATCTTTATTTTCGGGTTCGGTATGGGCATGGCCGGAGCGGCACTGGCTACAATCACGGGGCAGATATTATCGGCGCTGCTGATGTTTCGTTATCTTCGTCATTATAAGACGGTACCGCTTAAGAAGGAGCATTTCATCCCGAAGCTGAAAGTGGTCACAAGAATCGCGTCGATCGGCGCGGCTTCGTTCTTTAATCAGGTCGCGATGATGATCCTGCAGGTCGTACTCAACAATTCACTGGCATACTATGGTGCTTTGTCGGTGTACGGCGCTTCGATTCCGCTGGCTGCGGCCGGGATCGGGATCAAGGTTTTCCAGGTCTTTTTTTCGGTCGTGATCGGCCTCGCACAGGGATCGCAGCCGATTGAAAGCTTCAATTACGGCGCACAGCAGTACAGC
This sequence comes from uncultured Eubacteriales bacterium, assembly GCA_900318155.1. Classification (GTDB taxonomy): domain Bacteria; phylum Bacillota; class Clostridia; order Peptostreptococcales; family Anaerovoracaceae; genus Aminicella. The sequence goes on from ONJN01000096.1 coordinate 11,541, forward strand.
CGGGTTCGGAAAGCCTACTTGTATGGGATCGCTGCCGGCGTGGGGATTTCGATCTTTTCTTTCATTATGTTTCAGGTGTTCCCGAGGCAGATTCTGTCATTGTTCGGACACGGGTCAAAGGAATATTTCGAGTTCGGCTGTAAGTTTTTCAGGATTTTTCTGTTTTTTGTCTGGGCAAATGCTTTGCAGCCGATCACATCGACGTTTTTTACGTCGATTGGAAAACCGATCAAAGGTATTTTCCTTTCGCTGACGCGTCAGATTATTTTCCTGCTGCCGGCGGTTCTGATCCTGCCGCGTATTCTGGGCATTGAGGGCATTTTGTATGCGGGAATGCTTGCGGACGGTTTATCTTTTGTCGTGGCAATCGTTATGGCGGTGTTTGAATTCAGGGATATGAACAGGCTGGAGCGTGAAAAGAAAGAAAAAGATCTCCTGATGGAACCTCGTTAATAAAGAAGCAAAAGTGTGTGTCTAATAAGATAAAAAACGCAAATTATATTTTTTGCAGAAGGGAAGTTAATCATATGGAAAAAACTCAGGTAATTGAAAAGGCAAAGGAAGTTATTGCTGCACCGAGCTGTTGCCCGGAGCTGAAGGAAGCCGCTCAGAACTGGATTGACGCAGTTGGGACGGACGGTGAGAAAAAGGCGGCGGAAGTGCTGATCGCCGAGCTGAAGGAAGATGTGCTGACGATCGATTCCGTGATCGAATTCTCCGGGACCGATGCCGCCGCAAAGATCTTTGGTGCGGAAACGGCGGCGAAAATCGGAGCACACGCTAAGGAAGTAAAGGCTGCTGGCGGCGAATACTGCGACTGCCCGGCATGTTCGGCCGGCAAAGCGATTCTGGATAATCAGGATGCGATTCTTTAGCCGGAGAGCTTGAAACGGACAGTTTTTTCCGGAATCGCCTCGATATTCCTTTTCGGATAAATAGAGATATCTAACACTTTGGGAAAACTAAGAATAGTTGTTACAACAACATCGTAGTGTTTAAAATTAAAGGTGCGATCAGTAATTCCTCCTGCATTTGTTCGGGAAAACTTACTGATCGCTTCATTATAAACCAAAACAGCGAATAATCATTTATTGACGTTTATAAAAATGAATATTTTCTCAACAGAAAACAGATCAAAAAACGGAAATGATAACCTGTACAAATTCGTTGTATATACGTTGCCGGTTCCGCTTGTTACTGATCTGGTCCGAAATCTGCTTTATAGGCTTCAACCAGTTTTTCCGGCCAGTCGGAAGTCGCTTCCAGTATGCCTGTAAAGAAACGGAGGGTCGCCGGTTCGTGGACAAAACGGAGTCCGCCGATCAGATCGCGATGGTCGTAGACCCATTTTACACGGTCAATGACGTATTCCGTCTGCGACAGTGTAAATACACGGCGCGGGAACGCAAGACGAACCAGTTCCATGGACGCGAGGCGTTCGCTGCCATCCGCGTTTCTCTCTTCAGACAGCGTTCCGCGTTCCATGCCGCGGATGCTTCCGCAGAGGTACAGTGCACAGGTAAGCGCGCCGGCCGGGTATTCCTCCTGAGGTACATGAGAAAGGATCTCCGTCGCGTCGAGATGTGCTCCGAGGCCGCCGCCCGGTGTGATAACCGGAACGCCATAATCGTCAAGTACGCGCACGCAGTAGTCGATAAACTGCGGTCCCTGGGAAATGATGTCCATATCCATGGACTCGTCGAGACCAACTGTGATGGCTTCGATTTCTTTGACGGACATTCCGCCGTATGTGAGGAATCCTTCGTACATCGGAACAAGATCCTCCATGGAGTGGAACATCTCTTCGTCGCGGACGAGAATCGCGCCGCCGCGCGCAAAACCGAATTTTCTGGATGACATATAGATAATGTCAAATAAGTCCGCGATCATGCGGTTGATTTCGCGGACCGGCTTGTCCTGCATGCCTTCTTCTCTGACCTTGATAAAGTAAAGATTATCCTGAAGGAGAGATGCGTCAAGTACCGTTACAATACCGTACTTTTTACAGATATCCGTCGCGGCTTTCATATTTGCATAGGATACAGGCTGACCTCCGATAAGGTTGGTACCGGATTCAATCCGCAAAAACGATACGTTTTCAGGCGTTTCTTTCTGAATGCACGCTTCCAGCGCTTCAAGGTCGATGTCGCCTTTGAACGGGAGATCACTGTGTGTTTCAAGCCCTTCTTTTTTCACCAGTTCTTCAACATATCCGCCGACACGGGTAATGTGCGCCTTTGCCGTCGTGAAATGATAATTCATAATGACGCAGTTGCCCGGTTTGACAAAACGTGTCGCGAGAATGTTCTCGCAGGCGCGGCCCTGGTGCGCAGGGAGACAGTACGGAATACCGAAAAGTTCATCGAGCTTTCTCTGCATTCTGAAAAAAGATTCACTTCCCGCGTAAGCGTCATCCGCGCGAAGCATTGCAGCCTGCATTTCATCACTCATGGCGTTCACTCCGGAGTCTGTCAGCATATCCATAAAAATATCGATATTGTGCAGCTGGAATGTATTAAAGCCAGCCTCCTTCATTTTTTCAAGTCTCTGATCGGCAGGCAGCAGGTTGAGCTGCTGAACGATTTTGACTTTGTGCATTTCCATCGGAATCTGTTCATGCTTATAAAACTTAATCTGCGGCATAATATTCCCCTTTAATAATAATCACGTTTTAGAAATAGTAGATAAATACTACTTTATCACATAACAGCGCTAAAGTAAATGTATATCAGACAAAAATCATTCCTTTATCAAAGTATGTTCATTATCTTTTAATACTTATCTTTTTATGTTTTCAACAGGTTAAACGACGGGCGGAGAAAAAAAATAAAATGCTTGTTTACCAAACAAAAAAATGGGCAAAATTAAATTGTTAAAAATAATATAGCTGAAAATCATATTAGTGGATGGCCAGGTAATTTGTAACCGGCAAATGGATCCGGCGATGCTGAGACGTGGCGATGTGGCGAGTGACGTTATGCGGACGTACCTGTACACCGATGTGACAGCATACTGAGCACACAGATTCCGGGTCCCGGCCTGCTTTGCGATAAAGGGGATAAGGAAAGGAGCGATCATGGAACGTTTTGATATTATAATTATTGGTACCGGGCCAGCAGGTGTATCCGCTGCGATTACCGCAAGGATCCGCAATAAAAGAATTCTTCTTTTAGGGAAAGGGACTCTCAGTGATAAGGTGCGGAGAGCTGGCCTGATAAAGAATTATACGGGGTTGCCCGACATAACAGGCGAACAGCTGGTCGCTGCTTTGAAAAATCATCTTGATGCAATGGATATTCAAATCACCGACAAGCGTGTCACGGCTGTTTACGCAATGGGAAAATATTTTACTGTGCAGACTGCCGAAAATGAGATGATTGAAGCGGATTCAGTTATTCTGGCGACCGGCGTTGTGACGCAGAATGAGATTCCGGGTGAAGCCGGTTTTCTGGGTCGCGGCGTCAGCTACTGCGCGACCTGCGACGCGCCTTTATATAAAGGAAAGAATGTCACCGTTGTCGGATACAATAAAGACGCGGAAGCGGAAGCGAATTTCCTTGCCGAAATCGCCGGAAGCGTAAGCTACATTCCGATGTATATTGACGATCCGGGAGTTACCGATGTGGTCAAGGTTATCCGGGAAAAACCATTGTCTGTGCAGGGCGGTATGAAAGCCACCGCTATTGAAACGGACAAAGGCATTTACGAAGCGGACGGAATCTTTATTTTCCGTGACAGCATTTCGCCGGCACAGCTCGTACCGGGCCTGAAAACGGAAGACGGGCACGTAGCGGCAGACCTTCAGATGCGGACGAACATCGCGGGTCTCTTTGTCTGTGGCGACGCGACCGGGAAACCGTATCAGTACATTAAAGCCGCCGGCCAGGGGAACGTTGCCGCGCTTTCGGCCGTTTCCTGGCTCGATCAGAAAGATAAATAATGTAAGACGGAAACGGGGCGCGGCCGCAGGGGGGTACGGCACCGTGCCGGATCCGTGAAAAGTTTTGTATCGGTAATTTAAAGGAGGAGGAGAAATGATTAAGAAAATTACAGATAACAACTTTAACGAAGTACAAGCGAGCAAACTCGCGATTGTTGATTTTTCAGCGGTATGGTGTAATCCGTGCAAAATGCTTGAACCGGTTCTGGAAGAGCTTGCGGCGGAATTGGAAGGATCGGTTAATTTCTTTAATGCCGACGTAGATGCAAATATGGAACTGGCTGTGAAATACGGAATTTCCAGCATTCCCGCAATTTATGCATTTAAAAACGGCGAAATGGTCGGCCAGACGATCGGTTTCCAGCCGAAAGACGCACTGAGATCCTTTGTCGAAGCGTATTTGTAAAACTAAGGATGCTTAAAAAACCTTAAGTTTACCCGGCTTTATAGTACAAGGTTTCGAAAAGTGATATAATGTAGAAAATACCGATTATTGAGAAGTTTATGGGAATCTTGCAGTGATTTGAGGCAGCGTTTTTTCAATAACTACGGTATTACTGAAATTCTTTTTTTATCACTGTATTATTAAGAAAGCCGGATTACATCCGGAAGAGGGGAGTTATTATGTCAATTAAAGAAATGAAGACCAAAGCGCTCAGTTCGCTGAAGGGGAACTGGCCAATAATGATCATCATTATGATCATTTACGGAATACTCATGACAGTATTTCCGAGTCTCATTCTGCTGCTTATCGGTGGACCGCTGGTTTGTGGTCTCTGCATGGTGATCATGCAGGTAGTGAGAACGCAGAAAGTTAATGGAGTTGTGGATCTGTTCAGCGGGTTTTATTATTTTGTTCAGTCATTTTTAATGTACCTGCTGATGGCCATTTTTATTGGAATTGGCCTCATTCTTTTCATTATCCCGGGCATTATCGTGGCATACGGTCTTTCTCTGGCACCGTATCTTTTGTCCGATGATCCGTCAAAGGGCGCTATGAACTGCATCAAGGAATCCTGGGCGCTCATGAAGGGAAATAAATGGAGAAAGTTTGTCCTTGACCTGTCGTTTATCGGCTGGTGGATTCTTGCGATGATCCCGTCGATCATCATCCTTTCGGTATCCGGTGCACTTTCTGTGAATGGCCCGAATGTCGCGCAAACAGTTCAAAATGGTTCTGCGGTAAAACCAGCCGTGTTCAATATCATTTCATCATTCGGAGCCGGCGCGGCGGCTGTAATCGCTTCCATCATCACGCTGGTACTGGTGGAAATACTGCTTACTTATCAGCGCACAACACAGGGCGTATTCTATGACGACGTCAAAGGATCTGCCGTACAGTCCGCTCCGGCATCAGAAGTTTAATCGCGTGATAAAGAACAAAGATCAGTATTTTGTGTTTAAGGCGAAGGACATCAGGCGCCTGTTATAACAGACGCCGGATATCCCCCGCCTCTACGTTTTACGAAGGCGGCGGGTTCTATCTTCGAACGTCGGTGGCGGGTATCAATCCC
>ONJN01000021.1 GCA_900318155.1 uncultured Eubacteriales bacterium
ATCGTGTTCGACCTCGTCGGTCGTAAGAAGAGAATCGAAAAGCTGAAACAGCACCTGAACGAAAATGCGATCTCCCCTTACGCCGAATATGACCGTTATATTCTCACGGACAGAATAACGCCCCGGGGCTTTTATCAGCAACTGACCGACCCGGATACGATCCGGTTCGGATTTTCGGAAGCCAAAGACGCGGAAAGAATCCGGGAAATTTTCCTGACAAATTTCGACCGGTTTACTTCGCACATCCCGATCGATCCTTCCGTGATAAAAAAGCGGATTGAAAACCGTGAGATCTGCACAATACACTGCCGGGATGAATTGACAGCCGTGTTCTGTTTTGAGATTCTGGACGCGGAAAATGTTCATCTGAACGTCATTGCTTCATCGGACATCCACGATAGTCTCGGATTTGCTCCGCTGCTGTATGAGTACGTTCTTGATCTCTTTGACGACAAAACAAAGTTCATCTGCTGGATCGAACAGAATAACGAAGCCAGCATCGCGATGCACGACGCGTTCGGTTTTTCCCGGGATAATAAAATGACACTCAAGATTTATAAATATGGTGGTAACTGATCAATGAAAGAAAGAAGAATCATTCAAACACTTACTGATCTCCTTGAGCCTCCGTGCAGCCCCGATATTCCCGCAGCGACGGTAAAAAAGAGGAAACAGTACACAACCGTGGCATATTGTGATTTCAAGGCGGATATTCTGTCGCATGCCGCCCGGTTTTCCGATCAGGACTGGGGCGGAAAGCATATCGCACTGATCGGCTCCTCCGGATACGGATGGATCGTCCGGTTTTTTACGATTCTGGTGAAAGGCGGCACGGCTGTCCTCATCGACAATAAACTGCCGGAAGAAGAGATCGTCTCTATGATCGATCGCTCCCACGCTGCTTTCTTGCTGATTCACGCAAATCATAAATCACTTCCGATCAGCAACATTCCATACGAATACTACAACGATGATCCTTTTGTCGCTGATCCGGACAAAAATGATGCTCCGCTCGCGGAAAACCTGCCGCCGGCTGCGCCGGAAACGCCGGCCGTGATTGCTTTTACTTCCGGAACCACCGGACAAAGCAAAATGGTACGACTCACACATAAAAACATCTGCAGCAATATCATGGGACTGGACGACCATTTCAAAGAACGCCTCAGCCCCGGCATGTCCGTACTCCCGCTCATTCCGTTTTTCCATATGTACGGACTAACTGCGGGCGTGCTGATTCCGTTATACTACGGAATGACCGTCAATTATCTGGACAGTCTGAAATACGCTTCCGCTGCCATGAAAATGATGAACCCCGATGTGCTCGCCATTGTCCCGGTCATATTGGAATCCATCGCCAGAAGAATCATCGCTGCGGCGTCCGGCAATCCTGCCCTCATCCCGCCAGTCATCAAAAAAATGTTCAGCAAAAAAACAAGGCTGATCATCTGCGGCGGTGCCTCGCTGTGTGACGACATTTATAAAATGTTCAGTACGGCCGGGATCGAGGTTTGTACCGGATACGGAATGACTGAATGCTCGCCGGTTTTAGCCTGCAATCCGCCGGGCGCTCCACGTATCGGTTCTGTGGGAACTGCGCTGATTTCAGATTTTGAGGAAATCAAGATCGTCGACAATGAAATCATGGTCCGGGGGGAGTTTGTGATGGATGCCTATTATGAAGATGAGGAGGAAACCGAAAAAATTTTCCGCGACGGATGGCTTGCGACCGGTGATCTGGGGTATTTTGACGAAGACGGCTATCTTTATATAACCGGAAGAAAAAAGAATCTGATTATCCTCTCCGACGGCAACAACATCGCGCCGGAAGAGCTCGAAAATAAAATCGGAACTAATCCCCTTGTCGGCAGCGTCATGGTCCACACCGACCCGGATGACCGTTACAACAGACTGATCGCAAGTATTTATCCCGACTGGGAATACATCAATGAGCACAGCATCCCTGATTTTAAGGACAAAGTAAAAAACGCGGTTTTAAGAATCAACAGCGAGCTCCCTCCATATAAAAGAATCAGCAAAACAAAATTTGTCCGGAAAGATTTTGAGAAAAACCGCCTTGGAAAGATCAAGCGCTTTGCCGTATCAGGGAAATTAGACAAATGATGATTTCCATGCTCCGGATCCCCTCCGGAATAACATTTGAAAATGCCGAACCTCTGAGCGTTCTGCTCCCGAAAGAACGACAGGAAAAAATCAGACGGCTTAAACGCGGACGGGACAAAGTAACATCATTGTTTACAGGGTTTCTGATTAAACGAATGCTGTCTGAAGCCCTGCGGCTGCCGGATGCCGACCGATTTATCCGATACGGAAAATACGGCAGACCTGAACTGAGCAGTCCCCTCCGCGGTCATTTTTCGGTATCGCATTCCGGAGAGATGATTGGATTCATTTTTTCTGATGTTCCTGTCGGAATCGATGTCGAATGTTGTGGAAGATATAATTTAAGAATTGCCAGCCGGTTCTTTACAGAGACAGAGCAAAAGTGTATTGAAAATTCGTCTAATCCGCAGGATACCTTTTGCCGCGTATGGACAGCAAAGGAGGCGTTTCTGAAAATGACGGGAAGCGGGCTGAGTCGGCCGCTGAACTCGTTCGATGTCATTTCAGAATACAAAGCCGGAAGACTGAAAACACTCTCAGTGAAAAATCACGCGGTGTCCGTGTGTAGTACGTCTGTGATCAAAAATCTGACCGTTCAGGAATATCGTACCGAAGAGATCCTTCCGGATTTTTCCGCGGACCAAAATTCTTATTGATTGAAGAATCATTTCATGTTATTATTTTGAGTAATTAAAGGGGAGTAGCGGCAGTCGGCGCCGCGTATTCTGGAATCGACAGGATCGGCAGTAAAGACGCGGATGCTGTCTTCTCTATCCGTGCGCCGCATCTGCAGTAATATGCGTCAATACACGGTCATCCGGCGGGGATGGCCCGCGATTACTTGAAACAGCGAGACTTTTAAGGCAGTTTATCATGTCTTAAAAGTCTCTTTTTTATTCAAACCGGCGGTCTTTATTCAAATCGAGTAACTCTGCCCGGCCGCACCGAACCGAACTTCCAGCAGCATTCAGCTCCATTCAGGGCGGACCACAGAATCTGAAGCTGCTGCAGCCGACTCATGGGGGCCGGCACTGAAAACAACTGCGGCCACACCACTATATTTAAGAATCCTCTTTCTGTTATTTCCGATCTTCTAAGGAGGTATTTCCGATGGAAAATGAGAAAAACTATTTCAGTATGAGCGCCAGACAGGCAATGGCCGCTTTTGGCACCGGCAGCGATGGCCTGACTGACGAACAAATCACACAGAACCGTGAGCGCTACGGGGCCAACCATTTGCAGGAGGTAAAGAAACAAGGGATTTTCATGATTTTCCTCAGCCAGTTCAAAGACCTGCTTGTCATCATCCTGATCATCGCCGCGCTCATATCCATGGCCACCGGCCAGCTCTCCAGCACGATCGTCATCTTCGCGGTTCTCATTTTGAACGCGATCCTCGGTACCGTCCAGTACGTTCGCGCGGAGAAATCACTGGAAAGCCTGAAAAAACTATCTTCTCCGGAGGCAAAGGTCATCCGCGGCGGTAAAATCACCGTGATCGATGCCGCCGATCTGGTCTGCGGCGACCTTGTCACGCTGGAAGCCGGCGACATTATCCCCGGAGACGGGCGAATCATTCGATGTCACTCGCTGAAATGCAATGAAAGCTCCCTGACCGGCGAGTCTGAAAACGCGGAAAAAACCAGCCGAACGATCGACGAGGAAAAACTGGCTCTTGGCGACCGGAAAAACATGATCTTTTCCGGATCACTCGTCACGTACGGCCGTGCCGAAGCCGTCATTACCGCGGTCGGAACAGAAACCGAGCTCGGTAAAATCGCCGGCATGATGGACCAGACCGCCGAGCGTAAAACGCCGCTTCAGATCACGATGGACAATTTCAGCAAAAAACTGTCTGTAATCATCCTCCTGATCTGTGTCGTGATCTTTTTCCTGAGCATTTACCGGAATATGACCTTTGTCAACGCGCTTCTGTTCGCAGTCGCGCTGGCCGTTGCCGCGATCCCGGAGGCTTTGTCCTCGATCATTACGATTTCACTGGCGATCGGCACCTCGCGCATGGCGGAAGAAAACGCAATCGTCAAAGACCTCAACGCGGTCGAGGGTCTGGGCTGTGTATCCGTTATCTGTTCCGATAAAACAGGCACACTCACACAGAACAAGATGACGGTTCAGGAAGAGTATCCGGAAGAAGGCTGCCGGGAGGAGATGATCCTCGCCTCGATCCTCTGCAACGACACGAAATTCGCGGACGGCGAACTGATCGGCGACCCGACCGAGACCGCTTTTTACGATTATTATATTCAAACAAAGGGTCGGGACGCGCTCAACGATCTGCTCACCAGTTACCCGCGCCTGTCCGAGGTACCTTTTGACTCAAACCGCAAACTGATGAGCACGCTGCACCATGTTAACGGACGTTACGTGATGTTCACCAAAGGCGCCCTCGACGTCATCCTGGCGCGCAGCACCGGCCTGACTGAAAATGACAAAGAAGAAATCCGCGACCGTAACGCGCAGCTGTCCGGAAACGGCCTTCGCGTGCTGGGCTTCGCGATGAAATATATTGATGACAAACACAATCCGAATGAAAACAAAGAAAATCACACGACCGGTACCAGCGAACAGGCGGACCCTGCACCACACACCAGCGAACAGGCGAGTAAGACGAGCCCCGTACCCGGAGGCAAAATTCGACTTACGACAAACGATGAATATGGACTCACCTACATCGGTCTAATGGCAGAAATGGACCCACCGCGTGAGGAATCGTTCAAAGCAGTCGAAGATTGTATCAACGCCGGCATCAAGCCTGTCATGATCACCGGCGACCACAAAGTCACCGCCTCCGCGATCGCGAAGAAAATTGGAATCATGAAGCCGGATGACCTTGCTTTCACCGGCACCGAAATCGATGAGATGACCGACGAAGAGCTTCATGATTATCTTGAGCACATCAGCGTTTACGCCCGTGTTTCACCGGAAAACAAAATCCGCATCGTCCAGGCCTGGCAGGATCGTGACCAGATCGTCGCCATGACCGGAGACGGCGTCAATGACGGCCCGGCCCTGAAGAGTGCCGACGTCGGCGTCGCTATGGGTATTACCGGCACGGAAGTCGCAAAAGATTCTGCCTCCATGATCCTCGCCGACGACAATTTCGCGACGATTATCAAAGCCGTCTTAAACGGGCGAAACATCTATACCAACATAAAAAACGCGATCAAATATCTTTTGTCGGGGAACGCAGCCGCTATTATGGTTGTGCTGTTCGCTTCACTCGCGGGACTGTCCGTTCCATTTACAGCCGTTCAGTTGCTGTTCATCAACCTGATTACGGACAGCCTGCCGGCTCTCGCGATCAGCATGGAACCATCCAATCCGGAACTGATCAAAGACAAGCCGCGCCCGCGCGATGAGTCGGTTCTGAACAAACCTACGCTGACCAATATCCTGGCCACCGGCATTCTGATCGCGCTGGCCACCGCGGCCGCATTCCTGATCGGACTCGGCAAAATCGAATTCATCACCGCGCTGAAGACCAATGTCACTTACGGGCCGATATGTGCCTCGACGATGGCCTTTGCGACCCTTTGCCTTGCCCGCCTCTGGCACGGATTCAACTGCCGCGGCCGCGAATGCATTTTCCGCCTCGGCCTGTTCAGCAATATGTTCTCGATCGGTGCTTTTGTGCTCGGCGCAATACTGCTGCACTGCATCCTGCTCCTGCCGTTCTTCCACAACGCCTTCGGCGTCGCGCAGATCAACGGCAGCATGCTCGGGATTGTCTGGGCCCTCGCCTTCCTGCCGACACTGATCATCCAGGTTGTGAAAGCCGTACGCGGCGCGCGGAGAAACAGTAAAGAGGCTGCCGGAGAGGTTTTTAGATAGAATAATTATGGGCTGACGCAGTTCAATGCGTCAGCCCATTCAATTCAACAGTCAATATTTTTTATTCTATCTGAATCGCCGGAATCCAAAATCCCGGCGTCCGATCCTACACCAGCTCAGCGATATCATAAATCAGCTGTTCCGTTTTCTCCCATCCAAGGCACGGGTCAGTGATGGACTGACCGTACGTTGTGCCGCCGATGTCCTGACGTCCGTCAACCAGATAGCTTTCGATCATCAGACCTTTCACAAAATTTCTGATATCGTCGGAGTGATTGCGGCTATGTATGACATCTTTGGCGATACGGACCTGTTCGTCCCATCGCTTGCCGGAATTATTGTGGTTGGTGTCCACGATTACTGCCGGATTTTCAAGACCTGATTCCTGGTATGTGTCCAGCAGTTGTTTCAGATCTTCATAGTGGTAGTTCGGAATACTTTGTCCAAAGCGGTCGACACAGCCGCGCAGGATCGCGTGCGCGTATGAATTGCCTTCAGATTCGACCTCCCAGCCTCTGTAAATGAACCGATGCGGGTCCTGCGCCGCGCGGATTGAATTCATCATAACGGTTATATCACCGCTTGTCGGGTTTTTCATGCCGACCGGGATCGTGATGCCGCTGGAAACCAGGCGATGCTGCTGGTTTTCGACGGATCTTGCACCAACCGCCACATAGCCGAGCAGATCCGACAAATAACGGTAATTCTCTGTGTACAACATTTCATCGGCACTGGTAAACCCAAGGTCTCTGAGGACGCGTGTGTGCAGCTCGCGGATCGCGATGATACCCCCAAGCATATCTTCCGGCTTGTCCGGATCCGGCTGATGGAGCATGCCCTTATATCCGGCGCCCGTCGTACGAGGCTTGTTTGTGTAAACACGCGGTACGATAAAGATTTTGTCTGTCACTTTATCCTGTACCTTTCTCAGACGTTCCAGATAATCCATCACCGCATCTTCGTGATCGGCTGAACATGGTCCTATAATCAGTACAAATCGATCGTCTTTTCCCTTAAAGATGTCCGCGAGTTCCCGATCTCTTTTTTCTTTCGTCGCGATTTCTTTTTCACCAATCGGAAACTGCTCTTTAAGATCCTTTGGGATTGGCAGTTTGCTGTAAAATACTGTACCCATAATTCTATAACTCCTTAAAACTCTTCAATATATTGCAGTTGCTGTTCCTGCGGATTTCAGTCCGGAAGGGAATTCAATGATTAATGATAACCGGCGCCTGCTGTCCCCCGCGTTAAACACACCGGACAAAAACATTTCGACTACCGGATCTCCTCGTGCCACTCCTGCAGTGACTGAATTTCACCATAACCACTCTTCTTCATCTGCTGGATGCCTTCAGCGGCAGCGCGCGCGGCGGCAACCGTCGTAATGTACGGGATCTTTGCTTTGACCGCACCCTTTCTGAGATAACTGTCGTCGTGGATGTCGTCGTCTCCGACCGGTGAATTAATGATCAGCTGAACCTGCCCGTTGGTGATGTAATCATTTACGTTCGGACGCCCTTCATATTCCTTCTTGATGAGCTCGACCGGAATTCCGGCTTCTTTGATCTGTTCGCAGGTTTTGCCTGTCGACAGAATTTTAAAGCCGCAGTCGAAGAACATCTTTGCAAGTTCCGCGGCATCCGGTTTATCCTGTGTGTTGAGCGAAATCAGCACATTGCCTTCCAGCGGCAGATATGTTTGCGCGGCTTCTTCCGATTTGAAGAAGGCTTCGCCCGTCGTCCTTGAGATTCCGAGAACTTCGCCGGTTGAACGCATTTCCGGCCCGAGGAGCGGATCGACTTCCGGGAAGACGTTGAACGGGAACACGGCTTCTTTAACTCCGTAATACGGAATGTCGCGTGCCTTCAGTTCCTGTACCGGCGACGGTCTTCCGGTCAGTTCCGCCGTGATGATATCGGTCGCAAGCGGAACCATACGGATTCCGCAGACTTTGGATACAAGCGGAACGGTTCTCGAAGCGCGCGGGTTGGCTTCCAGGACGTATACTGTATCGCCTTCGATCGCGTACTGCATGTTCATCAGTCCGACAACATTCATTTCAACGGCTATTTTCTTTGTATATTCATGAATCTTTGCCAGATGCTCCGGCGAAATGTGCCTGGACGGAATCACGCACGCGGAGTCTCCCGAATGGATTCCCGCCAGCTCGATATGCTCCATCACAGCAGGGACAAAGGCGTCCGTCCCGTCGCTGATCGCATCGGCTTCGCACTCAAGCGCGTTCTGCAGAAAACGGTCGATCAGGATCGGACGATCCGGAGTCACGCCGACTGCCGCCTTCATGTAGTCTTCCATACTGTCATCATCACGGACCACTTCCATACCGCGGCCGCCGAGTACATACGACGGACGAACCATGACCGGATAACCGATGTTTCCGGCAATCAGTTTGGCCTCTGTTACGGAAACCGCCATGCCTGCTTCCGGCATCGGGATATCCAGCTTATCCATCATCATGCGGAACTGGTCGCGGTCTTCCGCGAGGTCAATAACCTCAGGCGACGTTCCAAGTATATTAACGCCTTCCTTTTCAAGCTTTGCGGCGAGATTGAGCGGCGTCTGTCCGCCGAACTGCGCAATAACGCCGGCCGGCTTTTCTTTATGGTAAATGCTGAGTACATCCTCCAGTGTCAAAGGTTCAAAATACAGTTTGTCGGATGTATCATAGTCGGTTGAGACGGTCTCTGGATTGCAGTTAACGATAATTGTCTCAAAGCCGAGCTTCTTCAGTGCCCATGACGCGTGCACGCAGCAGTAGTCAAATTCGATTCCCTGGCCGATTCTGTTTGGCCCGCCGCTCAGAATCATGATTTTCGGTTTATCGGTGTTGACCGGGTTGTTGTCCGGCGCGTTGTATGTCGAATAGAAGTATGCGCTGTTCTCAGTACCGCTGACGTGAACACGATCCCAGGTCTCCGCCAGACCCAACTCGAGCCTTCTGTTCCGCACGTCGTCTTCGGAGATCTCCAGGATCTCGCTCAGATATTTATCGGAGAAACCATCTTTCTTCGCCTGAATCAGCGCGTCATCGTCAGGAAGTCGTCCCTTTGATGCCGCGACGAGTGCTTCTTCCTCTTCCATGAGCTCTTTCATCTGTTCGATAAAATACTTTTTGACCTTTGTCGCGTTATAGATTTCCTCTACGGTCGCGCCCTTTCTCAGGGCTTCATACATGATGAAATGGCGTTCGGAGGAAGGAACGGCCAGCAGCAGCAACAGTTCATCCTTTGTTTTTTTATCAAAATCATTGATATGACCGAGGCCGTAACGTTTCTTCTCCAGAGACCGGATCGCTTTCTGGAATGCTTCTTTATATGTTTTTCCGATGCTCATGACTTCGCCGACGGCGCGCATCTGTGTACCCAGTTCATCGTGAATGCCTTTGAATTTCTCAAATGCCCACCGCGCAAATTTTACAACAACGTAATCACCGTCCGGAACGTATTTATCAAGCGTGCCGTATTTTCCGCACGGGAGGTCGGCCAGCGTAAGACCGGTCGCAAGCTTCGCTGAAACGAGCGCGATCGGGAAACCGGTCGCTTTGGACGCGAGCGCGGAAGATCTGGACGTACGCGGATTGATCTCAATGACAATGATACGGTCAGATACCGGATCATGCGCGAACTGCACGTTGGTTCCGCCGATCACGCCGATGTGTTCCACGATTTTATACGCCTGTTCCTGAAGACGATCCTGTACTTCCTGCGAAATCGTCAGCATCGGTGCCGTACAGAAGGAATCGCCGGTATGAACGCCCATCGGGTCCACGTTCTCAATAAAACAGACCGTGATCATGTTGTTGTCTTTATCGCGGACAACTTCCAGTTCAAGCTCTTCCCAGCCGAGAATCGATTCTTCGACCAGCACCTGGTGAACAATGCTCGCCTGCAGCCCGCGGGCACAAACCGTTTTCAGTTCTTCCTTATTATATACAAGGCCGCCGCCTTCGCCGCCCATCGTGTAGGCCGGGCGCAGAACAACCGGATATCCGAGCTCTTCCGCGATTTCCAACGCCTCTTCTACACTGTAAGAAACCTCGCTTCGGGCCATCTCAATTCCGAGCATGTTCATGGTTTTCTTAAACTCTATGCGGTCCTCGCCGCGCTCAATGGCATCCGCCTGAACGCCGATAACCTGTACGTTGTATTTTTCAAGAACGCCGGCTTTCCACAGCTCCGCGCAAAGGTTCAGACCCGACTGCCCTCCCAGGTTCGGAAGCAGCGCGTCCGGCCGTTCGCGCTCGATGACCTTTGTCACGCGGTCTACATTAAGCGGTTCAATATAGGTTTTGTCCGCCATTTCCGGATCGGTCATGATAGTCGCCGGATTGGAATTCACCAGCACGATGTCGTATCCGAGGCTTCGCAGCGCTTTGCACGCCTGCGTTCCGGAATAGTCAAATTCACAGGCCTGTCCGATTACGATCGGTCCTGAGCCTATGATCATGATTTTATGAATATCTGTTCTCTGCGGCATTATGCTCCTCCTCATTTACCGTATCAAAAGTCCCGCGCCCGACGACGGGCGGGAACCGCCATTCACTTTATTATTTGGACTATATATATAATAATATAAAAAACCGTTTTTGTCAGATAGAAATTATATTTATCAAAAAGTATTTATTTTTATGCAGTTGTCCGACTGAAAAAGGCGATATTTCATGCATCGTGGCAGTATGATGCCTATTGTGATATACTTTTAATCAGAAAAAAGATGATTCTTTACCCGGAACCGGCCGACGGCCGCTCTGTGGCCATTCAGCAGCACGGTTCCTGTCTCAGCTGTATCGATATTGTATCTATTTTGGTTTAACGGAGTACACTATGACAAAAATTAAAAACCTGCTTCCGGTCATTTTTACGATTATAATTATCACCATCATGACAGCAGCCTCAGAAGTGCTGGCCGAAAGAGAAATCATTTTCCCGGAGATAGCTGCAATTGCAATTGGCTGTCTGCTGGCACCAAAGATGACCTGGAATACAAACAAAGTAAGAATCTTTGCTCTGATTGCGCTGTGCGCCGGCAGCGGACTTATCATCGTCTGGTTCATGCCCGGCCCGGTCTGGCTGCAGATGATCGTCGCCTACTGCGTCGGCCAGCTGTATTTCATGTACAGCCGAACGACCTTTGCCCCGATGATCTCAGCGATCGTACTGCCAGTTCTGCTTCAGTCGCGATCCATAATTTATTTCGCATCCGCAGTCATCTTCACTCTGCTTATTCTGATCTTCCGTTTGATTCTGGAAAGATGCGAAATCCGCCCATTGATTGACTACGACAAAGCCCCTCTCCCGGACTTTTTAAAATTCAGAGATTTCCTGATCAGACTTTGTCTGGCTGCCATCTGCATATGCCCGGCACTCCTGCTGGATTTCCGCTTCGCTGTCGCGCCCCCGCTCCTTGTGGCGTTCACAGAATTCACGTCACCGGTGAATAAGGCGGTAAAAACGCCGGTCAAAACGGTCATCTTTATCGCGCTCTGCGCACTGACCGGAAGTGTATGCCGCTTCATCCTGACAATGACGCTCGGCCTTCCGCTGGCTCTGGCCGCGCTGGTTTACAGCATCCTGATGATTGCCTTTATCAGAAAACTCTCGCTATACATCCCGCCGGCCGGAGCGCTGGGTGTCCTGGCCATGCTAATCCCGGCTTCATACGTCATAATCTACCCGTTACAGATCCTGACCGGCGCCGCGGTCTTCATGTTCCTGGCCTGCACGCTCTTCCAACAGAGACTGTACGCTAAAAACGCATCTTCTCCTGTCAACTGAAGATGCGCTGCTGACGACAACGATCTGTTCACACCAATAACGGGCTTGCGCTTCCGTCAGGGAAACTCAGGCCCGTTTTTCATATCAGCATATCCACCTGTTCATTTCATACTCATACTTTTCGCACGATATCCGCCAGCGCGCGCTTCGGAACATAATAATTCCGCTCGTCATCCAGGTAATACGCAAGCTTCCCGCTCTCCGGAACATCGACCACCGTGCTCTTGTGAGCCGGCTTTCCGAGCGCCAGCACCAGTTTCACTTCTTCATCTTCCTGCGGAATATCGAGAAGCCGCGCAATCCCCCCTTTATTGACCGCTCCCATAATGCAGCTTCCGATCCCGCGCGCCCAGGCTGTCGTCGCGAGCATGTTCACGGCAATCCCGATATCGATGTCGGCCCAGGAATTACCCGGTTCCTTTGTCAAAACAACAAACGCAGTCGGCTGCTCACCCTCTTTCGGCGTTCCCAGTTCCTTCGGAACCGCTCCGCCCCAGCGCACCAGATCCTGCATCTGCGCCACCACGCCCGGATCCGTGACGACCACGTACCTCAGCGGCTGCTTG
Source organism: uncultured Eubacteriales bacterium (assembly GCA_900318155.1). Classification (GTDB taxonomy): domain Bacteria; phylum Bacillota; class Clostridia; order Peptostreptococcales; family Anaerovoracaceae; genus Aminicella. The sequence continues at coordinate 12,335 of ONJN01000021.1, forward strand.
TTCGCCGCGCTGCTTGCGATACGCACGTTTTCCATCATTTCATCCAGCACCTCCTCCGGCACCGGATCCTGCAGAAATCTGCGATACGTTCTGCATCCTTTGTACAATTCCCTTAAATCCATAATGGTCTCCTTTTCATTATTACTGTCTATGCATACTGATAAACAGACTTTTTTCTGATCAGAAATCCTGCTGTCACGCCGAGCGCCAGCAGCTCAGCAGCCGGTCCCGCAATCCAGATCCCATCCGCGCCAAGAAACTCAGGAAGCAGTAAAACGATAACGACCTGGAACACCAGCGTACGCAGAAACGAGATTACAGCCGATACCGCACCATTCCCCAGCGCTGTGAAAAACGATGAACCAAAAACATTGAATCCGGTAATCAAAAAGCTAAACGCAACGATCGTAATTCCGTAGCGAATCAGGCTGCTGAGTTTTTGGTCGTAGCCTGCAAACATCACGGCCAGCGGCCCTCGAAGCACAATCGCCAGAATAAAAAGCATCACCCCAGCCGCGGCGATCAGCCGCAGGCTTTTTTTATAAACATTTTTCAGCTCTGTAGTATTCCTCGCTCCGTAATTGTAGCTTACAATCGCCGAGCTCCCAAGCGAGTACCCGATAAAAATCGCCGCGAAAATAAATATTACGTACATGATCGCGCCATACGCCGCGACGCCATCTTCACCAATGTAGCGCATCAGCTGCCAGTTGTAGACCGTCGCCACCACCGAGGTGGAAATACTTGTCATAAACTCCGACAAACCGTTTCCGCAGGCCTTGAAAAAAACTCTGACATCAAAGCTCGGCCGTATGAGCTTCAGTGGGCTGTCATTTTTACGTCCAAAGTAAATGAGCGGGATGATTCCGCCGACCATCTCAGATATTGTGGTCGCCAGCGACGCGCCCGCAAGCCCTAAGTGAAAGCCAAGGATAAACAAAGCGTCAAGCCCGATGTTGCTCAGCCCGGCGATCAGCGTCATAATCAGCCCGAGACGAGGTTTCCCGGCTGTATTATAAAAACTTTGGAAAGCAATCTGATTCATGAAGAACGGCAGGGAACAGAAATTAATCCGGGCATAGAGAACACTGAATTTCAGCAGATCCCCTTTTGCTCCCAGCATTCTGGCAAACGGCTCCGTGCTCAGCTGTCCGATCATCATCAATAGGATTCCGCTGATTAATATCACGTACACGAACATCGAGAAATACTGATTCGCCTTTTCATTTTCACCTTCGCCGAGCAGTCGCGCTACAATCGCGGCACCCCCCGCCGCGAACATAAAACCGATTGTGCTCATTACCATGAGAAGTGGTGTAATTAGGTTCATCGCCGCAAAGGGCACCTTTCCAACGCAATTTGAAACAAAAAGGCCGTCCACAACCATGTATACTGAAGTGAATATCATCATGATAATAGACGGAATCACAAATCGTAATAATTTTCCATATGTAAAATGATCTGACAATCGAATATCCATGATTTTCCTCCACCGACGTTAACTATGATTATAACACAATGAAACAAGTCTGACATTCTTTTCTTCAAGAAGACATTTTACAAATTGCTTTCAATTCGGCCGAAAACGAATTTTAGTATTAAAAACCGTGCAGCAAAGTCGCCGATTTGCACGATTCTTGCTGCACGCTATTTTTTAACATGTGTCTATTGAATTTCATCTCTCTGATGCAGGATCCGACATCCCGGATTTATATTTTCCATTTTAGAATGCCGGCCTAAACATAAACAAAAAGAGGTTACTGAAAAATCAATAACCTCTAATTTAACTCTATATATTACAGAGCAGCGAGTTTTTCGCAAGCTGCGATCCATGAGTCGAAATCGTCAGCAACACCAGCAGCCTTAGCAAGCTCAGTGAGTCTTTCTTTCTCGACTTTCTTAGCGTTCTTATCATTTGCAGAAGGATAAGCGCCAGCATCCGGATCGATAGTGTCAACCGCACTGCCGATAGCCATTCCGGCGATTGCAGCAGCGTTAATCAGGTTTTCACGTTCTCTCGGAGCTTTAGGACCGTTTTCAAGTACGGTAGGGAGGTTTTCAAAAACAACTCTTACCGCATCTCTCGCAAATCCCTTCATATAATCAGTTGCTGATGGAGAAGCATATGCTCTGGCAGCATTCGCAATAGTCTGTATTGCAGCTTCTTTATTCTGCTCCGGAGTATTCTGGATAGCCAGATCACCATCGATAACCGCAATTTCAGGAACAAGCTTGAAGCTTGAAATAACAACCTTCTTGCCCTGGTCATTTGCAATTACCGCATATGGTGAACATTCCATGCCGGAACCAGCAGTAGTAGTTATGAGAACGAGCTTAGCCTTCGCGCCGATAGTTGGAAATTCTGCTTCTGAAACAGAAGTCTTTGTGAACTTCTTAGCAACTTTATCAAGATCAATATCAGGATTCTCATAGAGAAGCAGCATGATCTTTGCCATACTCATAACTGCGCCATCGCCCATACCAACAATTACATCCGGTTCGAACTCAAGCATCTTCTGCAGTCCGCTGCGAGCGTCTGCAAAGCATGGAGTTTCACTCAGTGTGAAGAATTCACATACAGCGAGTCCTCTTTCCTTCAGATAATTCTTAATCGGTTCAACAACGCCTGTTGTGTAAAGATTTGCATCAGAGATTATAAATGCTTTGCCAAAACCATATACTTCATCGAGCTCTTTGAGCGCTACAGGATAACAACCTGTCTTGAAGTATACTTTTTTAGGTACTTTGAGCCAATTCATATATATTCTCCTCTAAATCTAAGCTATAGCATTTGGAGCTGACACCGTATAAGTATCAGCATCAGCTCCATGCATTATTTTAATCGTTGTAGCAATTTTCTCTATACCAGGAAATTTAACTAATCTGTATCTGCTGTAACAGCGTAGATTAATTGAATCCGCCAGTGAGGTCGAGTCCGATTTCAGCTGCAAGTCCTTTCGGATATGCACCGTGAGTGTCAACCGGATAATCGTCAGCAAGAGGTACGGAGAGTACATCGCCGTATTTCTCTACGAATACGTCGTCGCCGTAGAATGCTCTCAGATAGCACTGCTTGAGTTCTGCAAGTGTAGGATATACAGGGTTGCAGCCTGTGCATGCATCGTGGAATGCCCACTCTGACATCTGGTCAAGAACGGAGAGGAATTCCTTCTCGATCTCGTCAGCAGTCTTCTCTGGATGTGCTTCAATCAGCCATTCCCAAACAGTTGCAGGGATGTCAACAGCTTCCTTGAGGTCTTCGGCTGCCTTAATCCAGTTAGCGAATGTTTCGTCGTCGTCTTTACCCTTAACGCCGATCAGCTCACCGAGTTCAACGTATCTTTCGAATGCCATCGGATACTTGTACTGTGAGAATGTACCCATCTTCTGAGGGTGCTTCTGAGCGTTGAATTTACATACATAAGGGAAGAGCAGTGCGTTAGCAGTACCATGAGGGATATGGAACCATCCACCGATCTTATGGGACAGGGAGTGGTTGATACCCAGCATAGCGTTTGCGAACGCGATACCAGCGATAGCGGAAGCGTCTGCCATCTTCTCACGAGCTACTGGATCTGGCTTAGCATCTGCAAATGCGGACTTGTAAGCTCTTGGGAGCCACTTGAATACGAGTTCAGTCGCAGTCTTAGCGAATCCGTTAGTGTAGTCAGTTGCGAAGAGGGATACATAAGCCTCTACGGAGTGAGTGAGTACGTCATATCCGGAAGCCTGAGTAGCCTTAGGAGGCAGAGTCATCATGTTGTCAGCGTCTACGATCGCCATTTCAGGCATCATTTCGTATCCGATGATCGGCCACTTCATGCCAGTGTTGGCATCGGAAATGATTGTGAACGGTGTACACTCTGATCCAGTACCTGCAGTAGTCGGGATACAAACGAGTTTAGCCTTAGTACCCATCTGAGGGAAGAATCTGATTCTCTTACGGATATCAAGGAAGATAGTAGCCATATCGAGGAATCCTTCTTCAGGGTTCTCATACATGATCCACATAATCTTAGCTGTATCGATAGCGGAACCACCACCAACTGCTACGATTACATCTGGCTCGAAGTTATGCATCTTAGGCAGACCCTTCATAGCGTCCTGAATCTGCGGGTCAACACGGATGTCGAAGAATTCAGCTGTAGCTACGCCATTGGATTCGAGCTGATCGATGATAGCGTCGCAAGCACCGAGTTTGTACAGAACTGCGTCTGTGATGATGAATGCTCTCTTGAAGTTATAAACTTCATAGAATTCCTTAAGAGCAACAGGAGTACAACCAGTCTTGAAGTAAACCTTCTTAGGCAGCTGCAGCCAGAGCATGTTCTCTGTTCTTACTGTAACCATCTTGTAGTTGAGGAGTTCTTCGAACTGAGTGTTTCCTGCGAAGGAGGAATGTCCCCATGATCCCGGTCCGAGTGTGAGTGATGGAGCAAGGTTGAAGTTGTAAAGGTCACCGATACCACCGAAGCATGTCGGCTGGTTGATCATTACACGGCCTGCCTTCATCATTTCACCAAACTTCATGATCTTTTCTTCTTCAGTAGGATCTACATACATAGCTGCGGAGTGACCAGCACCACCCTCGATGACGAGTTTTTCGCAGATTTCGAAAGCTTCGTCAAGATTGTCAGCCTTGAACATACCGAGAACTGTAGTCAGCTTCTCACAAGCCCATGCGTTGTCGTGGGAAGTATCATCAGTCTCAGCTACGAGAACCTTAGTTTCAGGTGGAACTTCGATTCCAGCCATCTCAGCCAGAGTCAGAGCTGTCTGTCCTACTGCCGGAGGTCTTACACCGTGAGTGTCAGGGTTGAAGAATACTTCAGCAACCTTCTTAGCCTCGTCCTTAGTCAGGAAGTAGCAGCGAGCTGCCTTCATGAGATCCTTAACTTCCTTGTAGATGCTCTTCAGAACAGTGATATGCTGCTCAGTCGCACAAATCATACCATTATCGAAAGTCTTGGAATGAACGATGGACTCAACTGCCATTCTGAGGTCAGCAGTATCGTCGATTACTACGTTACAGTTACCAGGGCCTACACCAAGAGCCGGAGTTCCGGATGAATAAGCTGCGTGTACCATACCTTCACCACCAGTAGCGAGGATCAGGTCAACCTTCTGCATGAGAACTGCTGAGATGTCCAGGGACGGAGTAGCAATCCAGCTGATGCAGTGAGGAGGAAGTCCAGCATCGATAGCTGCGTTTCTAGCGATTGTAGCAGCTGCGATTGTGCTGTTTACTGCCTTAGGATGTGGAGAAACGATGATAGCGTTTCTAGTCTTCAGGCACATCATGATCTTATAGATACAAGTTGAAGTCGGGTTAGTTGTCGGAGTGATACCTGCAACTACTCCCTTAGGCGCTGCGATCTTCTTAGTTCTGAAAGCTTTATGCTCGTCAACAACGCCGCAGGACTTCTTATAACGCATGTAGTTCCAAACATGCTCGGAAGCATACTGGTTCTTCGTGATCTTGTCTACCATAACACCATATCCAGTTTCCGTGTTTGCCATCTTAGCAAGTGGGATACGCATCTTGGACAGTGCCATTGCAGTCTTTTCGCAGATCTCGTCAACCTGCTCCTGCGTAAATGTAGCGAATTCAGCCTGAGCCGCACGAATTTCTGGCAGTGCTTCTTCAAAAGTCTCTACTGAATTAATGATAAGTTCTTTTGTCATTTTACCCTCCATTAATCATTAATAAAAGTAAACAAAAGGATAACTATTTATTTGACGGCCCGGGTGCCGATATAATCGACATCCACGACCTATCAGAACGA
>ONJN01000131.1 GCA_900318155.1 uncultured Eubacteriales bacterium
CGCCGCTGGCGATCATGACCCGGATCTGCTGGATCAATTGCCTGTAGATCGGCTGTTTGTCATCAAATTTCCATGACATTCAATTAACCCCTTTCTCTTTTCATCTCTGTGTTTCGCGGGCTGCGCAGGATAAAGACTGACACCTGCGGTATGCCGTATGCCATACTATGTACTGCGTGCCGGTTTTCCATGCCGCCCACTTTGTATTAATGTATTACTGTATTATGTTCTTAGTACAATAATACAGGTAAAACGTTTTGTCAAGCCGTTTTGTAAATTTTTTTCAAAAAAAAGCCTCAGTGATCAGTTATGATCACCGGGCATGAAATACCGGGAAAGTAAACAGTAAACAAAACCAGGCAGCAAGCTCCGATAAAAGCTTTCCGATAAGATCAGTCTCGCTCCCTGAGCATGATCAGACCGCAGTTGTTTCCGCGTTTTCCTTTTGTCGCGCGGTGTGAAAACAGAAGCTCTCTGCAGCAGCTGGTGCAGACACCGGAAATTGTGATGTTTTTCGGGAGAACGCCGGCCTCTTCCAAAACGATGCGGTTGGATTCCCATAAGTCGAGAAGGTATTTGCCGCCGCCCTTTTCACTCATGATCTCTTCCTCATGGCCGCAAAATTCACGCTTAAACTCGTCCGCCACATCTTCGCTAACTTCATAACAGTCTCTGCAGATTGACGGTCCGATCACACAGATCAGATCAGCCGGATCCGTCCCGTAAACCGTTTGCATCTTTTCAACGGTAACACTCCCCATGCGGGCAACAGTTCCGCGCCATCCGGAATGACTGGCGCCAATCGCTTTATTAACGGGATCGACAAAAAACAGCGGTACGCAATCAGAACCGAACACGGCGAGCGCAATTCCAGGCACATTTGTAACCAGGCCATCAATGTCCGTGTAATCCCGGTCATGCGTAACGCCCTTTCCCGCGTCCTCAGCCGTTACAACGCGTATGTTCGTCGTATGGGTCTGATCGGTCGCCGCGATTCGGTCCGGAGTGATCCCGGCCGCCGCAGCCAGTCTCCGAAAATTCTCTTCAACGTTTTCCCATTCATCGCCGACATCAAAGCCGAGATTCATGCTTCGGAAAATCCCATTGCTGACGCCGCCCTCGCGCGTGGAAAACAAATGGACTATTCCGTTGCCGCTGTTGTGTTCGGTTCCGAACCCACTTCCAACGCTGCTGCCGGCTCTGAGCCCGCCGCAATCCTTCAGCGCCGGAAATTCCAACACTCTGATCCTGCTCCCGTCCATATTAAAAAGTTCTCTGATTTCCGTATTTTCATTGAGCTTATTCTTCTGTCCCATCATTTCCCCCTTTCTCCGGTACTCTTCAATCCTTATGCCTCCGCATGCCGCCTCAGCTTACTGGCTATTTTATCAACAAAAAAGACCTGCTGCAACATCGCTGCTGCGGCAGGCCGTCAATCTCTTTTCAGATCAGACAAAAGTCAGTCATTTCCCATTACGCCGGCCGATTCCGATACACCGCCGTAAATCCTGTCACTTCAGCCGGGAAACCCGGTTCGGTAATTACATAAATCTGCCACCGGCGGCATAAACCGAACCTCTTTGTCCTAAAAAGCAGATTTTCCGTAATCGTACTCGCTCTTTTCTTTCGTGTTTTCATCAATTGTGTATTTTCCTCTTTCCAGCGCGATGATGCCGGAACGAGCCATCTCGATGATCCCATACGGCTCCAGCATTTCTTTAACGGCATCGATTTTTCCTTCATCACCAATGACGGACAACGTCAGCGTATCCTGAGAAATGTCGATAACCGATCCGCGGAAAATCGATCCGATCTGGATGATCTCGTTTCTTGCTTCGCTTGTAATCGCCTTGCACTTAAACATAACCAGTTCCCTTCGGATTGCATGATTCGGATCAAGAAGTTTTACCGAATGAACCGGAACCATCTTGTTCAGCTGCGCGCAGATGAGTTTTGTATGATCATCGTCTGTTGTGATTTCAATCGTCAGTCTGGTAACACCCAGATCCGTTGTCGTTCCCGCAGTAAAGGAATCGATATTGACTCCGTTTCTGGAGAACAGACGGGCTACCTGGGACAAGACGCCTGATCTGTTTTCAACCAGAACAGACAAAGTGCGTTTTTTATCTTCATTAGCAATAGTTGCTGCCATAATTACACCTCTCTATTTATAGACAAAATACTATATCGTTCAGCGCCTTCATTCAGCACGGTCTGTTTAGTCCAGAAGGAATTCCGTGATATGGGTTCCGCCGTTGACCATCGGACGAACCAGTTCGGACTGAGCGATCGCGCAGTCAATTACATATCCTCTTCCTTCTTTTTCTTCTTCCAGTGCTTCATCGATTGCCGCATTCAGTTCATCAACATTCGTGACCCTGCGTCCTTTAAGACCGTACGCTTCCGCGAGTTTGACAAAGTCCGGACCGCGGTCCAGAATAGTCTGGCTGTAACGCTCACCGTACATCAGCTGCTGCCACTGGCGTACCATGCCCAGACAGCCGTTGTTGAACAGGAATGTGATAACCGGAAGTTTATAGTATTCCTCTGTAGAAAGTTCGTTACAATTCATCTTGAAGGAACCGTCGCCGGTGATGTGGATAACGGTCTTTTCAGGATTGCCCGCCTTGGCGCCGAGTGCGGCACCGAGCCCGAATCCCATCGTCCCGTATCCGCCGGATGTCAGAAGCTGTCCCGGATAACTGAAGTGGAAATGCTGGATCGCCCACATCTGATGTTCTCCGACGTCGGTCGATACGACCGTGTCTTCCGGCAATCTGTCCGATGCCACCTGAAGAATCTGTTTCGGCGTCAGGACACTTGTATTGTCATCGTATTCCGTTTCTGTCGGGAATGAGAATACGTATTTCTTCCATTCCGTATGATCATACTGCGGAATTTTGCGGTTCAGAAGCTCCAGAACCTGCTTCGCGTTTCCGATGATGTGATGATCCGTCTTGACATTTTTATTGATTTCCGCTCTGTCAATGTCGATATGAACGATTTTTGCGTTGGCAGCAAAAGAATCCGGCTTGAGTGTTACACGATCCGAAAAACGACTGCCGATCGCGATCAAAAGGTCACATCCGTCTACTGCTCTGTTGGAAGCCTGCGAACCGTGCATTCCGATCATGCCGGTTGTCAGCGGATCCAATCCGTCCATTGCGCCCGCACCCATAACTGTGATAGCGACCGGCGCGTCCATCTTATTCGCGAATTCTCTGAATTCCTTATGCGCGCGGCTCCTGGCTACTCCGCCGCCGCAGATCAGCATCGGTTTTTCTGATGCCGCGATCATCTCGACGAGTTTATCAATATCATCCTGATCCGGCTCCGGCATTTTCAGGCTGCTCGTTGTAGCACGAGCGAGAAGCGCCTTCAGCGCGCCCTTTGTCGCGTGTTTTTCAGCCGGAAGATATTCATAATCCACGACCTGAGCCGTTACATCCTTTGTAATGTCGATCAGTACCGGGCCCGGTCTTCCGCTTCTCGCAAGCGCAAACGCTTCACGCACGATATCCGCCAGTTTATTGGCGTCTCTTACCAGGTAATTCGACTTGGTGATCGGCATCGTGATTCCTGTAATATCTACTTCCTGAAACGCGTCTTTACCGAGCATGCTTTGTCCGACATTGCAGCAGATGAATACACACGGCGATGAATCCATGTATGCCGTCGCGATTCCCGTTGTCAGGTTCGTTGCTCCGGGTCCCGAAGTAGCGAAGCATACCCCGACCTTACCCGTTGAGCGGGCATAGCCGTCTGCCGCGTGCGCGGCGTGCTGTTCGTGTGAAGTCAGATAGTGCATGATCTTGTCCTGGTTTTTATAAAGTTCATCATAAACATTCAGGATCGTTCCTCCCGGATATCCGAACACGGTATCGACGCCCTGTTCCAGAAGACATTCCACCAGTATCTTAGCTCCAGTCATTTCCATAATACTTCCTCCTCATACGTTTTACTCAAGATCACTGCCCATCCCGGGCACCTTGAAAAATATTTTTGATTTAACCGGAAAAAAACTCCCGCAGACTGAATGCGCTGAACATTAAGCCGCAGGAGCAGTTAATATCGATGTTGCTGCAGACCCGGTTCCAGTCTGCGTGTTTTACCCATTCCGGGCACCTGTCCCATCGGATACCAATCAAATCACAAAATCTGTCTGTTCATGTCCGGCATAACAATCAGCTCAATTTTTGGCGCTGTTAACAGCGCCATAATAATGGCGATGATAATTTGCCCGATGCTGAAAATGCGGATGCCTCTCACTGACAGATTCACAATAAACCTCTTTCTGTAACTTATTTACATTATATATATTATATCATATCTCCCATTTTTAGTAAAGCGTTTGGCTCTTACTGTATGCTCACACAACTTTAACACTTTGACTCCGCTTTTGTCAATACGTTTCACAAAAAATCGACCGGATTTTTGGTTTCAGAAACACATTTCAGAGCAGAGCGGTGCTCGTCACATACCTGCACCTCAGAGACAATACGAAAGCCGGGATCGAACGCCGGGAGACACCCTGCCCTGTTATTCCCTGATCTGCATTACGCTCTTGTAAGCGGGACGGATGATTTTATCCATGCAGATCAGCTCCTCAATGCGGTGCGCGCTCCATCCGACGATTCTTGCGACTGCGAAAATGGCCGTGTACAGCTCTCTCGGAATGCCCAGCATATCGTAGACAAAGCCGCTGTAAAAGTCAACGTTCGGGCTGACGCCTTTGTAAATATAACGCTTCTCCGCGATGATCTCAGGCGCGAGCTCTTTGATATTCTGATAAAGCGCAAAATCCTTCCCGCGGCCCTTTTCCGCGGTGAGTGCTTTGACAAAACGCTCAAAAATTCTTTCTCTCGGATCCGACAAAGAATAAATGGCGTGACCCATTCCGTAAATCAGTCCCTTCCGGTCAAAGGCTTCCTTATCCACCAGTTTTTCCAGATACGCGCGGACTTCATCTTTATCCTCAAAATCACCGACATGCGCGCGGATATCGTCCATCATTTCCATGACTTTAATATTGGCCCCGCCGTGTTTCGGGCCTTTCAGCGAGCACATCGCCGCCGCGATTGTCGAATACGTATCCGAACCGGACGACGTGACAACGCGCGTCGTAAACGTGGAATTGTTTCCGCCGCCGTGCTCCATATGAAGAATCAACGCCGTGTCCAGAACCTTCGCCTCAACCGGCGTGAACTTTTTATCCGGCCTAAGCAGCCGCAGCAGATTTTCCGCCGTCGAAAGCTCCGGCTTTGGCCGGTGTATATACATGCTCTGATTTTTTTCGTAATGATTGTACGCGTTATACGCGTAAACCGCCAGCATCGGAAACTCGCTGATCAGCTGGATGCACTGACGAAGAGAGTTGCTGACGCTCGCATCCTTTGCTGTTTCATCGTATGACGCCAGCGTCAGGATACTTTTCGTCATCGAATTCATGATATCCTCTGAAGGCGCCTTCATCACCACATCTCTGGTGAAATTGGTCGGCAGCGTCCGGCACTCTCCGATTAATTTCTTAAATTCCGCTTCCTCTTGTTCATCCGGCATCTCGCCCATCAGCAGAAGATAAGCAATCCTCTCAAAGCCGAGATTATCTCCGAGATCATTAATCAGACGATCCACACGATAACCACGATACCAAAGCTCCCCGTCCCTCGGTATTTTTACTCCATCCACCATGTCTGATGAAATAATCCTGGAAATATTGGTCAGTCCCGTCAGGACGCCGTTTCCCTGAAGATCGCGGAGTCCCCGGTTGACGCCGTACTCATCATACAGACTTTTTTCGATCGTATCGTTCTTCAGACAAAGCGGTTCCTTTTTCTCTGCATATTTTTTAACCAGATCCATCATGCTCATAATTGTTTATTATCCCCTCCGTTTTGATTTTTCAGTCATTCCGGACTGCCTGGCCCGGAACTCGCGCATTTCTCTTAATCATTTCCCGAAAAAACAAAAGAGATGCCGTTTCCTGTTTTGAAACAGCACCTTAAAAACACTTCTATCTGTTTCCTGTTTTTTTTCTGATCGTCCCGCGCGGATCCCTGATCATGAGCGAGATCGCCCACACGATCAACGCCAGCGCCACTACTGAGAGCCCGAGAAATAAATCATTCAGCATATCCGTTCCGGACGGTGCAAAGTACTTCGCGCCGAGCTCCGCGTATTCCATGATCGCGTCCACGAACCACATGATCGACGCCCCCCAGAAAAGGTACATCAAAAGCGACAGATTCATATCACGGACCTTATCACTGTACCAGATCGCGGTGACAATGACCGCGGCAAATACTGTAACAAGCAAAGTCATCAGCAACCCCCCTTTACAGTTCTTCTGGTTCCGGAACAGCCTTTTTCTCCGCGCGGCTGATCACAAACAGCGCGCACGCCCATACGACCGTCACAAGTACAGCCATCAAAACGCCGGTCGTCGCCATTTCCTTCAGCATCTGCCCGACCTCGCCCTTCTGCGCCGCCGTAAAGAACGGGAACCATGGGACGATCTCGCCGTGCCAGATATGCTCAAAGAGAAGCAGGAACGCACCGCCCCAAAGAAGATTCGACAAAATCTTCAGCTTTCTGCTCCAGGACATCCTGCCTTCAGACTGCGCAACCTCCGCAACGGCCTGACACTGATCCGCATTATCTGTTTTTTCCATTTCCTTATGTTCACAATGCTTCTGCGCAGCCGTCACAATGACTGCCTCTGCAGCACTGACTAAAAAACAAGCCATAATTACCTCCTGTCCCACTGCTATTATAAATATAACATTATACAGCCCGATATAACCTGTATAATAACCTATGTTGATTAAACCTGCCGCTTCTGACAAAGGGATTCTTTCCACTTCAATCACGATTCAACCAGGAGTGAAGTTCCAGCAAGCTCGCTTGATTGGCGCGAGCGACGCCGTCAACAGACGCCGGGAGCTTCAGCTCCTGAGAGCGTCGGTGGGGGATTGATACCCG
>ONJN01000159.1 GCA_900318155.1 uncultured Eubacteriales bacterium
CTCCGCTTACCAGATTTCCGCATAAGCACCATGGGAGAAATGAAATACCTTTTCTATGTGGAGGAGTTTTACGACCTCTACATCGTAATTAACCATCATATAGATATTGTCGCCCTTTTCCATCACGTTTGATCCGATAAAATTCATGTTCTTTATTCTGTGCTTTCGCTTAAAATCCTCCAGCCCGGAGCAACCATCCGTCCTTAGATTCTTATCCATGAGCCTTTCCACGACCCCGTCTGTTGCCCATGTCCGGATGACATCCATGACGCTGTCATTTTTGATCGAACCGGCAGCACCGTTGATCAAGCCAACGATATCGTCCGGTGCTAAGCCCTCCACAATACTTCCCAGGCTTTCGAGAAATTCCGATATTTTGTTTGCTATCGCCGTTGAAGACCCGTCGTCGCCGGAGATCACCTTATTCGCACCGGTAGCTTTGAGCAAATGACCGCATTGAGCCACCTGCTTTGTTGCACTGTTCAGGGAAATTGCCACACGTTCCTGCGTATAGCAAATCGTAATGATTGAAAGAATCGTATAGATGGCAAACATAAAGATGGACAGGGAAACCGTTGCTTCAACTATAATAGCTCCGTGTTCTTTATTCCCGGATTCGTTTTTTAACATATTTGTGTCCTGTTTCTCTGTCATCATTGATGCCTTTCCGAATTAATAGTTCTCGACATTCAAGCCGTCTTCCAGCGCTTTAGTTTCCGCGAATGAACCTGCAGGGGTCTTTACTACTCCGTTAAATTCAGAACTCATAACGATTCTTTTTGAAATCTCGGTTACGCTTTCCGGTATCACGATCATCTTAAGAGAAGGACAACTGATCGCAAGATATCCACCGATTCTTTCTGTTCCTTCGGGCAGTTCAATCTTTTCGATGGAATTACAGATATTGAACATTTTATCCCCGGTCTCTTTTAATCCACTGCCAAAATATACAAATTTAAGATTAGGACAGCTCGTAAAAGCGCTGGTTCCAACTGATGCAACAGAATCCGGCAGCACTATTGCCTCCACGTTCTCCGCCTCCACAAAAGCACCTTGACCGATCGCGACAACAGTCTGTCCATTTATACTACCCGGTACTACAACTACCTTGTCCTGTATATCTCTTTTGCAGGAGCTGATCTGAACTCCGCCCTCCACAGGATCCGTGCTGAACACAGATTCATCCGTGACCGGAAAATCTCTGAAATTATCCTCTGTCACTTCCTCGTCCTTAGAATCGGATGTTGCTTCATTTTCATCCTTCTTCTCTTCCTTTTCAGCAACATCTGTCTGCTGAGCAGGTTTCGAATCCTCACTCGCTGTCTCCTTTTTCGAGCAGGCTGCACAAAATACCAACGTGAGCGCCAATAATACAGCAATCTTCCTCATTTTCATTCTCCTTGCTTTAATATCCTCGTATTACTTTTATATCGTACGAACACCAGCCGTCCGTATTCAAGAGGTTCCCGGTGCCGAAGCTCTGCACTAACGGCAGCGTTAACATAAGCGGTTTTACTTTAGCGTGAGCTGTAAGGCTGAAGAAACATTTGGATTTGCTCAGATCGAAGCCGCCATTGCCCTCTGTTTTTCTCATATTGGCTTCAGTCAAATCCCCGATCCGTTTAAGCATCGACTCATAATTTGAAGTATTCAACATCATGAATAAGTACATATAGTCACTATAATATAACCCTGCCGCATCAACTACAGTATCGTTCTCCCCAAATGTTCCGTTCCTTTCTCCGGATGAAGATGTAAATGCGCAGTACCAGTCATCTCCAGTCATTTTATACAGCGGGACATTGTCGCCTTTTTTGAGTACTTCCAGATCTTTCGCGGCTTCCAGCGCGCTCAGAACTGTGATCAAAGTGCATTTTGTAATGCAAATCGGAATGATCCCCTGGGATGCAGCCGCAATTGCTACTGCGACAGCATCTATAAAAGCTGCCGTGTCATTTTGCCCCATATCTGTATAAAAGTTAGCAAATCCGGAAATCAGATCCAATGCGAATCGTATCGTGTAAATCCCCGTATACGACTTTTTCAGGCAGGACTGCATATCCGTCTCCCCGAATATAACATACTCCGCCTCAGCCAGATTGAATTGATTGTTTGAGCTGTTGATCATCCGGTTGGTCAGGGATTTGTTCTTTGTAAATGTCAAATCTTCATCTTCCCATTTGGAGTTTCCGTTATAACTGTCGAAATCTTTATATGTGGTTCCGGAATTACTTTCTTTGGCCAGTTTAAACTTACCTTCCGTGTTGTAGGAAGAATAGCTGAACATGTCCATGACATATTCAATCACTAAAATTTTATCTCTAATCTGAGTGCCGCCGCTTGCAAAATCATTGATCGTCGACAGTATGGAAGACAGGGCAGAGACGAGACCTAATGACCCTCCTCCGTGAGGCCCCGATGCGTTCAAGGGAGATGTTCCGTGCCCTTTCAGCGTGGGATCCCCAAGGTCGGCTTCTTTAGCCTTTTTCTCTGTTTCCTCTTTTTGCTTATTCCACTCTTCCGTTCTTTTGTCGTTATCAGCGACTTCCTGTTCTATTTCATCCTCGTTTCCCACGAACTTTTTTTTCATATAATCATATAAAGTCGGTGTGGCAACGCTCAGATCCGGATTGTTTTTATCGGTTATCTCCGGCGCTTTGAAAATATGATCTTTATCCGGTTTAATGAGGCTGTTGAAATAACCTTCCGCAGCCTGATTATTGGCACGAATGCTGATATCGCTTTCTGATGGTATGACAGAAGAAGCCGCGGAGATCAACTGACTCAGAGAGGATATGTCCGAAATCGAAGTCCCACCGTATTGAAACGCTTCAATCGCGTCAATCGCCTTTTTCATGTCGTCCTTGATGGCTGTCAGCCTGTTTTCCAGCTCGGTAATCGACTTCTCGCTCAGAACATTATTATTTCGCATATCCGAAGCGAGCGTGTCTTCCTTCGTATTATCATCTTCCGGCCTTCCGTGTTTGACATTGTTATATTGTCTCTGTTCATCTTTAGCGTAATCCGTATTCTCTCTGCCTGCTGCGGTTCCCCATGCGTCTGTCTTTTTGGCATACTCGTTGTAAAGCCTTAGCAGCTCCCTGATTTTAACGACTTCCTTCTTTTGACCCGCAACGGTAACTTCTCCTTTGCCGAGAGCATTTACGATCTCATTGTATCTTTTTTGAAGAATGCTCTTTAAATTGTCCAGCTCCGGAGCCGCTTTACTGAGGAATCGGGACGGCGAAACATCGCTTTCCCCTAAATATTCGCTGTTGAACGTATATTTCTCGTTGTCTATTCTATCTTTTACCTTGTCTGATAAAGAGATATACTTTTTGATCCACACTTTATAGTTGGAATCACTCTGCGAATCCCCGCTTCTCGGATGTAAAAAAGACACCCAGCAATCGTATATTCTGCCCTTTTCCCTAGACAGGTCATCATCCCAGCCATAGGGCAGCGCATTATCCTCTGCCTCTGGGTCTTCTTCGCAATCAAGCGCTGCATCAATTTTCGCGTAAAGAATAAGGAGTCTTTCGCCGCGGTTTCTGATTGTATCGAAATTACCGCTTTGTCCGTCCAGCGCATCTTTTAATTTGATCAAATAGACTACTTCGTCCAGATCGGATTCATCAGACGTTGTCTGAACCGACTCCAATGCTCTATAGATCTCTCCTGCTGCATTCCTTACCGCATCGATATCTTCCTGGTAATTCGAATCCGAATAGAGAGAGTCATAAGTTCCTCTGTACAAATAATAATGATCGGTTCCGTCGACTGTAACTTTAGTGCCGATATCCTCCTTGTCATAATTCTTCCAGTCAATCGGATAGTTGGGGACACTGTTTGCAACCGATTTTGCGTTGTTTACTCCTCCCGAACAGATATAGTAATTCGTAAGGAGCTTCGTCAGTTCTTTATAGTCGTCCCATATTTTCTTCGTATTGTCTTCTAAAGATTTATATCTCTCGCGATCGGGAATGTGCCTTTCCGACGCGTCATTTTCTCCCTCATATGCCTTTTCGTATACTCGGATCGCAAGGTACGTGCAAAAAGCTTTCTCTAAAAACTCTGCTTCTGCTTCCGCGTATTCCTGTTTTGCTTTCACGATGGGTTCGTTTTTAGACGCTTCATCCAACTTTCCCATCACGTTCTTATCACCATTTTCCAGAAACCGATCGATCAGTTTCTCGCTGATTTCAATCGGTCCTCTGTACTTCATAAACTCGACGATCTCGTCCTCGATCAGCGCCGCATTTCCATCCAGCTGAGAGTCCAGGTCACTGACATTGATTCCTGCTGTATCTAATTCAGTCCTCAGAAAGTCAGTTATACTGCTGCTGGTGGCGTAGCGGTGCATAAAGTCCACAAACTGTTCTACGTTTGCGTTGCTGATGCCTTCCGCTCTCATCATTCCGGCAAAATATTCCGTTGTTTTACTGTAATAGTCATCGATATCCTGGCATGAAGCGACCATGCCATAATACTGTTCCAGATCCTCATCATATTTTGAAAGAAGTGCATCCAGTGCAAGATCTCCGGCAGATTCCGCCATCGTCTTACTGAACTGTACCCTGCTTACATCGGTAAATACTGCCGCAAACACAATCGTCGGAACCAAAACAATAGTTAGAAAAACCGTTACTGCACCTTTTTGTCCAAACAGTTTTCTTCTCTTTCTTTTATTCCGGTTCAGTTTTTCAAGCAATTTTTCCATTTCTTAGACCATCTATCTTAGGAACTTAGTTTTCTCCTGGATCTTTGCGCCCGTTTCAGCCAGCCGTTTACCGTATTCACTTCGTTCAACAAAATCCACGACCATCGATGTATTGCGGATCAAATTAGCCGCATCGCCTATAGGCTCAGTAAGATGAATTTCATATCTGAATGCAATGTTATTATTAGAAAATAGCATTCGTATCGGCAGTTCTACTCTAAAACTACAGTCTGTTTCGATAAAAGAAGCAATGACATACCATTTAAGTTTCATGCTCACAGAAACATCGCGAGGTTCCATTCCCTTAAATGCAATAGATTTCATACTATTGATCCTGTCGATCAATTCTGACTCCATTCTCCCTCTGATGTTGTTCATCTGCCCGGGAAATAAATAGCGATAAGGATAGATCTCGACAGAATTTGTTCCGGTCGGAACCGATTCGTGTTCTATTACGTAACCAAGCAGCGGGTCAGCACACCGCGCAGACGCATTCAATGTAGTTTCAACGACAGCTCTTTCGACCCTCGCCTGTTGGTAATACGCATTTCCTGCCATCATCATAATGAATACGATTATGAACATGATCGGAAAAACAATTACCGCTTCTATTAAGGTAACTGCGCCTTTTTCATGATCA
>ONJN01000005.1 GCA_900318155.1 uncultured Eubacteriales bacterium
AGAAGAGCGGGGCACAGAGGAAGCGTATCAGGAACTCTTGGAACTCAAGAAAAATTCAAATGACGGAAAGCAGAGCGGGATTGTCCGGTTCGTAAATGCGTTTTTATCGAGGTGAAAGAACAGAAAAAGAAAACCGCAGCCTTTATGGGTACGGTTTTACAGTTTCGTTTACAGCGCGATCCTCATTTGCCCTTTCTCTGTCGGGCTCTGTGCCGCCAGGCACAGAAGAAAGACTAGGTAAAAATATGAACGATACTACGAACAAAGAGAAACAGTTTGACGCCGCCGGGAAGCGCCGGATCGTGATTGACGGCATCCCTTATACCGTGATGGTGTTCTTTCGGTCAGATGCGAAGGAGACTGGACTTGAGAAGGTCATGAAGCTTGCATGTAAAGAGGCAAGGCAGAAGTAGTCAATTAAGAAAAAGCGGACATAAGCTTATTACGAATCCTATGCCCGCCATACATAACTAATCACATGCAGGGATGCTGCCTTACAGAATCTCGATAATCCTATTACACTTCAATTCTATACCCTCATTCCAGTTCTCGGCATTAGTAATATCCGCTACTGGCTTAAAAGCATTCAGCAGATCATATCCCTTGCGGATAATGATGTCTTCAGAAAACCAAACTGGTTTTTCAAAAGACAGCTGATGATCCCCAAAATCAATGATGATACCACGAGTAACCCAAACATCATAGGTCTGTTCTCCATGGTCATACATCTGCTGATTCTCCTGCACCAATGTGATGCTGGTGATGGTCTGCTGGATCGGCATTTTGATAAAACCCTTTTCCGCAACTAACGGATATTCGGTTTTCTCTACAGACCACACAGCAACGTCCTCGATGCTGCCATAGTAATCTAATGGTTCTGTAAAACTATACAGATAGATCTGCTCACCGTTGATGTTGAATCGAACCACTTGAGAAGAAGTGTTTGTGAAGATGAACTCATCATGTTCTATGTTCTCTAATGGTTCTCCGATAACGGATTTGAGTATCTGCAGATCGGCTTCTTTCAGCCGGATGTCTATGGTATTCATACTGTCACCTCTTAACAAAATGTATTTTTTGGGTTGTAATTTCTCCATTTTCATCTTTGGCGCTGATAAAAATGTCCACTGCCGGTGATTTATCCGACGAAGATGATACTGGACGCCAGTTGATGATGGATCCGTCTGCCATTTTTGTTTCCCATCCATTCGGTGTTCCGTCCTTCTTGAACAACGGTTTCTCTATACCGCCATGTGCGAGTTTATCATAGAAATCTTTCGCTGTTGCAGAAGGATCATCGGAAGCTATGTTTCTAATTGTTCGTGAACCACCTTTTCCACGCTCTCCGAATAATCCGTCATGCAGATCATAATCTGCTTTCACTCGTGAAATGTTCTCGGAGATGCGGTGATAATGGTCTGCGCCGCCTTTGTAAGTCCCCATATCACGCACCTCTCTTTCGATGAGTGCGTTCAAACTCACTAGCATAACGATGGAAATCTACCTGATTCAGATATGAGCCAAACACATCATCCGGCATAAATCCATGAACAAGAACAGATACAGGGTGTATAGCATCGAGCATGGCCTCCAGACCGATCCTAAACATCTGTCGCTGTTCGGCACTTTGGATACAACCATGAGTGCTGATGGATACTATTGATCCGGGATGTACACCTAAAAAACAATAGGCGAAGCTCGATTCATCACTCCAACGTATATTGGGAATAACAGGAATTCCGTTTCGCTGCAGATAGTATCCGACAGCCCGATTCATGTATGTATTCGCCTGTTGCAGGCAGGGTGCCTGTCCGATCTGCATGGAACAATCAGGTGTAATCACACCATCATAAAGCTTCAGCAGTTCTAGGTACCGTGTTGTGGCGGTCAGTACACGAGAAAACTCTTTATCATGCTGATAAAAATGGATGTATTGCCGCCGGTTCTTGCAGACATTCGCTTTCCCAAAAGGGAGGATATCTACAGGTATCTGAACGTTATCTAAATGCATAAGCATAGGAATGCCTGCATCACCAACCAGTTCGGCTCCTTCAGTTAAATATGACTGAAAGCCGTCATCGAATATGCTTTTTCTTCTTCTCATAAAACCTCCGGGTTCTTTTTGTCAGGTAAATCATACGGTTACCTACTTTCTGCTCATTACATCAAGGCCATGAGACTTTTGAATATTTGCCTTGAAGTTGAGCTCCCGGATTCACTATGAGCTGCTAACACGAATAGAGATATCCGGAAGCTTATAATAACGATATGCTACTGGGTGACCATAAAGATTCGCCAAAATCTTCTGCCCCCTCTTGAAATCTGTCCCGGATCCCTGTATAATAATATGGCTAACACGAATAGAGATATTCGGAACAGAGCACTGCTGTGGTTGCGCCAACAATCATTGCAGTGCTTTTTTTATGACAAACAATGGCCTCACCTCCTTTATAACTAACGACGAAGAGCGGACAGTTGGACATGAGCCGCTGAAGAAGAAACGCCACACTTCATCTGAACCTGGATTTCAGACATTCCCTGAATCAGGTAAGACGAGGCCAGGAGTTCTCCTCCAAAAGCATCAGCTTGCCATTCCGGGTCTTCAAAGGGCTTCAGGTGTTCATCAGGTGCCAGGCGACAAAGAGCTATGGAATCGTCCTCGTGCATAAACAGATGACCTACCTCATGCGCTATCGTGAACCTGTCCCTGCCTTCTCCTGCAGCAGCACGAAGATATATATCTTCCCGGATTCTCATAAGGTTCTTACTGGGATATGTTTCTCCATGCTTACCACCCATTTCGATTTCAGGGACGACTTCAAACTGAAAATCCGGGATAATCAGAGGAAGGACATTCTCCACGAATTGGAGGATCGGAAAATACAGTACATTTTCTAATCCAACACTTCTTTTCAGATCCCTTACATAGCGCCGAATATCCTCCCTTGAAACCGGATCAGCTTTATAACAGTTCATTCTTTGCCTCCCTTAAGAAGTATCTTACGAATCTCTTCAACTTGCGCATCGCTGATGTTGTTGAAACGCCGAGCGAATGAAACGGCCAGTTCACGCCTGCCGATATTCGCGTTGACAAGATCCATTTCGATTGCTTCCTCGGTTTCTGCAATTGCAGTGGTAAACTCTTTCTGCTGGACTTCGTTCAGATCGTAAAGAGCACATATTTTGCTGTTCCATGTTGCGGGCATATGCTTTTTTCCATTCTCAACGGCAGACAAGAAAGATACCGTCACGTCGAGTTTCTCGGCCATATCTTTAAGTATTTCGCCGTGATCAACCCGTAGTTTTCTCAGGAATTTTCCTATACTTGTTAACATGGGGTGCCTCCTTTTTCTTGTAACCATCAGGTTTGTATACACTATACTACAATGGCCTTGAAAAGTCAACCTTTAGGTTGAATAATTTTTCCTACCGGTATAAAACAAAGCGCTCTAATAAATCCAGAACGTCCTAAAGGATGGTAACCTAACTGCCAAATCAATTTTAAACCAGAGGCCGAAAACCGGGAATCCGCATAAAATCAGCACTTTTTTTCGAGACAATACTAAAAACTCTTGACTTTTTGTTTCAGGAGTAACACGGAAAAATCCAGCCGTGAACTTCCGCCCGAACTACAAGTGACACCCTGAGAGCAATGATTATGTTACGGGATGCGGCAGACCAGGGAACCACGTTTGAATCAGGGGCCCGGACCTCTACTGTCGGTTTCGGGGGGAGCAGCGAATGGTCCGTACATTTTATAAGAAGGAGAACAACATGATTACAGTTAATTCAATCAGTGCCTATAAGTGGCTGCTGAAAGAGATCCGTGAAAAATCAATCTGGATCGATCACAAAAGACTGTCCTGGAGCGACATCGATGATGGCTATGATGTTGTAGGGACGCATACATCCCTCTTCATGCGGTCGGGAGCAAACACGGGCTACCTTCGTAAGTACTGGGTTTTGGAGGACCGCGTTGAAATCAGCCTCATTATCAATACAAGCCAGATCCTGCGGGAACATCCGGAGATCGCGAGACGCTGGGTTCGCAACGGGCTAGTATTATACCATGCATGGCTTATAGAGAACATAGAGAACGGG
>ONJN01000020.1 GCA_900318155.1 uncultured Eubacteriales bacterium
TGCCGGCGATGGGGGTCGAACCCATACGGTGTTGCCACCACGGGATTTTGAATCCCGCACGTCTGCCAATTCCATCACGCCGGCCTGTCTTTTTTAATGCTTAACTCAATTTAATTAAATTGAGTTTAACAAAATTATTATATCATACTGAACAACTATGGACAAGTATGATTAAAGGCAGATGCAAAACATCTGCCTTTAAAATAAATGGTGCGGCTGACTGGATTCGAACCAGCACGGTCGCCCACACGGCCCTCAACCGTGCGCGTCTGCCAATTCCGCCACAGCCGCACAATGAACAACGCTTTCACGTTGAGCATGATCATTTTTTATACGTGTCAGACGCTTTATCAGGCGTCACAGTTCTTTTCCATTTCCACGTATCAATTCCGCGGTATATGTCAAAGAATGTCGGCTCGGTTTCCATCTCAAACTTTTTAACGGTTATAAACGTGTATCTTTTGTAACCGATGCAGTAGTATGGGATGTCATTTAACAACTCTTTTTTCAGTTTCACATAAACATCCTTCTGTTTGGACGCACTGTTCGCGCGCTCCAGCCGATTGACACTACTTGAAACAACACTATTACTATAATTCAAAAAATTGCCTTTGTCAAATAAATCTTTTAAATTATATGATTTATCGAATTTATAGCCGGCAAGAATTAGGTCAAAATCCTTATTTTTCAACGCTTTGCGGTAATCTATTTCATTAAGTTTTTTTACACGTACATGAATACCGATATCTTGCAGTTCGTCTTTGATCGCGGTCGCGGCGTCGCTTCTTCTGTAAACATTTTTATTCACGACCAGTTTGACGCTAAGCTTTTTACCCTTTTTATTCTCAAGAATCCCGTCTTCGTTACGGTCTGCGAATCCGCATTTTTTCAGGAGTGAAACAGCCTTTGACTGATTATATTTATATGCGTCTCCATTATTTTTCACGCCCAGGAAGCCGGGAAAATAAACCGTATCACAAAGCATATACTCATTGCCGTAATTTTCTTTTAATATTTCTCCTGTATCGATCGCATAACACAGCGCCTGCCGGATCACTTTATATTTCAGTAATCGATTATGAAAATTAAATCCCAGATATTCCATTTCATTTGACCGGATAAAAACGGATTTCAGGTTTTTATCATCCGCGTCGGTTCTGGCATCGGATTCAGTACTCAGATACGCAGTGAGTGCATCCGTTGTAATCAGGCCGGTTGTGTTTGACGGATTCTTTATCTGTCTGAAATGAATCTGGTTGCCGGCTTTTTTACCGTAATACTTTTTATTCGGTGTGAGCCGGATCACCGTTTTATTTTTATCGTAATAAGAAATCTTATATTTACCGCTTCCCGCCGGACCGACTGTCGCCTTTGCCCCGAAACTTCCGTAGTTTAAGATCGGAAAAATCAGATTGTCGAGCGCCGCGTCTTTTTTGTCATTAAATACGATTTCTATATCACGGTCATAACCGGTCACATTTTTTATTTTTTTAACATACGCAAAATATGCGCCTTTTTTTCCGGCCGTTTTGATTTTATTCACTGTGTAAATGACGTCTTCCGCAGTCAGCATAGAACCGTCAGAATACCGAATTCCGTCCTTCAGCCTGATCTGAACTCTGCCGCTGTCCGGGTCTGCCTTGTAAGAAGATACCGCATCCTTCCTTATGTTCAGATCGCTGTTTAGCTTAAAAAGCCCGCTGTAAACAAGCTGAGAAATATAAAAGGTGTCGGCATCGGCCGAGGTCAACGGGTTCAGACTGCTGATTCTGTTCATCGGCAGACGGATCGTTCCGGTGCTGACATATTTACTGTCACTTTTTGCCGTTTTCACAGGTTCTTTTTGTTTTTTCTGTGAACTGCCGCTTTTTTTACCACTGTCCGTAGACACAATAATCACCGCGATTACTGCGATCATGACAAGAACAGTAATAATCACGGTGATTGCGTGATCTCTCAGAAAATCAAAAAAGCGAATGACAGCATTTTCTTTATTGGGTTTATACGGTGCCAGCATATTTCTCCAGAAGCTCGCCGATCTTTCCGGTGAGTTCCGTTATCCCTCCCGAATTATCAATAATCTCATCCGAACGGCCAGCTTTCACCTCTTCCGGCATCTGACTGGCCATTCTCGCCTCCACGTCTTCTGCGGAAACACCGTCACGCTCCATTACCCGGCGGATCCGGATTTCTTTCCGCGCGGTAACAAACCAGACAAAGTCCGTCAGCTTTTCCGAGCCGGTTTCAAAGAGGATCGGCGCATCCATGAATATTATATCATATTTACCGGAAGTACGATACCGCTCAATTTCCTCCACAGTCATCTCATAAACACGGTCAGTCACAATTCTCTCCAGTTTATTCTTCGCTTCCGCGTCACTGAATACTACGGACGCCATCCTTTTCCGGTCAAGTTCGCCATCCTCCGTGATCATATCACTGCCAAAGACTTCCGCAATCTCATCGAGCGCGGGACTCCCCTTTGCCGTGACCCCCTTTGCATACTGATCCATATCCATGACCACATAATTATTATCTTTCAAATACGATGACACCGTCGATTTTCCGCTGCCGATACCGCCTGTAATTCCAATCACTTTCATCATTGAACCTCTTCATTCTTAATCTTTCAGATCAAACCAGGAGCTGCCTGTTTTCATGTCGCAGAGCAGTTCAACATCAAAATCGGCTGCACTTTCCATGTTTCTCTTCAAAAGCTCGCTCACTTCCCCGATCTCACCTTCATCCGCACAGATAATCAGTTCATCGTGGATCTGAAGAATCAGCTTTGATTTCATATTCCGGTCTTTTAACTCATTGTAAACTTTATTCATAGCGATTTTAATTATATCCGCCGCCGTTCCCTGGATCGGGCTGTTCATCGCCAGCCTCTCCCCGAGCTGCCGGGTCATATAATTCGAAGACGAAATTTCATGGATATATCGTTTTCTGCCGAATACCGTAGACGAATAACCTTTTTCCCGGCATTCTCTGATACATTCATCCATATAAGCCCGGACCCTCGGGTGCGCGGCAAAGTATTCGCTGATGTAATGTTCAGCCTCTTTCCTGCTGACATGAATATTCTCCGAAAGCCCGAACCCGCTCATTCCGTATATAATCCCGAAATTAACCGCCTTTGCCCGGCTTCTGTCAAGCGGCGTCACCTCATCAGAATCGAGATCAAAAACGCGTGCCGCCGTGCTCCGGTGAATGTCTTCACCGTTATTAAAAGACGAAATCAGGTTTTCATCTCCTGAAAGCTGCGCCAGAATCCTGAGCTCAATCTGCGAATAATCCGCTCCGATCAGGACGTGCCCTTCCCCGGCCACAAAAGCCTTCCTCAGGCGCCGGCCGATCTCCTGCCTCACCGGAATATTCTGAAGATTTGGTTCCGTACAACTCAGCCGCCCGGTCGCCGCAACTGTCTGCTGAAAATGAGCATGAATCTTCCCCTCCGGCGAAATCAACGGCTTCATCCCTTCAATGTACGTACTTCTGAGTTTGGTAAAAGTCCTGTACTTAAGAACCAGATCAACGATCGGATTCCGGTCCCTGATTTTCTCCAGGACGTCCGCGCTTGTGCTGTATCCGGTCTTCGTCTTCTTCCCTGCGGGAAGACCCATTTTATCAAACAGAATCTTCCCCAGCTGCGCCGGTGAGTTGATATTGAACGTTTCTCCGGCCAGTTCATAGATTTCCGACTCGATACCGGAAATTTCAACGCTTAAATCAGCGCCTGCCGAATCCAGAACCGCCGCGTCCGTATCGACGCCGTTCATCTCCATCGCGGATAAAACCTCAATGAGCGGAAACTCAATCTCCCGACAAAGTGTTTCCAGCTCTTTTTTCTCAAGCATTTCCCTTTGCCTGCCGGACAAAACGTGAACCGTTCTGCACCACTCCAGGCCGTATTCCATGTACGCGTCCGCATCGCTCCCCAGAAGATCTGTCTGTGCGTTGTTTTTCAGGAAATCTTTTTCTGACTGAATGTCTTTATGGAGAACCTCCAGTGCCAGAATCTTCAGGCTGTAATCTGACCTGGAAGGATCCAGTACGTACTGCGCGACCTGCGTGTCGAATTCCGTTTCGATTTCCCTGAGTCCCTTCATCATCAGCGGATAGTACGCCATAATCAGATCATGGCCGACAAAGCGCAGCTTTTTTCTGTTCAGAAAATCGATAAAGCCGGCTTCCGTGCCCGCGTTCCTCAGATCGACATAATAATACCGACCGCCGCAGATCAGCGCGGCGCCTTCATTCTTCGGCGCCGCCACGTGATCGTTGTTCCCGAAGATCCGGATCACGACACTGCTTCCGTTTTCAACCGCATCAAGCAATACGAGTTCTTCCGGATCTGAAATGCGGATCTGCTCATATTCAGGCTCCAGATCGTCATTCAGTCCGAGATCGATACCGCCGGCATTCAGTCTCTTCAGAAAAGTATTAAATTCAAGCTCCGTAAACAAGTCGACGATCCGGCCGTAATCCGGTTCCTCGATCTTCAGATCTTCGACATCAAAGTCGATCGGCACTTCCGTACAGATTTCTGCCAGTTTTCTGCTCATTACCGCGAGCTGTGCGTTTTCTTCCACTTTTTCCCGCAGCTTTTTCCCTTTGATCTCATCGGTGTGCACAAGCAGATTCTGAATGTTTCCAAATTGTTTCAGCAGTTTGATTCCTGTCTTTTCTCCTACACCGGGAATGCCCGGGATATTATCTGAGGAGTCGCCCATCAGGCCCTTTAGTTCGATAAACTGTTCCGGGGTCAGTTCATATCGTTCCAGCATTTTTTCTTTGTCGTAAAGCTCAAATTCGGAAATCCCGCGTTTTGTAATCAGAATATTCGTCGTTTCCGTCGCGAGCTGGAGGGCATCTTTATCCCCCGTTATGATCAGGGGCTCCAGCCCTTCTCTTTCAGCAGTTCTGGCGACCGTACCGATGATGTCGTCCGCTTCAAACCCGTCGATTTCCAGATTTCTGATCGACATGGCGTCCAGGATATCTTTCATGATCGGAAGCTCCATCGCAAGCTCCGGCGGCATCTTTTTCCTGCCGGCCTTGTAGTCTTCATAGGCCTCATGCCGGAATGTCGGTGCTTTACGGTCCCACGCGACGGCCATGTACTGCGGCTTGTGATCGTCCAGAATTTTATAGAGCATGTTCATAAAACCGAAAATCCCCTGCGTATATACGCCTTTCTTTGTGATCATCGGCCGCTGCATCGCGTAGTACGCTCTGTTGATGAGACTGTTCCCGTCTATAATAACTAATCGTTTTCCCATTGAATACACCGATCCTCTATACCGGATCTGACGGCAAACAGCCGGATCCGGTTCTTTTAATAATCAAAAAACCCGAAGCACCGTCAGAACTTAATTGACGCCTATCATTCTTGATAGGTGGGTATCCTGTCACCGGCCTCTGCCTTCCGCTCTGATGACGGCTCGACATCTCTCCGGTGAACTCCGGATTCCCTTTCGGGTGTTGTAGGTTCAATTAACAGCTCTTAACAAATGTTCCAGGCTCAATAGAATTATACCACAAATTTGTCTTTTCGTGAACGGAATCTTACTACATATTGTATTTTATCGCGGCCCGTCCATCAAAGAGATGATAAAAGGCCCTAATTGACGATAAAATCATTACGTCGATTATAGGCCTGTTGTCTTTTTCCGTGCTTTTTCTTATTATTTATTAAACAGCATCAATGTCTACAGCGCAGTTTGTGTGGACTTTCTGAATATCATCATTGTCTTCCAGGATGTCTACAAGCTTTTTCAGCTTTTTCAGATCATCATCTCCCGGAGTGCTTTCTACGGAAGGCACCTGCTCGATATCAGATTCCACCAGTTCATAGCCTGCTTCCCTGAGCGCTTTATCAACGTCATTATAGGCTGCCGGCTCGGTCTGAATCTCAAAGTTGTCGTCGTTGGTGATCATGTCATCGGCTCCTGCTTCCAGCGCGACTTCCATCAGTTCATCCTCATCGATCTCATCAGTTTTTTCAATGATGATAACGCCCTTTCTTGAGAACATGTACGAAACGCAGCCCGGCGTACCGACATTTCCGCCGTGTTTGTCAAACACAGATTTAACGGCTGCCGTCGTCCTGTTTGTGTTGTCCGTGAGACATTCCACGATAATCGCTACTCCGCCGGCTCCGTATCCTTCAAACTGGAGAGATTCATATGACACTCCGCCCAGTTCGCCAGTTCCTTTTTTGATGGCTCTGTTGATATTGTCGTTCGGCATGCCGATGCCCTTTGCCTTATCAATTGCCGTACGAAGTGCCGCGTTGTAGTCAGGATCTCCTCCGTCCTTTGCCGCTACCGTGATCTGTTTGGCATACTTGGTGAACATGGCGGCTCTCTTAGAATCCTGTGCTGCCTTTCTTCCTGCAATTGTTCCGTGTCTTCCCATGGAGACACCTCCTTCTCTATTTCAACTTAAATTATCACACAAAATACGCAATTATTATACATCATCCGTGATCATGTTTCAACGAATCTTACGCCGTCTCTGTAATACGATCTTCCGGATCCAGCCCGTTTCTCATCTTTTCAAGCCGCATCATCTCTTTTTCAAACACTTCCAGTTCTTCCGGACTCAGCGTTTCTTCCAGATTTTTACGGGCTGTGCTCATCATCAGCTTGATCCTGTTCAGCTGATTTACGGAGCTTGCGCCCGGATCGTAATCGATCGCCGCGATATTGGCGCGCGGATTCATCTTTCGAAGCGGTTTCAGCATTCCTTTGCCCACGATATGATTCGGCAGACAGGCAAACGGCTGCAAACAGACAATATTGTCCACGCCATTCCGGATCAGTTCGACCATTTCACCTGTCAGAAGCCAGCCTTCGCCGCACTGATTTCCGATCGAAAGAACCTCAGACGCGGCTTCTGCCGTCTCTTCGATATGTGCCGGTTCCGTATTATAATGCCGGCTTTCCCGAAGCGCCTCCCGGACCGGCCCTCTCATCCACTCCACCGCGTTGATGGCCGCTTTATAAATACTCTTCTGTTTCCAGGTCCCGACCAGATATTTATAGTTAAAGACTTTGTTATAAAAACCATAAAGGAAAAAGTCAAGCATATCCGGAACAACTGCTTCGCCGCCTTCCTGTTCGATGATATCCACAATATTGTTGTTGGCATTCGGATGGTATTTAACCAGAATCTCACCGACAACGCCGACTTTCGGTTTTCTGACTTCTTTGCGCGGAATCGCGTCAAAATCGCGCACCATTTGCCTTACATTCCGCTTAAATTTTCTGCGGCTGTAATGAAGAGTATTCTCAACGATCCGGTCATACCAGCTGTCAAGCACTCGCTGCGCCTCGCCCGCGACCAGCTCATACGGCCGCGTCGCGTAAAGCAGCCTCATCGCCAGATCACCGTAAACACAGCCGACAGCCAGCCCAAGCCCCATCTTCGGCGTGATCTTAAAGCCCGGATTCTTTTCCAGTCCGACATAATTAACTGAAACGACCGGGATCTGATCGAGCCCCATATCCGACAGCGCTTTTCGCAGCAGGGAAACGTAGTTGCTCGCCCGGCAGCCGCCGCCGGTCTGCGACATGAACAGCGCCGTCCTATCCAGATCATATTTCCCGGATTTCAGCGCGGAAATAATCTGGCCAAGCGTTACAATCGTCGGATAACAGGCGTCGTTATTAATGTATTTCAGCCCTTCATCGACCGAATTCGTATCGACCTCCGGAAGAAGTTCCACATTATACCCGCAGTCTTTGACCACTTCTTTGAAATAATTGAAATGAATCGGTGACATCTGCGGAATCAGGATCGTGTACCCTTTTCGCATTTCCTTTGTGAACATCGTCCGCTGATACGCTCCTCCGGACGGCCTGGCTTTAATACCGTTTTTATCACGTTCCTCTACCGCCGCCTTCAGTGAGCGGATACGGATCCGGGCCGAACCGAGATTTGAAACCTCATCGATCTTCAGTACGGTGTACAGCTTATTATGATCACGGAGGATCTCTTCCACCTGATCCGTCGTCACAGCGTCCAGCCCGCAGCCGAACGAGTTCAGCTGTACAATCTCCACATCGTCCCGCGTACCGGCAAATTCAGCCGCCTTATAAAGCCTGGAGTGGAATACCCACTGGTCGAGCACGCGGATCGGCCGCTCCAGTTTCACTTTGTCGCAGACCGAATCTTCGGAAAGCACGACAAAGTCAAATGACGTGATCATTTTATCAATGCCGTGGTTGATTTCCGGATCGATGTGATACGGCCTGCCGGAGAGCACGATGGCCTTCTTTCCGTGGTCTTTTGCGTATTTCAGCGCGTATTCGCCCTGTTTTCTGATATCGTCTCTGTAATTCTTCTGCTCCTCGCGGGCCTTTGTCACCGCGCCCCTTACTTCAGACTCCGAAATGTGATAAGGCTCAAGTTCCCTCGTCAGGGCCTTCACAAGCTTCGCGTCGTCGTCAAAAGGAAGGAACGGATGAACAAAACGAACCATGTTCTCCCGGAATGTGTCATCCATATTGTTGGCGATCACTTCCGGATAAGTCGCCACGACCGGGCAGTTGTAATGATCCGGAGCCGTTTCGTCTTCCTTTTGCTCGTAATTGTAGCTCGGATAAAAGATCATTTTATAACCGTTGTCAACGAGCCACTGAATATGTCCGTGGACCAGCTTGGCCGGATAACACGCCGTGTCCGAAGAAATCGTCTCAATGCCCAGATCATACAGTTTCTTTGTTGACATCGGCGATAATTCCACTCTGAAACCAAGCTCCGTGAAGAAACGGAACCAGAACGGATAATTCTCATACATGTTCAGTACACGCGGCATTGCAATCGTGCCTCGTCTGGCGTCAAAGTCCGACAGCGGCTTGTAGCGGAAAATCCGGTTTAGCTTGTAACTGTACAGATTCGGCAGATCATTTTTGCCCGCTCCTCCGCCGGCGCCTTTTTCGCACCGGTTTCCCGTAATAAAACGAGATCCGTCACTGAATTTATTAATAGTCAGAAGGCACTGATTCTCACAGCCGCCGCAGCGTCCGTTTGTATGCTCCACCTTGAAGCTGCTGAGTTCTTCAGCTGAGAGAACCGATGAACGCGTACCTTCCACATAATTCTCCTGTGCAATAATCGAACAGCCGTATGCGCCCATCAGCCCGGCGATATCCGGCCTTATGACATCTTTTCCGATAATATTCTCAAAGCTCCTGAGCACCGCGTCATTCAGGAACGTGCCGCCCTGTACAACGACCTTTTCGCCCGTTTCGTCCGGATTTCTCAGCTTGATGACTTTATACAGCGCGTTTTTAATAACAGAATAAGACAGCCCCGCTGAAATATCTCCGATGGAAGCGCCTTCCTTCTGCGCCTGTTTCACCTTGGAATTCATAAAGACTGTGCAGCGCGTGCCGAGATCAACCGGAGAATCAGAAAACAGCGCTTCTTTGGCAAACGCTTTGGTATCCAGATTCACGGACCTGGCGTATGTTTCCAGGAATGAACCACAGCCCGCCGAGCAGGCCTCATTCAGCATGATATTATAAATCGCGCCGTCTCGGATTTTCATGCACTTCATATCCTGACCGCCGATGTCGAGGATAAAATCGACGCCCGGCTGGAAATATGCCGCCGCCTTGTAATGCGCCATCGTCTCAATTTCACCGAGATCCGCGCGGAATCCCGCCTTGATCAGACCTTCCCCGTAGCCGGTCACGCATGTATTGGCAATATACGCGTTCTTCGGAAGCACTTTATAAAGATCCGTCAAAATGCTGCGCACGACCTCGATCGGATTTCCTTCGTTGCTGCGGTAATCCTCAAACAGAAGATTCCGCTCCTCGTCGGTCAGAGTTGCTTTTGTCGTCGTTGAGCCCGCGTCAATTCCCAGGAAAGTTTTTCCGGAAGCCCTGCGGATATCTTTTCTTCTGATTCTGTCTTTGTCGTGACGGGCCCTGAAACTCTCATAATCCTGCTTATTACTGAACAGGACATCTACATGTTTTGTCTCCGAAAGCTCGCTCTGATCCGCATTTTCGATCCGCCCGATGATTTCAGACAAAGGCATTTCTGCCTGTTTTTCTGCCAGCATACCTGCGCCGATCGCAACAAAGTATTTGGAATCATCCGGGAAGATGATTTCCTCATCCTTCAGGTTCAGCGTCTCGACAAAGCGCTTCCTGAGCTCGGACATAAATGTCAGCGGGCCGCCAAGGAATGCTACATTGCCTCGAATCGGACGACCGCACGCAAGGCCGCTGATCGTCTGATTGACAACCGCCTGGAAAATGGACGCCGCAAGATCCTCGATCGCTGCGCCGTCATTGATAAGCGGCTGAATGTCGGTCTTTGCAAAAACGCCGCAGCGGGCCGCGATCGGATAGATGATCTTATAACTCTTTGCCGCCTCGTTCAGCCCTTCCGCGTCGGTATTCAGCAGGATGCCCATCTGATCGATAAAAGCGCCGGTTCCGCCCGCGCAGGTTCCGTTCATTCTTTGTTCAATCGTCTGTCCGTAAAACGTGATCTTGGCGTCCTCTCCCCCTAGTTCAATTACCACGTCCGTTTCCGGGATCAGCGTTTCGACCGCCTTGCTGCAGGCAATGACCTCCTGTTCAAAGCGGATCCCAATCAGCTTCGCGAATGAAAGCCCGCCGGATCCGGTAATAACCGGCTGCACATTAAGATCGCCCGTTTCCTCATACATTTCCGCAATCATCTCGCGGACCTTGTTGAAAACGTCCGACATATGCCGTTCATAGCGAGAAAAAGTTATCCGGTCGTTTTCGTCAAGAAGAACCAGTTTGACCGTTGTTGATCCAATATCGATTCCCAGTTTCATTTTTATTACACCCCGTGAATTCTCTTTTTGTTACTGATCTGAAACCGGTTTTCAGAATCAGAGATCTTTGATTTCTTTAATATACAGATGTCTCAGCATGACAATGATATAGGCGGTTCCCAGTATTTCCGCCAGCGGGAAGGAATACCAGGATACTGTGACTCCCTTCCAGTGGTACAACACATATGCGATCGGCAGAATGCCGATCAGCTGCCTGATAAACGTAGCGAACATGCTGTACAAACCGTGCCCTGTCGCCTGAAAAAGCGTTGACGCAATAATTCCGAATGAAGCCGGAAGAAAACAGATGCTGATGATCTTCAGCGCCGGAATGCCAATGCGCATCATTTCTTTATCCGCACTGAACATTTTCAGCAGCTCGTCCGGGATCAGGTGAAAAATCAGACACCCTGTACACATAATGATAAAGGCAGCCAGAAACGCCAGCATAAATGTTCTTATCAGCCGCTCCTTTTTCCTTGCGCCGTAATTATAGCCCATAATTGGCATCGCGCCCTGGTTCAGGCCGAATACCGGCATAAAGAAAAATGACTGAAGCTTAAAATAGACACCGAGCACGGCAACGGCTGCGGTCGACGCGGCCAGAATCTTATTATAACCGATCAGCATGACGGAGCCGATCGATGCCATAATAATCGACGGCAGCCCCACGCTATAAATATCTCTTACCACTTTCCAGTCTAATTTAAAACCCCGGATCCTGACCGTCACATCATGTTTTTTTCTGAACAAAGTGATCAGTGCAACGGTCATTGCCACAAACTGCCCGCACACTGTTGCAATCGCCGCGCCGGTAACCTCCAGCCGCGGAACGCCGAACAATCCGAAAATAAAAATTGGATCCAGCACGATATTGGTGACAGCGCCGCTCATGCTGATCAGCATCGGCGAAATCATATTTCCTGTCGCCTGCAGCACTTTTTCAATCTGAAGATCGATCGCGTTGAATAAGCAGAAACAGCAGATGATCGTCATGTACGACACACCATAGTGATAGATCTGCGGATCATTTGTATATATTCCGACAAAGGGCTTTGTCAGAAAAATGCCAACTGTAAGATAGATTACAAAGTTCAGAACCGCGATCCGGAGACTTGTACTGGCTGCCTGATCTGCTTCATCATAACGCTTTGCGCCCAGCCTGCGGGCGATCAGCGAATTGACACCGACTCCGCTTCCCACGTGCGTCGCGATCATAAACAACTGGATCGGCATAATCAATGAAACTGCAGTCAGGGCATTCTGATTGACCATGCCGACAAAAATGCTGTCGACCAGGTTATACAGCGCATTTATCAGCATAGAAAGAATCGCCGGCCAGGACATTTCTGCTAGCAGTCTCCCGATCGGCGCTTCGCCCATTTTAAGAACCTCGTTGCTTTTCACATCATTCTTTGAAACTTCAGCAATTTCTGTATCACTGAGAAGATTTTCATTTCTATTATTCTCTTTTTCTGACGTCACATTCATGATCCTTTCTGTAAAAGCTAAAATACGGGCAAGTCTGTAAGCCGGGTTCTGTATTTGATGATCATCTATCTAGGCGCAGCATCTCTGTGCGCTCGAGCGGTCCACCTTCCGGACGGCGACGGGCCGCCGCCATATATGTCCATTCGACCTTGCTCCGGATGGGGTTTACACGGCCGCCATGTCTCCATGACGCCGGTGAGCTCTTACCTCACCATTTCAACCTTGCCACGGCATGACCCGTTTCGGCGGAATGTTTCTGTTGCACTTTCCCTATAGTTACCTACGCCGGACGTTATCACGGCATCCTCGCCCTGTGGAGCCCGGACTTTCCTCGTGCCTCGGCACGCGACCATCTGGCTTGCCCGTAAATAATTATTTTATCATACAAAAGGATTGATATCAATCGTCGATTGAATGATATCACACCTGATCCCTTTCCTTTTCAGTTCTTTTGACAAAAGCTCCGCCATGTTAGGCGTGAAAATGTTCTCCGTACCAAAATGACCGGCATCCAGCACACAGAGACCCATCGCCTTCGCGTTCTGAGCATCGTGATATTTCAAGTCACCGGTTATAAAAAGATCACAGCCTTGATCAACCGCCGCGCGCATATATTCCGCGCCGGACCCGGTGCACCAGGCAGCCGTGAGGATTACCGATTCCGGATCTCCCACCGCCGAGAAAAAACTTTTGTCTACGCCGAGCACTTCCGCCGCGTGTTCCTTAAAACCTGCAAACTTCACAGCAGCAGGAAGAATGCCCTTTCTGAGAAACCCGTCTTCATCAACGGGCCGCACGTCTTCAAATCCGAGAATTTTCCCGAGGTAATCGTTGTTGCCGCCGGGAACCTTGTCAAAAGAAGTATGACAGGAAAAAACAGAAATATCGCTTTTGATCAGGCGAATAATCATTCTTTCCGTAATATTATTATCGTCAACAGATGTGATGCCGCCAAAAATCAGCGGATGATGCGTGAGTATGAGATCCGCTTCTGTCCGAACCGCCTCATCGATCACCTCGCCGGTCACTTCCAGCGCAACAAGAACTCTGCGGATTTCTCCGGATCCGATTCGGATCTGATACCCGCAGTTATCCCACGATTCAGCGAGTTCCGGCGGACAAAGCGTATTCATTACGCTTTCAAACTGTTTTCTGTCCATTTTCATTGCTATTCCTCCCTGTTCAGGATGGCAGTGTCAAGTCTGCCGCCGCCTTCAGGATCGCCCCGATCCTTCGGATCCTCGCTTCATGAACCCGAAGCAAGTCAGAACGGCTTTTATTTCTTCTTATTTTATCAGCGATTCTTAAATACCTGTCCAGCTGACCCGAAAGATACTCTTTCAGCAGTCCTTCCCCGGATACCGCCAGCGTGTCCGGAAAATCAAAATATGCGGTTATTTCCGGATCTTTTCCGTATAAATCCGCCGCTTTTCCATACTGGTTCGCCGTTTTTCCGGACAAAGCCGTGCGGCTGTACCCGGCCGCCGTTTCCCGCTCTGAAGCCACTACAGGTTCCGCCGTCAGAATCTCACAGATAAACTTTCTTTCACGCACCAGATGCTCTTTCACAATGACAAAGCCGTGCGACAAAAGATATGCCCTCAGTCTTCCGATGTTATTCCGCGGCTGCAGGATAAATCTCCCAAACGATCGAGTTTTTTTCGGATCAGCTGCCAGAATTTCCGCGATCAGAATCCCGCCCATTCCGGCGATGACGACGACATCCACCTCGCCGGATGAAAGGACCTCCAACCCGTTCCCGAGCCGAAAATCAAA
>ONJN01000066.1 GCA_900318155.1 uncultured Eubacteriales bacterium
CTCAAAGCTGAAATCAACTTTTTTTGTTACAATCATATCCAATCTTATTGCCCCGCTTTCTTTTTCTATATTTTATTATCAATCCAATAAAGGCAATATCATCCACAAAATACCGTCTGAACATTCTTTTTGGTTCCTTCAAAAAACGGTAAAACCATTCCATACCAATTTTATTGATCCATTTCGGGCATCTTTTCACTGTGCCGGCAAAAAAATCAATTGCGGCGCCTACGGAAAGGCTGACTTGACAGTTAAGACTCTGAAATATTTCTGAAAGAAAAATCTCTGTTTTAGGAGAACCCATACCTGCCACAACGATATTTGCTTGCGAATTGTTAACCGTATTAATAATGTGTTTTCTTTCTTCTTCATCCTTCTCAAAACCAAACGGAGGAGAATAATAGCCAACATAATGGAAGCCGGGATATTTTGCCAAAAGATTCATAGCAGCTTTTTCTCCCACACCTTCGCCTGCACCGAGGAAAAAAACAGAATAACCATTTTTTGCGGCCATTTCTATAATACCTTCTGTCAAAACAGGACCTGTTATTTTTTCTTTTAAGGGCGTTTTGTACATTTTAGCCACAACCATGATCGGCGTTCCGTCTACTGCTACCAATCCTGCTTTTTCGTATGCTGCTAAAAATTTTGTGTTTTGTTGCAGCTTTACAATATGATCTACATTTGGTGTAACAACATAAATATGCTGATCATTTTCTATACATTGTTCAGCATAATCAACTGCCTCTTGGACGGTAATATTGTCAATCATGATGTTCATAAACCGGATCCTGTCCATCATTTCACTCCTGTGTCAAGAAAGATCTATCATTTTTCACGTTTTGCAAGCTGCAGATCATGCTCTGCCATTATTGCACAAAGTTCCTCATAGCTCGTCTTCTGAGGATCCCATCCGAGCTTTGTTTTGGCCTTTGTCGGATCCCCCAAAAGGTTTACAACATCAGTAGGACGATACCACTTCGGGTTTACACAAACAACCATTTTGCCGGTTTTCTTGTCATAGCCCTTTTCTTCAAGACCTTCGCCTTTCCATTCGATCTCTATGCCGTCATTCTTGAATGCAAGGGTTGTAAATTCACGAACGGTATGCTGTACACCGGTTGCGATAACATAGTCATCCGGCTCGTCCTGCTGGAGGATCAGCCACATACACTCAACATAATCCTTTGCGTAGCCCCAGTCACGGAGAGAATCAAGATTTCCGAGTTCAAGATGATCCTGTAAGCCGCAGGCAATCCTTCCGGCAGCGAGTGTGATCTTCCTTGTTACAAAGTTATCGCCGCGACGCTCAGACTCATGATTGAAAAGTATACCATTGCAGGCAAAAATACCATAGGCTTCGCGATACT
Organism: uncultured Eubacteriales bacterium; assembly: GCA_900318155.1. Taxonomy (GTDB): domain Bacteria; phylum Bacillota; class Clostridia; order Peptostreptococcales; family Anaerovoracaceae; genus Aminicella. The sequence goes on from ONJN01000066.1 coordinate 1,371, forward strand.
GTCTTATCATCCAGTATCCGTACTGCTTCGCAACTGCATAGGGAGAATAAGGATGGAAGGGAGTTTTCTCATTCTGAGGAACCTCTTCGACCTTGCCATAAAGTTCAGAAGTAGATGCCTGATAAACACGACAGGTTTTATCAAGTCCTGCGGTATGTACAGCTTCAAGAATACGAAGAACACCGATAGCATCAACATCGCCGGTATACTCAGCAGCATCAAAGGATACCTGAACATGGCTCTGAGCTGCAAGATTATATATCTCATCGGGTTTTACCTGAAGAACAATGCGGATAATGCTTGACGAATCAGAAAGATCTCCCTCATGGATAATCAATTTATCCATAATGTGGTCTATCCTTGACGTAGTGGAAACAGAAGCTCTGCGGATTATTCCGTGAACCTCATAACCTTTTTCAATCAGGAATTCTGCAAGATATGAACCGTCCTGACCTGTAATGCCTGTAATCAATGCTTTTTTCATCTTCTTGATCTCCTCATTCTATAATTAATTAAATATTACTTAAAACCATGGTAAGATTGCCTGAAATGATCAGCGTTTCCTTCTGCGCCGACACAAATACACTTTCTCCCGCCTTTATATCCATCGACATATCCCCGATCTGCAAAGTGCCTTTGCCCTTAATACAAACAACAGAATAGAATCTGTCATTATCAAGTTGAACCCTTACTGTATCCTCAACATCATAAAGCGTTGATTCAAAGTATTTGCACCTGA
>ONJN01000017.1 GCA_900318155.1 uncultured Eubacteriales bacterium
GCGGGTATCAATCCCCCACCGACACTCTCAGGAGCTGAAGCTCCCGGCGTCTGTTGACGGCGTCGCTCGCGCCAATCAAGCGAGCTTTGTTGGAGCTTCGCTCCTGGTTGAATTAGGGGGCAGTCTGAGAAAAGACTGAAACTTACCGGCGGAGTATTCTGCCGGTTTTTTATGTGATCGGGCGGATTTCCTTTGTCGATAAAAACACATTGTCAGAAATTGAAAGCGATACCAGAGTCACGCGGCAGTTGTTTATAAACGAATAAAATGGGTATATATTTTCGAGAATATTTATAATGAAACGAGGATGAAAGAAAGATGACTAAAAAGATAACGGGAAACAGTTTTGCGGATTTCAGCATCGAGAATATCTGCGAATACTGTGAGCATGATATAGATGATGAACAGATTGATGAGGCAATGAATGAGATTGCCAGAACGATTATGTCCGACTACGAACTTGGGCGTGATATTGATAATATGAAGGCCTTTGAACAGCCGGATCAGGACATTGTGATCGATATTATACGCAAGCTGATGATGGTACTTTTCCCGGGCTATTATAAGGATAATATATACCGTATTCGTAACGTGGAGACGCTCCTGCAGGTGCTGATCGAGGACGTCATGTATAACCTGCGTAAGCAGATACAGATTGTGTTGCTTTACGATGAGAAGTATGAGCACACGCGAAAAGCGGTCCGTAAGCGCGCGGCGCAGAAAATCTGTCTGGAATTCTTTAAAACGATTCCTACGATCAGAGAGTATCTGAATACCGACCTGGAGGCCAGCTTTGACGGTGATCCGGCCGCGTTCAATAAAGATGAAATCGTCCTTTGTTATCCGGGTCTTTATGCGATTGCGATTTATCGGATCGCACACGAGCTTTATCGGCTTGGCGTGCCACTTTTGCCGCGCATGATGACGGAGTACGGCCACCGCGAGACCGGCGTTGATATTCATCCGGGTGCGACCATCGGAAAATATTTCTTCATTGACCACGCGACTGGAATTGTTGTCGGTTCGACATCAGAGATTGGTGAACACGTGAAGATTTATCAGGGCGTTACGATCGGCGCGCTTTCGACAAAGGAAGGACATAAGCTTCATGGAACCAAGCGTCATCCGACGCTGGAAGATAATGTTACTGTTTATTCCGGCGCTTCGATCCTCGGCGGTGATACCGTTATCGGGGAAGGCTCGGTGATCGGTGGTAACGCGTTTATTACCAGCGCAATCGCGCCGAATTCACGCGTCGGTGTCACCACACGTGAGGTGAGTATTAATGAGGACGAGGATGATCGTGACGGCTGGCAGGATTTTATTGAGAAGGATCTCAGTGAGTACGCGTATCTGTAAACTCTGAACTTCGGAACCGGGAAGTCTGCGCAATCATAGAATAATGACGGGAAACACAGGCGGGGCTGTCTTGCGACAGCCCCGCCTTTAATTACAAAATTTAGTTTGAATTTATAGAACCGGCTTTGTATGCCAGATGTTATCCGCGTATTCGCGGATGCTGCGGTCGGCCGAGAAGCGTGCGGATTTCGCGATATTCACGATCGACATGTTGTTCCAGCGCGCACGGTCTTCGTACGCATTCTGGATTTCATTATGTACGCGGCAGTAGTCCTCAAAATCCTTCAGGCACATGTACGGATCCGCAATGCTGTACGTCGGCGTCAGCAGATAATAATACATGTTTTCAAATGATTTGCCTGCAAAGCCATACTTCAGCGCGTCCAGTGTATCGCGGAGGACGGAGTTTTCGTTGTAAATGCTGCGTGAATCGTAACCGTTCAGCAGGTTCTGCTGAACCTCGTCAGCCTTTTGTCCGAAGATAAAGATATTGTCGTCACCGACTGCCTCACGCATTTCGACGTTGGCGCCGTCCAGTGTACCGATCGTCACGGCACCGTTAATCATCAGTTTCATGTTGCCGGTACCGCTGGCTTCTTTTCCGGCCAGAGAAATCTGCTCGGAAATATTGCTCGCCGGCATCAGGTGCTCGGCCATGGAAACACTGTAGTTTTCCAGGAAGATGACTTTGATTTTATCTGATACGGCCGGATCATTATTGATTTCTTCGCCGAGTTTGCAGATCAGCTGGATGGTTTCCTTTGCCAGATAATAGTTTGGAGCTGATTTAGCGGCAAAGATGTATGTCTCCGGGCGTGTTATAAAATTCGGATTCCATTTCAGGAGGCGGTAGCGCGAGATGATGCGAAGAACGTTGAGCAGCTGACGTTTATACTCGTGAAGCCTTTTGACCTGAACAATAAAGACAGAATCCGGGTCGACTCTGACGCCGTTTGCTTTATATATAAAATCTGAAAATTTCTCTTTATTACGGTGCTTGATTGTCTGCAGGCGTTCCTGTACACTCGGGTCATCTTTGAAATCGGCAAATTTTTCCAGATGCTGTGCGTTACGTCTGTATTTCGGACCGATGCAGGAGTCGATCAGTTCAGCGAGCTCCGGGTTGGACTGGCAGAGCCAGCGTCGGTAAGCGATACCGTTGGTGACGTTGGTGAATTTTTCCGGAGTCGCCAGGTAGTAGTCGTGGAAAAGATCGTCCTTCAGGATCTCCGAGTGAAGCGCAGAAACGCCGTTAACGGTGTGGGAACCGATAACGCTGAGGTTGGCCATACGGATCATGCCGTCTCCGAGTGGTGCTGTGTAATCGACTTTACCGGTGTCGCCCGGGAAGAGCTGGTACATTTCTTCACGAAAACGGCGGTCGATTTCTTTGATAATGATGTAGATTCTCGGCAGCATGGAACTGATCAGCTGCTCGTTCCATTTTTCCAGTGCTTCCGCGAGCACGGTGTGGTTGGTGTACGTCACGGATTCTGTTACCGTCTTCCAGGCGTCATCCCAGGACATTCCGTGCACGTCCATGAAGATGCGCATCAGCTCCGGGATACAGAGCGCCGGATGTGTGTCGTTGATGTGAATCGCGACCTTGTCGGCAAAATTATCGAGTGTGCCGTGCAGCTGAATGTGATCGCGGACGATGTTCTGGCAGGAAGCCGAGACCATAAAATACTGCTGTTTCAGACGCAGCTCTTTGCCCTCCGAGATGTTGTCCGCAGGATAGAGAACTTTGGATATCAGTTCCGCGCTGTTTTTTTTCTGAGCGGCTCTCGTGAAGTCGCCGCTGTTGAACAGGTTCATGTCAAAACCGTCAGAATCCGTGCTTTTCCAGAGGCGCAGCTTATTGACTGTATTTGAGTCGGCGCCGGAAATAAACATGTCGAACGGAACCGCGTCAACGGTCTGCTGGTTTGTGATTGTGTAATTCAGTTTGTTGTCGGACCAGTATTCATCGTAATCGCCATAGAATGAGACGTTGAATGTGTCTTCCGCACGCGGATTCAGCCATACCTGGCCGCCCGGAAGCCAGTTGTCCGGCATTTCCAGCTGCCAGCCGTCGACGATTTTCTGTTTGAACAGACCGTACTCATAACGAATCGAAAACCCGGTCGCGTCATATCCTTCCGCGGCCATCGCATCCATGTAACAGGCAGCAAGACGGCCAAGGCCGCCGTTTCCAAGACCAGCGTCCGGTTCACAGTCAAAAATTTCCTGCATTCCGATTCCGCGCCGCTCCAGCATGTCTCTGACAAAGTCCATTTCGCCTAAGTTATACAGATTATTCTTCAGCGACTGACCCATCAGAAATTCCATGCTTATGTAATAGATTCTCTTGCGGTTCGCCTTCTTCTTCTCCGCGTCGCGGCTAACCTTGTTGAATTTCCAGCGCTTCTCCTGCAGCTGCATATTTACGACACCTGAAATCGCTTCGTAAAGCTCTTTGACCGATGCTTCCTCAAACGTCGTGTGGAAGTTATTTGACAAAAGGTTTTCCAGGAGTGTTCTGAATTTATTCTTATTAATGTTTGATGTACTGTTTTTGTTATACTGTGCCATAATTACTTATTCTCTTATCCTTGTTAACTTAATCTTAAACTCTTATTTATAACTGACTTTGCGGTACATTTCCATGTATTTCTTCGCTGAGGACGACCAGCTGAAATCGAGCGTAAGGTCGTAGCTCACGAGTTTTTTCCAGTTTTCGTTGTCGTTGTAAAGGCTGATTGCGCGCATGACCGCGTCGTAAAGTCCGAATGCGTCGTATCCTTCAAAGACAAAGCCGTTTCCTTCACCCAGCGTGCAGTCGCGGATCGAGTCGCGCAGGCCGCCGGTACTGCGGACGATCGGCACGTTCCCGTAACGGCAGGCGATCATCTGGGCGAGCCCACATGGTTCTGTGCGGGACGGCATAATGAAAATATCGCCGGCTGCATAGATTTTATGGGATAAATCGTTGCTGAACTCAATTTTTGCCCGCACTTTGTCCGGGTACTTATCCTGCAGTGAGAGGAAATAGTCTTCATAGTGCTCAAATCCTGTACCGAGAATAACGAACTGGATCGCGTTTTTCTGCACAATGGATTCGAGGATGGAGATGATCAGATCGACGCCCTTTGCCGGGACCAGACGTGTGATCATCGTGAGCATTGGAATATCGGCTATAACCGGGAGTCTGAGAGCTTCCTGCAGAGCTTTTTTGCAGACGGCTTTGCCGGACAGATCGTCTGGTGTGTAGCCGGCCGGAATCTTATCGTCTGCAGCCGGATCGTAGGTTTTCGTATTGATTCCGTTGAGGATTCCGTGCAGCTTGAAGCGGTTTTCGCGGATAATCGCGTCGAGGCCGTAGGCGTAGTACGGATCTGTCAGTTCCTGCGCGTAGGTTGGGCTGACTGTATTGATCAGGCTGGCGGTCTGGATGCCGCCTTTCATCAGGTTGATATTGCCATTCCATTCGACGAGGTGTTCGCAGCCTTCCGGAAGGCCGAGGACGTCGTCAAGAATCTCTTTGCCATAGTTCCCCTGATATTCGATATTATGGATTGAAAAAACGGTCGACGTGTATTCCAGATGATAGAGCGCGTCCTGATAGATCGGAACAAGCGCGGTCTGCCAGTCGTTGGCATGGATAATGTCCGGAACAAAGTCATCCATGAATTCAAATGATTCAAAAACGGCTCTGGAAAAGAACGCGAAGCGCTCGCAGTCGTCGTAGTGTCCGTACAGACCATCGCGTTTGAAGTATTCTTCATTGTCGATAAAATAATAGACGACGCCCTCATAGTCGAGCCTGAAAAGGCCCAGATACTTGGATCTCCAGGCTACTGGAATCATTTTGCAGCCAAGAAAAATCATTTTTTTTCGATATTCGTCAGATACTGCTTTATAGAGCGGCATCATGACACGGCATTCCGCATTCAGGTCCGGGTCCGCGTTGAGTGCTTTCGGGAGTGATCCGGAGACTTCGCCCAGACCGCCGGTAGAGGCAAACGGCATCGTTTCCGGCGTAACATAGAGAATGCGTGTGAGTTTTTCATCTGCCGTGGTTTTATGATCCGGTGTGTTTCCGGCAGAGCTGACCTTTGTCGAGTCAGTTGTTTTATGATTCTTCTTCATCTTTGAGAATCTCCTTTTTTACTTTCCCTGAAGGGATTTCCTGAGAAATTGGGCTTGTGACCGGACAGCGGAAGAATAGGGCCATGCCGGTTGTCCGTGTGTTTTGACCTCGAACGATGTATTATACCATAATCTTGAATGTTCGTCTATGATAGGCTATAATGAACTAAAAGAAACTGTTTATATCAGGTACAAATGAGACACGGAGGATGAAGATGAGGAACGACGGCGGAATGGTATCCGAACAGAAGTATCTGTTCCACCGGGGCGAAAACAGCCGATGCTATGATTTTTTTGGGGCGCACCCTTCCGGAAGCTGCGTCGATGATGGCATTACTTTCCGTGTATGGGCGCCGCGGGCCGTTTCCGTCTCCCTGGTCGGCGATTTCAACGACTGGGATCCGGCGGCGGACCCGATGACAAGAATGGAGGACGACGAGTCAATCTGGGAACTGAACAGCACCAGAATCCGCGTCGGCGATCTCTATAAATTCGCCGTAACATCCGACAAAGGGAAAACGGTCTTTAAGGCTGACCCGTTTGCTTTTGAAACGGAAAAAGGAAGCCCGGACGAGGGCCATCACCGGGCTTCCCGGGTCAGTGACATCGGTTATTTTTACAAATGGTCGGATCAGGAGTGGATGGAAAAGCGCGGCCGGAAGAATCATTACAGGATGCCGATGAATATTTATGAAGTTCATTTCGGATCCTGGCGCCGGCACGAGGATGATGAGTATCTGACATACCGTGAGATGGCGGAGCAGCTGATCCCGTACGTGAAAGAGATGGGTTACACGCACATTGAGCTGCTGCCGCTGACAGAGTATCCGTTTGATGGCTCATGGGGGTATCAGGTAACGGGTTATTACAGCATCACTTCGCGGTACGGAACGCCTGAAGACTTCAAATTCTTTGTCGATCAGGTCCATCAGAACGGGCTGGGACTGATTATGGACTGGGTGCCGGCGCATTTTCCGAAGGACGAGCACGGACTGATCGAGTTCGACGGGTATCCTCTTTATGAAGATCCGGATCCACTGAAAATGGAACATAAGGGGTGGGGGACGAGAGCCTTTGACTTTGGCAGAAAGGAAGTTCTGAGCTTTCTTATATCCAATGCCTTTTTCTTCTGCGACGTCTATCACATCGACGGACTCCGGGTCGATGCCGTGGCGGCAATGCTTTATCTTGATTACGACCGGGGCGACGGAGAATGGCGGCCAAACAGAAGCGGCGGGCGTGAAAATCCGGATGCGGTTCACTTTCTGCAGAAGATGAATCAGACCGTTCTCACAGAACATCCCGGTGTAGTCATGATCGCGGAAGAATCGACGGCCTGGCCGAATGTGACCCGACCGCCTTCAGTCGGAGGGCTCGGATTCAATTTTAAGTGGAATATGGGCTGGATGAACGATACGCTTGAATATTTTTCCTCCGATCCGTTCTTCCGTGGCGGTATGCATAATAAACTGACTTTTTCCATGACCTACGCTTACAGCGAGAATTTTATCCTGCCGGTCTCACACGATGAGGTTGTGCATGGAAAGTGCTCGATGATCGGAAAAATGCCGGGCAGCTACGAGGATAAATTCGCGGGTCTGCGTGCCTTTTACATTTATATGATGACGCATCCTGGCAAAAAGCTGACGTTCATGGGCTCGGAGTTTGCGCAATTTATCGAATGGAACGAGAAACAGGCGCTTGACTGGGTTCTTCTCGATTACGAAAAACACAGACAGATGCAGACTTTTATCAAAGAGCTCAACCGTTTTTATCTTACACACAGCGCAATGTGGCAGGCTGACGATTCGATGGACGGCTTCCGCTGGATCGACGCGGACAATTCTTCTGCAAATACGTACATTTACTACAGAAGTGACGGAGCCGGGGAAAATCCTGAGATCGAGGTCGTCGCGCTGAATCTGTCCGGGACATCTTTTGATGTGTTCGATTTCGGCGTGCCGGAGGCGGACTCATATACGTGCGTGTTCGATTCGGACAGCATAGAATTCGGCGGACAGGGCGTTAGGAAAAAACAGGTTTATAAAGTAAAAAAGGGTGAACGCAACGGATATCCTCAGTATATAACTGCGGCGCTTCCTCCGCTGTCGGGCATCATCCTTGAAAGGAATAAAGTTACGGAGGTGAGAAAATGATGAACAGGAAACAGTGCGTCGCTATGCTCCTCGCCGGCGGGCAGGGCAGCAGGCTGATGCCGCTGACAAAGAAGATCGCCAAACCGGCGGTGCCGTTCGGATCAAGATACCGGATCATCGATTTCCCTTTGTCGAACTGCATCAACTCGGGGATTGATACGGTTGGGGTTCTGACACAGTATCAGCCGCTTGAGCTGAATGACTATCTTGAAGCAGGCGTATCCTGGGACATGAATCTGCGCTACGGCGGACTTCATGTGCTGCCGCCCTATCAGGGCGAGAGTGGCGCGGACTGGTTTAAGGGAACGGCAAACGCGATTTACCAGAATATACGTTTTATCAAAAGATATCACCCGTCCTATGTTTTGATTCTTTCCGGCGACCATATCTACAAAATGGATTATTCGATCATGATGAAGGAACACATCGAGAACGACGCGGACTGCACGATTGCGGTCATCGATGTGCCGTTAGAAGAGGCTTCGCGCTTCGGCATCATGAACACGGACGACAAAGGGCGCATCCTTGAATTTGAAGAAAAACCGGAACACCCGAAGAGCACGCAGGCTTCGATGGGCGTGTACATATTCTCTACGGACAAACTGATCCGGTATCTGACGGAGGATGAGGCGGATCCGGATTCCTCGAACGATTTCGGCAAGGACATTATTCCGAAGATGCTGGCGGACGGTCAGCGCATGTTTGCCTATTTATATAAGGGGTACTGGCGTGACGTCGGAACGCTGGATTCGTTCTGGGCGGCCAATATGGACGCGATCGGCATGGATGCTTCAGAGGAGGAACGTCTGGTGCTGAACGACCCGGGCTGGAGAATCTACTACGAGCATACTTTTAACCATCCTCAGTACATCGGTTACGATTCCTGCATTAAAAACTCGATCATCGGAGATGGCTGCGATATAAACGGTACATTGGAGCATTCTGTTGTGTTCAGCGATGTTGTCGTGGAAAAGGATGCCGTGATCAGGGACAGCGTCGTAATGCGCGGTGTGAAGATAGGAAAAGGCGCCCGCATTGAATACGCGATTGTCGATGAGGATGCGGTGATCGGCGAGGGCGCGACAGTCGGAGCGGAAGCGTCTCAGGAGAGGCTTACGGTAATCGCGAGGGACGTGGAAGTGCCCGCGCAGGCAGTCGTTGATGCAGGTGTTATCGCTGAAGAAAATGTTAAACAGGAGGAATTATGATTGATATGGCTGGAATCGTCTTTGCCGACACCTATGATGTCGAGTTGGACGAACTTCTTGAAAAGAGAACCCTGGCAGCAATCCCGTTCGGCGGGCGGTACAGGCTGATCGATTTTGTTCTTTCAAATGCGGTCAACGCCGGTATGAAAAATATCGGGATCATAACAAGGCTTAATTATCAGAGTCTTATGCATCATGTCCGTTCCGGCGCGGAATGGGATCTGGACAGAAAGCGCAGCGGTCTGACGTTCCTTCCGCCGTTTTCTACAGAGCATTTGGGTGCTGTCTATAAAAACAGACTGCACAGTCTGGAGGCAAATGTCTCTTTCCTGCGCGGTCTTGAAGAAAAATACGTTATTATGAGCGGATGCAGTGATGTGGTGAACCTGGACCTGAAAAAAGCGCTTGATTACCATATTCGTACCGGTGCCAGACTGACAGTGCTCTACGCGCCGGAACCGATCAACAATCAGCCGGGAGTGCGGGGAACCTGCCTTTCGGTAAACGACGAGGGACGGATTACCGATTTTGTTGTCACGACCGTAAATCCGAAGGGACGCTTTATTTCCATGAATATGTTTATCATGGAGCGTCAGGATCTGCTTGATATTCTGTATGAAGCGATTGATACCGGCAAGAAGAGTTTCAGGGAGGATGTTGTGGCGCCGATGCTCAGTACCGACAAGGTCATGGGTTATCCGATCCACGAGAAAGTTCTTTTTCTAGACAATCTGCCGGGATACCTGATGAGCAACCTGTCGCTTCTTGATCGTGACATTCGGGAAAATCTTTTCCAGTCGGATAACGGGCCTGTGATCACAAGTGTCAAAGACAGCCCGCCGACCAGGTACGGACCCGGCGCGTCCGTAAAGAACTCACTGATTGCAGACGGAACGATCATCGACGGGACTGTCGAAAATTCAGTTATTTTCCGGGGCGTGAAAATCGGCAAAGGAGCCCGTGTAAGGAATTGTGTGATCATGCAGGATTCCGTGGTGTCCGACGGAGTGCGCCTGGACTATGCAGTGCTTGACAAAGAAGTACTGATCGAGCCGGATCGTATTCTGGCCGGTTACATTACTCAACCGTTTTTCTGCAGGCGGAATACAAGGATTTAAGAATACATGACATCAGAAAGAGCTAAAATCATTTTTAATTCACGTGACGAACGGTTTAAGAAGCCGGTCGGGGCGGTCCGTTCCGGAACATATCTGGAGATCTGCATCCTCGTCGACGAGGAACTCCGGCCGACTTCTGCCAGTATGATCGTGATTTTCGACAAAGAAAACAGTTCAGCTGCCTATAAGATGGAGCAGGATATGAGCGAAACCGCGCTGGACGGTTACATTTGTTTTAAGTCCGGATTCAAAATTGAGGACACCGGGCTTTACTGGTATGAGTTTGAGATCGTCACGGAGCAGGGTGTTCTGCATGCAGGACGCGATGCCTGGAACAACCGTGCTGTTTTAAGTGATGATCGTGTTATGTGGCAGCAGACCGTTTACAAACGATCGTACCCGGTGCCGGAGTGGATATGCGGAGGCGTTTTTTATCAGATCTTCGTGGACCGTTTCAATCACAGCGGGGCCTTTGTCACGATGGAAAATAAAATAATACGCGAGGATTGGGGCGGCATGCCGGAGTATCGTCCGAACGAAGAAGGCAGAATCGTCAATAATGATTTTTTCGGCGGCAATCTACAGGGAATCATCGAGAAGCTTCCTTATCTGGAGAGTCTCGGCGTGACCTGCCTGGTACTCAGCCCGGTCTTTGAGGCCTACTCAAATCACAAATACGACACGTCCGATTATTCGAAGATTGATTCGATGTTTGGTACGGAGCAGGATTTTCGCCAGCTTTGCCGGGAGGCCGGGGAGCGGGGGATGCGTGTCATTTGCGACGGCGTGTTTTCGCATACCGGCGCCGATTCAATCTATTTTGACAAATATGGGAATTACGGCGGGAAAGGCGCTTACGGCCATCCGGATTCTCCGTACCGAAGCTGGTATTATTTTTACGACAATGAGCAGTATGAGACCTGGTGGGGCATCGATACCCTGCCGCGCGTAAATAAATCGGAACAAAGTTATATCAATTTCATTTGCGGAAAAAACGGCATTGCGCGTCGCTGGCTTAAAGCCGGCGCGTCTGGCTGGAGACTCGATGTTGTCGATGAACTGCCCAGTTCTTTTGTTAAGGAACTGGCTGCGGCAGTGAAGGCCGAAAAGCCGGATTCCCTGTTGATCGGGGAGGTTTGGGAAGACGCCTCCAGCAAATCAGCGTATGATGAACGGAAAAACTATTTTGAAGGTGATAAGCTGGATTCGGTCATGAATTACCCGTTTCGGAATGCGCTCATTGGTTTTGTGCACAGCGGAAACGCGGAACTCATTGCCCGAACTGTCAGTGAGATTCTGGAATTTTATCCGGAGGAGGTCGTCTGCTGTCTGATGAACGTTGTCGGTACACACGACACAGAGCGGATTCTGACGGCGATTGGCGGGGCTCGTATGAACCCGGGAACGCCGCGTGAAGTATTTGCTGAAACGCGGATGAATGAACAGGAGAAGCTGTTGGCGATCCGTAAGATGAAGATGGCGGTCGTCGTTCAGATGACTTTGCCCGGCGTTCCTTGCATTTACTATGGCGATGAAGCCGGAACGGAAGGCTATTCCGATCCGTTTAACCGAAGTTGTTACCCGTGGGATCATGAAGATCATGATCTGTTGAACTGGTACAGAAAGGTGATCAAAATCCGCAGAAACAACAGTGTTTATAAATACGGAAAATATAGAGAGATCGCTTCAATCGGCGGATTTTACGCATTTGAGCGGTACGGGGACGGTCAGCGGATCATCACGGCAGCGAACTGTGGAAATAGTGAAGAGAGAATGATCATCGCCGGGGAATGGCAGGATCTGCTCAGTAATCGGGTTTTTAAAGGTAATGTCACGGTCTGTCCGGGAGAGATATTTTTACTTGCCTTCCGGAATCTATAACCAGCCGGGACAGGACACCGCGTGCGCCGCGCGGCACCCGTACAGTGAAGAACGGCAAAGTACAGAGAGAAGGAGTGACTGGGAATGGATTACAAACATAATTATAATAAATGGCTGAAGAGCAGTGCTGTGGATGAGGCGACCAAAGCTGAGCTTGAAGCGATCGACGGAAATGAGCCGGAGATCGAGGCACGCTTTTCTTCGATGCTCGATTTCGGTACTGCGGGGCTGCGCGGCATTATGCGTGCCGGCCTGAACGGAATGAACATTTATACTGTCCGCTATGCGACGCAGGGCCTGGCCAACATGATCCTGCAGTGCGGCGAGAATTACGGCGGCGGCGTTTCGATTGCTTACGACTCCCGTATCAACAGTCCGGAGTTCGCCAGAGAGGCGGCCTGTGTGCTGGCGGCAAACGGCATCCGGGTACATCTCTTTGACGAGCTGCGGCCGACACCGGAGTTGTCCTTTGCTCTGAGAGAAAATGCGTCGATCGCGGGAATCAATATTACGGCCAGTCACAATACAAAAGAATACAACGGCTACAAGGTTTACTGGGCCGACGGAGCCCAGCTGCCGCCGGAACACGCAGCGGAAGTGTCTGCTCAGCTCGCGAAGTTCGATATCTTTGATGATGTAAAGACGATGCCTTTTGAGGAGGCTGCGGCACAGGGCCTTATTTCGATGATGGGCAGCGACATGGATGAAGAATATATGGCAAAAGTCCTGGAGCAGTCTGTCGGACAGCACTTTGTCCGCGAGGTGGCGGATTCCTTTGCCGTCATCTATACGCCGTTTCACGGCGCAGGATATCGGATCGTGCCGGAAGTTCTCCGGCGGATCGGCATTAAAAACCTGATTCCGGTCGAAGAGCAGATGATTCCGGACGGAAATTTCCCGACTGTAAAATCACCGAACCCGGAATATGTGGAGGGCTTTGAAATTGCGGTTGGCATGGCCGGAGAAAACGACGTGGATCTGATCATCGGAACCGACCCTGACTGTGACCGCTGCGGAATCGTTGTGAAAAACGGAGATTCCTATGAGACGCTGACCGGTAATCAGCTCGGCGTCCTGCTTCTCGATTATCTGATAAATACGAGGCGCAGCGAGGGAACACTTGCGGCAGACAGTGCCGTCGTCAAAAGCATTGTTACTACGCCGATGGCCAACAAAATCTGCGCGGACAACGGCGTTGCAATATTTGAGACACTGACCGGTTTCAAGTACATTGGGGAAAAGATAAAAAATTTCGAAGAAAACGGCGACCATACGTTCCTGTTTGGTTTTGAGGAGAGCAACGGCTATCTCGCGGGTACTTACGCGCGCGACAAGGATGCCGTCATCGCTTCCATGCTGACCGCAGAGATGGCCTGTTATTATAAGACAAAAGGCATGAATGTGTACGAAGCGATGCAGGACCTTTATTCCCGTTACGGCTGTTTCCGCGAAAAAGTTGTTTCCCACGTCATAGAAGGCTTCGGCGCGCAGGATAAAATGGCAGCTATAATGGCCGGTCTCCGGGACGAACCGCCTGCTGAGATCAGCGGTATTCCGGTTACTTGTATTCGGGACTACGGAAGCGGTTTTATCGTACAGGTCGGAAGCGCGGATCAAGCGAAAGAAATGACCGGTTTTCCAAAAAGTAATGTCCTGTTTTATGATCTGGCAGACGGCAGTTCTGTTGCCATCAGGCCATCCGGCACCGAGCCGAAAGTCAAACTGTACATCATGGCTTATGCTGACGACGCGGCAGAAGCCGACCGCAGACTCAGCCTGCTGAGCGAAGGCGCCGTCGGACTTTTGAAATAAAGTAACAAAAAACAGCCTTTACCGCATGTTTGTTCGGTAAAGGCTGTTTTTTATTCATATGGTCGGCGCAGTCTGATAGCTCATTCCTGAAACCGCCCGCTGATCCGGGTCAGAGCCGCGATTCGGGCTGCAGTCTCTGCGGTAATATCGCCTGTCCTGAGTTTCCAGCACCAATTGCCGGAAGTAGTGCCCGGGGTGTTGATTCGCGCTTCGCTGCCATACTCCAGGTAATCCTGGAGCGGGATTATGCAGGTATCGGCGCGGCTGAACTGGGCTACGGCAGTCATGAAGCCGGCGATGTTGTTTTCATTTATGCCTGTGATTTCCGGATCAGGCAGGATGTCAGTGACCGGACGTTCCGTCAGGCTGCCCGAAATCCGTCGTTCCCATGAACTGTCAGCCGCACCGGTTGTCAGAATGTCCGCGACGCGTCCGGCTTCCCGTGCGCGGTCAGTGATTCCGTGTTCCGCGTAGTATGCGCGGATGAAGTTCGCCACGTAGTTTATATGCCAGTCGTCAAGAGTCCGGTACCATCCCTTTGTTGTGTCATTGTCGTGTGTTCCGGTGTAAACGACGCAGTTTTCTGTTTCGTAATGATGCGGAAGGTAGGCGTTCCAGGGGTCGCCGTCAAAGGCAAACTGGAGAACCTTCATGCCCGGATAGCCGGTCTCGTTAATCAGGGTATGGACTTCATCAGTCAGGAAACCGAGATCTTCGGCAATGATCGGCAGACATCCGATGCGGGATTCGATAAAGCGGAAAAACTCGATGCCCGGGCCCTTTTCCCAGTGCCCGTCCGCGGGACGGCCGGTTTCCGAAGGAATCGAGAAATAGGATTCAAACCCTCTGAAATGGTCGATCCGCACGATGTCAGACTGACGGAACGCGGCCTGCAGTCGGTCAACCCACCACTCAAAGACCTGATCGCGCATGTCATGCCAGCGGTAGAGAGGATTACCCCAATGCTGTCCTTCAGGGGCAAAGCCGTCCGGCGGACAGCCGGCTACGGCCGCCGGGCACATTTTGTCGTCTGTCTGAAACAGCTCCGGGTGGGTCCAGCAGTCTGCGCTGTCCGGCGCCGGATAAATCGGCAGATCGCCGATGATCCGGATTCCGTTTGCGTGTGCGTATTCCCGGATTGCGTTCCACTGGCAGGAAAATTCATACTGTGCCCACTTCTGAAAGCGGATTTCGTCCGCGAGTTCCGCAGCTGCCGCGGCGCAGGCCTCCGGTTCACGGTTTCGAAGCGCCAGCGGCCATTCGCTTGGCGGCACGCCGTCATACTTCAGCTGCAAGGCGGTGAAAAGCGCCGCATCGTCCAGGTCCGCTGCCTGTTCACGGCAAAAAGCCTGATACTCATCGCCTGGTTCGAATCGCGAAAACGCGAGGCGGAACAGTTTCTCCAAAACCTTGGTCGCGGCCGGATAATTGATAAAATGACCGGTATGCTCGGAAACAGCGTCACAGGAGTTTTGTCCGGCTGCAGCGGATTCTTTCTCCGTTTCTGCGATTTTCTGTTCGGCTTGTGCGAGTTCGTCGGCAGTTAAAAGACCTTTATCCGCAAGGGTGAACGGATCAATAAAGAAGATATTGCCGGTGAAGCTGGAGGCAGAGTGATATGGTGAAAATGATTTACCGATGGGTCCGAGGGGAAGGATCTGCCAGTAGCTTTGTCCGGTTTCCCGGAGCAGGTCGATAAAACGGAAGGCTTCTGCAGAGAAGCTGCCGGGTCCGAAGCGCGACGGGAGTGAAAAGACAGGTAACAAAATTCCGGATTTCTTCATAATTATTCTTGACAAAGTCTTACCGTTTCGGTACAAACTTTGCGTCCTCCTTTCCAGGAAGTTCGGCGGGCGGGGTGCAGATAATGTTTCGCCGGGCGGACCGGTCAGAAATCCCGCCGGTAACAGTTTTACATCTATTATTAATATTAATGTAAAAACTGAAAAAAATCATCTCAATTTTACTGTATTCGTGTAAAATAGACTAAGGGAACCTGGCGCGGCTTCGTGACGGCAGGCGTCAGTTCATCCGCAGAGAAACTAAAGCCGGGAGCGATTGTTGCGGGCACCGGTCATTTGTCGCCGGAGGGCGGCGGAATGGAGAGAGAATATGAGTATTAAGCTTACATTAAAAGATACAGGAATTTCTGCCGCGGAGCTTGAGGCGCGAAGGAAAGATGCGCGCGAAGCACTGGAAAAAGTAAGATCCGGTGAGCTGGACTTCACGGGGTGGGTGCATCAGCCGACGGAATTTGACGAAGAGAAGATCTCTGAGATCTACGAGGCAGCGGAAACGATCAGACAGAAAGCGGACGTTTTCCTCGTGCTGGGCGTCGGCGGCTCATTTATGGGCGCGAAGGCAGTGATTGATCTTCTGGGCGGTGACGGTAAAACAACGGTACTTTTTGCCGGTTACAATTTCAGTGCGCGTTATATCAATAACCTTTTAGACGAAATGGAAGGAAAAGATGTCTGCCTGTGCGTTATTTCCAAGTCTGGAACAACGACGGAGACTTTGTCGGCATATGGTATTTTCAAGGCCTGGATGAT
The DNA here is from genome assembly GCA_900318155.1 of uncultured Eubacteriales bacterium. Taxonomy (GTDB): domain Bacteria; phylum Bacillota; class Clostridia; order Peptostreptococcales; family Anaerovoracaceae; genus Aminicella. The sequence goes on from ONJN01000017.1 coordinate 16,218, forward strand.
TGAAAAGTACGGGGCGGAGGAAACGGCGAGGCGGACTTTTGTTGTCACGGAAAACCGTTCCAACTACCTGTTCGATGAGGCAACGGAGGAAGACTGTACGATTTTTGATCTGGCGGTCGATATCGGCGGTCGGTATTCGGTGCTGACGCCGGTCGGACTGTTGCCTGTCGCGGTGGCCGGAATCGACATTGCGGCTTTGATGGACGGCGCGAGGTCGCTCGCGGGAGACGGGGATTTTCCTGAAGAATGGCTGGATTATGCGATCACTCGGCAAATCCTGGCAGAACGGGGGAAAAATATTGAAGTTTTTGAGTTTTTTGATCCATATGCGGCCTACATCGGTGAGTGGCTGAAGCAGCTTTTCGGCGAGAGTGAGGGGAAGAACGGGGTTGGAATATTCCCGGTTTCGTTGATGTTTTCACGGGATCTGCATTCAATGGGACAGTTCCTGCAACAGGGGACGCCGTGCTTTTTTGAGACGTTCATTACGGCGGAAGAAACGCTGACCGATGTTCAGATTCCGGAAACGGCGATGGCGCCTTTTGCCGGGAAAACAATCGAGCAGATCGGGGAATGTGCGGAAAAGGGTGTGTATGATGCGCACGTCGCGGCCGGAACGCCGGTGATTTCGATCAAAGCCGATGCCTTCAGCCCGAAGACAACGGGCGAACTGCTCTATTTCTTTGAGATTCAGTGCGCGGTATCGGCGCTGCTCAGCGGCGTTAATCCGTTTGACCAGCCGGGCGTGGAGGCTTATAAAAAAGAGATGCGAGCTTACATCAATGAGCTTTAGAAATTGCAACACTTGTTGCTATATGCTATAATTTTTCAGTGAAAATATAATTACATATTGAGAGGAAAAATAATGGAAATTCAGGATATTCAGTTAAAAACACTGCACAAGAATAAAGAAGCGTACGCAGATAAAGAAGTTATCGTCAGAGGATGGGTTCGTCAGAACAGAAATTCCAACAAGTTCGGATTCATCGCTCTGAACGACGGCTCGTTCTTCAGCCCGGTACAGATCGTTTATGAAGCGGACAAGCTGGATAATTTTGACGAGCTGGCGTCCATGCCGATTTCCACGGCGATCCGTGTCAAAGGCGTTTTTACGCTGACTCCCGGGGCAAAGCAGCCATTTGAGATACACGCGGATGAGGTCGTAATTGAAGGCATGTCCGACCCGGATTATCCGCTTCAGAACAAGCGGCACAGCATGGAGTTTCTCCGGGAGATTGCGCATCTTAGACCGCGCAGCAACACATTCTCCGCCGTATTCCGCGTGCGGTCCATCATTGCCTACGCAATTCATCAGTTTTTCCAGGACCGGAACTTTGTCTATGTCCATACGCCGATCATCACGGGAAGCGATGCGGAAGGCGCCGGCGAAATGTTCCGCGTCACAACACTCGACCCGGCCGATCCGCCGAAGAATGAAGATGGAACACCCGACTACACGCAGGATTTCTTCGGAAAAGAAACGAATCTGACCGTCAGCGGCCAGTTAGAGGCCGAGATTTTCGCGATGGCCTTTAGAAACGTATACACCTTTGGCCCGACCTTCAGAGCTGAAGATTCCAATACGACACGTCACGCGTCGGAATTCTGGATGATCGAGCCGGAGATTGCCTTTGCCGACCTGAGCGATACGATGGATGTCGCAGAAGACATGATTAAATACATTTTGACCAGCGTCCTGGAAAAAGCGCCGGAAGAAATGGAATTTTTCAATAAGTTTATCGACAAAGGATTGATCGACCGTCTCAATCATGTCATCAATTCGGATTTTGACCGTGTTACATATACCGAGGCCGTGGAGCTGTTGCAGAAATCGGGCGAAAAGTTCCAGTATCCGGTAGAGTGGGGCATCGACCTTCAGACTGAGCATGAGCGTTATCTGACTGAGACCATCTTTAAAAAGCCGATTTTTGTCACTGATTATCCTAAGGAAATCAAAGCATTTTACATGCGCCTGAATGATGACGGAAAGACTGTCGCGGCCTGCGACATGCTGGTTCCGGGCATCGGTGAGATCATCGGCGGAAGCCAGAGAGAAGAGCGGATGGATATCCTGAAGGCGCGTATCGACGAGCTCGGGATGGACGAAGAGAACTACTGGTGGTATCTTGAGCTGCGTAAATACGGCGGCGTGATCCACTCCGGATTTGGTCTTGGCTTTGAGCGTATGATCATGTACGCGACAGGAATGGGCAATATCCGGGACGTTTTGCCGTTCCCGAGAACACCAAATAACGCGGAATTTTAAGAAGAACATACAAAGGACTTTCCCGACTGACGGTATAGCTCCTTTCAACGCGAATTTCTGCGGTCAAAAAACATCAGAATCTCTTAAAATTTGTTTAGAATCTCCCATTACTGCCATTGTATGAGATTGTGTTTTTTGATATAATAAATCTATTGTGGGTTTGTTAAATTATGAGAGTGAAAAAGGCTCACTAAAATAAATTTTTTCAGGAGGCTAAGTTATATGAAAAACTATGGAAGTGAATCCATCAGAAATGTCGCGCTGCTCGGACACGGTGGATGCGGTAAGACAACATTTCTGGAAGCAGCACTGTTTGCGACAGGCGTGACCAAGAAGCTTGGAAGCGTTTCTGCAGGGAATACTGTTTCTGACTACGATAAGATGGAAATCGAAAAAGGTTTTTCAATCAATACAGCACTGGTTCCCGTAGAATGGAAAGATACGAAGATCAATTTTATAGACACTCCGGGATATCCTGACTTCGCAGGAGAGGTTAATGCAGCGCTCAGAGCTGCGGAAGCTGCTGTAATCATGGTCGATGCCGGCGCAGGAATTCAGGTTGGTACCGAACAGGCATGGAAGGCATGTGAAAAACACGGAACACCGCGTTTCTTTATCATTAATAAGAGAGATAAAGATGAATTCGATTTTGACGCAACATTCAGCGCGTTGCAGGATCAGTTTGGTTCTGCGCTCGTTCCTCTCAGCTGGCCGCTTACGGACGAGATTGATGAAGATCTCATGGAAGCGATCGCCAGTGCTGATGAAGAGCTGATGGAAAAATATTTCGAGGGCGAAGAATTTACTGACGTTGAGATCAAGCAGGGAATGGCTAAAGGAATTCAGAACGGAGACATTATTCCTGTCTGCTCAACATTGTTCACAATGGGTGGAGGCGTAGAAGAACTGCTCGATCTGCTTGCGGGCTGTGTGCCAACTCCGGCGATGCATGCGCCGTATCAGGCGGTGAACGGAAAGGGCGAAGATGTTGAGGTGGCATGCTCCACTGACGGGCCTTTGTCCGCATTTGTATTCAAGACAGTCATCGACCCGTTTGTGGGCAAGATCTCTATCATGAAGATTCTTACCGGTAAGGTAACACCGGGTGCAGAGGCATACAATTCAACGTCTGAAAAGAGTGAGAAGCTTGGCAAGCCGTTCTTCCTCAGAGGAAAGAATCAGATTGAGCTGAACTCGGCGGAAGCCGGCGATATTATTGCAGTTGCTAAGCTGGCGAATACGGAAACAGGCGATACACTTTGTGATAAGACGGAAGCGGTTGCTTGTCCGAAGATTGAGCTGCCTGCGCCATGTTACTTCATCGCAGTTGAGGCAAAGGACAAGAATGACGAAGATAAGATGGGTTCAAGTCTGAGAAGACTGATGGAAGAAGACCCTTCGTTTGTTGTCGAGAGAAATCCGGAGACACGTCAGACACTCCTCGGAGGACAGGGCGACATGCAGCTGAATATTGTTCTCAGCAAACTGAAAGACCGGTTTGGTGTGGAAGTAAATACAGTTCCGCAGAAAATTGCTTACAGAGAGACAATCAAGGGTGAATCCGATGTTCAGGGTAAGCATAAGAAACAGTCCGGTGGTGCAGGCCAGTACGGTGACGTTCATATCAGATTCTCACCTTCACAGGAAGAATTTGAATTCTCAGAAGAACTCTTTGGCGGTGCGATCCCTAAGAACTACGTGCCGGCAGTAGAAAAAGGGCTGCGTGAAAGTATGGAAAACGGTCCGCTTGCAGGATGCAGGGTACAGAATATCAAGGCGGTTCTTTACGACGGTTCCTATCATGATGTAGACTCTAATGAGGTATCCTTCAAGATCGCGGCATCATTGGCATTCAAGAAGGGTATTAAGGAAGCGAATCCGATTCTTCTCGAACCGATCATGCGTATGGAAATCATGGTTCCGAACGATTATACCGGCGATGTAATGGGCGACCTGACAAAACGCCGCGGCAGAATTCTCGGTATGGAGCCGCAGCCGAACGGCGACCAGAAGCTCGACGCGATCGCTCCGCAGGCTGAGCTCTTTGATTACGCGCTCGGACTCCGCGCAATGACACAGGGAAGAGGAAGCTTTACGATGACTTTTGATAATTACAGTGAAGTTCCGAAGAATCTTGCAGATGAGATTATTGCACAGCATGAAGCTGAGGAAAATAAGTAAGCATTCAGAAAATGAAACAGTAAATCGCGGCAGCATGTCAGATCAGGGCATGCTGCCGTTCAGATTATCAGGGATAGTCAGGGAAGTCGAACGATTATGGCAAAGAAAGCAAAAACAGTCTGGGTATGTCAGGCGTGTGGGAACGAGAGCCCCAAATGGGTCGGGCAGTGTGTTTGCGGCGCCTGGAATTCAATGATTGAGGAGAAGATCACTGCGGAGCTTTCGGCGGACGACATGCGCCGGCGCGCAGTACCGCGTTCCGGAAGGAAGATTCGCCCGTCGGTTCTGAAAAACGTCGGCTCGGCCGATTATGAGCGGATCCGGACCGGGATCGGGGAATTGGATCGGGTTCTCGGCGGTGGTCTGGTCAAAGGGTCACTGACTCTGATCTCAGGGGAACCGGGAATCGGAAAATCGACGCTGATCATTCAGTCAGCGCAATTGATTTCACAAAAAGTCGGAACTGTGCTTTATGTTTCCGGCGAGGAATCAGAAGAACAGATCAAGATGCGCGCTGATCGGGTCTGCGGCGAGCTGAGCGATGATCTTTTTGTCATGGCTGAAACCAATATGGAGAATATAGAAACGGTCTGTGAAAATATCCAGCCGAAGTTCCTGATTATCGACTCGATTCAGACGATGTACACCCAGACGCTGGATTCGGCACCCGGCAGCGTATCGCAGGTGCGTGCCTGTGGAAATATCCTGATGAGGATCGGAAAGACAGGCAGTGTGCCGGTTTTTATCGTTGCACATGTGACAAAAACCGGGGAACTGGCAGGGCCGAAGATCGTGGAACACCTGGTGGATACGGTTCTTAGTTTTACGGGGGAGCGTGATCATGAGGTTCGGATACTGCGGGCCAGCAAAAACCGTTTTGGGACGACGAGCGAAATCGGTGCGTTTCGCATGGAAATGCAGGGGCTGATCGAAATCGAGAATCTTTCCGGCAGTTTTCTGGAAAGCACGGAGGAGAAGTCGGAAGGCGCGGTCATTACTGCGGTTTATGAGGGCAGCCGACCGGTTTTTCTGGAGATTCAGGCTTTGACGAGCCGGGCCAATGTAGGTTTTGCGCGGCGTACGTCGGTCGGAATTGACCGGCAGAGACTGAGTATGATCCTGGCTGTTCTGGAGAAGCGGGCGGGGCTGCAGCTACTGGACGAAGATGTCTACATTAATGTGGTCGGTGGTCTGAAACCGGACAGTACGTCGGTGGATCTCGGCGCGGCGCTCGCCGTTTATTCGTCGGTCTGTAATATCGTTCCGCCGCCGGGGCTGATCGCTGTTGGAGAAGTTGGGCTGACCGGGGACCTTCGATCGATCACCAATGCGGAACGGATCGCGGCTGAGGCGGCGCGTCTTGGCTTCCGGCAGGTAATCATGCCGATGAAAAATGCGGAGCGAATGAAGCACGTGAATATTCCGGAGTTCTGCAAAGTGACCGGCGTGAAAAATATCCGGGATGCGGTGGCAGTATTCCGAGGCCAGCGATAAAGGGAAGGAGCACAGTATGGCAGTTAAATACATATTTGTTACGGGAGGAGTCGTTTCGGGACTCGGAAAGGGGATTACGGCGGCGTCACTGGGACGCCTGCTGAAAGCACGCGGATATAAAGTGACGATGCAGAAATTTGATCCGTACATCAACATCGATCCCGGTACTATGAACCCGGTTCAGCACGGGGAAGTCTTTGTCACGGATGACGGCGCGGAGACAGACCTTGATCTGGGGCACTATGAGCGTTTTATCGATGAATCGCTGACAAAGAATTCAAATGTAACGACAGGGAAGGTTTACTGGTCTGTCCTGAGCAAAGAACGCCGTGGTGATTACGGCGGCGGTACCGTGCAGGTCATCCCGCACATTACTAACGAAATCAAATCTCGTTTTCATCGTCAGGATGAAATGGAGGCCGTCGCGATGGGTACCGAGATTGCGATCATTGAGGTCGGCGGCACGGTCGGTGACATCGAGTCGCAGCCGTTTCTTGAGGCGATCCGGCAGTTCAGGGCTGAGATCGGACCGGGGAATTCCATGTTGATCCATGTTACACTTGTGCCGTATTTGGCTTGTTCGCAGGAGCTGAAGACCAAGCCGACGCAGTCTTCTGTCAAAGACCTTCAGGGTATGGGTATCCAGCCGGATGTGCTTGTCTGTCGGTCCGAGATGCCGCTGACGGATTCGATCCGAAGCAAGATCGCTTTATTCTGCAATGTCCCGTATCATCATGTCATCGAGAATACGGATATGGATATTCTTTATGAAGTGCCGATCGCGCTGGAAAAAGAACATCTGGCGGAAATCGCCTGTGGTTGTCTCGATCTGCGCTGTCCGGACCCGGATTTGAGCGCATGGAATAAAATGCTGGAAAATTGGAAAAATCCAGAAAAGGAAATCACGATAGCACTGGTCGGAAAATATGTAGAACTTCACGACGCATATCTTTCCGTCGCCGAGGCTCTTCAGGCGGCGGGAGCATACTGGCATACCCATGTCAGAATCGACTGGGTGGATTCTGAAGCGGTCAGCAGTTATAACGTGGCGGATCGTCTGAAGGACGCGGACGGAATCCTCGTGCCGGGCGGATTCGGTACCCGGGGACTCCCCGGAAAAGTTGCTGCGATCCGTTACGCCAGAGAAAACAGGGTGCCGTTCCTGGGAATCTGCCTGGGTATGCAGATGGCGATCGTGGAATTTGCCAGAAACGTTCTGGGGTATGCCGACGCGAATTCCGTCGAAGTCGATCCGGAAACGACGCATCCGGTCATCCATCTGATGCCGGATCAGGAAGGCGTAGTCAATATCGGCGGTACGCTCCGTCTCGGATCCTACCCGTGTATTCTGGATGAAACATCAAAGGCCTTTAAGCTCTTCGGGACAAAGGAAATCACGGAAAGACATCGTCATCGCTATGAGGTCAACAATGATTTTCGTCGTGATTTGACGGAAAACGGCATGCGTCTGGTGGGTCTTTCGCCGGACGGCCGCATTGTGGAAATGATTGAAGCGGAGGATCATCCGTATTTCATCGGCACTCAGGGACATCCGGAATTCAAGTCCAGACCGGATCGGCCGCATCCTCTGTTCAGAGGCCTTATTGAGGCGGCGACAGCAAAGCCGAAAAACATTCACAGCCAGGAAGGATAATGATCAGATAATAAAAATACAGCCGGAACCATCATGTCAATGATGATTTCCGGCTGTTCTTTTTCTTATTTTATTGCAACAGTCTGCGTATTCGACAAAGTCTCGGAAGAATTTCGGACCTTGCTTCCATCAGTAGTTTCATTTACTGACAGATTACCCGGATTACGGATTGTAGGCAGTTCAAACCAGAAGATACTACCTTCTCCGACGGTACTTTCTACATCAAAGGCCGCATTCTGCAGCCTGAGAATTTCTTTGACGATCGAAAGCCCGATCCCCGTACCTTCTGTCGCTCTGACATGATGCGTACTGGATTTATAGTATTTATCCCACACGTGAGGAAGCTCCTCCGGCGCGATGCCCATACCGTGATCCTCCACGGAAAAACGGACTTTTCTGGGATAACGTCTGACTGTAACGATAATGACTTTGTCTGTGCCGCAGTATTTCACAGCATTTGTCATGAAATTGGTCATAACCTGCTTGATTCGAGATTCGTCCGCGTCAACAAAAATATCTCCGTTTGATTTATAGTATTCAATTATATAGCCTTCCTGTTCCTGGAGAATACTGTAGGAAGCCAGGACTGCATCAGCAGCGGCTTTAAAATCAAACGGTTTGTTCGTCATCGGAAGCCGGTTTGACTGAAGTCTTGTCAATGTCAGCATTTCGTTAACAAGCAGATTCAGCCGGTCGGTCTCGTCGATAATCACCTTGAGGTGCACATTCCTCTTTTCAGGATAATCACCGGAGAGATCACGAATCATTTCAGCATAAGATTTTATCAGTGACAAAGGGGTTTTCAGGTCATGAGAAACATTGGCGATCAGATCCTTCTGATACTGTTCGATTTTGTTCATTTCATGTTCTGCGATTGTCAGCATACCTGCCAGATTGTCGATCTCCGTGTAATATCCTTTTTTGAATTTTATATTAAAATATCCTTTTCCCATTTGCTCCGTCGCAAGGGTCAACTGTCGGATCGGCCGTGTAATACTAAGAGTCAGCAGAAATACGACGGCCAGTACAAAGAGCAGCGCAAGTACTGAAATTTGAATAAACTGATTTCTCAGGATGTAGGCGAAAGACTCTATAGGATACAGCGGTGAGAACACACAGGCGACGTAAGCGTTCGAGTTCTGTGCCTTTCCGGAGACATTATCGGATGTTCGCTTTTTATTGTTCGAATCCAGATACGAGGCCACACCGATGGTTTGTAAATATCCCGGCTCCATCGTGCTCGTTTTTTTATCAAGCTCGTTGGAGTTGAACCGCACTACTCCTGCCAAGTCTGATTTCGCGAGTTTCCTGCACAATACTTTTATCATCGATGTGTACAGTTGATTTTCAACTATCGTAAGATAAGAGTTCTCACTCATGCCTTCAGCCGGTTCTCCCGATGCTTTACGGATAAAGATTCTGATATCCTGAGCCTGAAACTTGTCAATTTCATTTTTCAGGGCGGTTTTCTTTTCTTTGTCTGATCTATAGGCTCGCGACAGATTTCTTTCGATTTTGATGAGCTGATTGAATTTCATCTGTTCATATGCTTTCTGATCATTGACAAAATGAACCATCATCCTCCAGATCATAAAGAGAAGTGCAATTGCAAATAAGGTAATAAAAAACCATAATCTGAAATTTATGCTTTTAAAATCTATCTTTTTTCTCTTTGACATTTTTCTATCGGTTGCTATTAATCATTCGTTATCAATTATTCATTGCATTCAAATTTATAACCGACACCTCTGAGTGTGACAATAAAGTCACGATAAGGCCCAAGTGCGTTTCGGAGATTCTTGATGTGTGTATCGATCGTACGGTCATCACCGAAGAAATCGTAACCCCAGATATCGGACAGAAGTTTGTCTCTTGATAAAGCAATATCTCTGTTTTCAATCAGATAAAAAAGGAGTTCATATTCCTTCGGGGTCAGATTGACCCGTGTTCCGTCGACCGTGACTGTTCTGGCCGGGATATTGATGTCCAGCCCCTGAAATTTCATAATGTTGGATTTATTGCCGGATCCTGCGTTCTTTCTTGCAAGCACAGCACTGACTCTTGCCATTAACTCCTTGGGACTGAACGGTTTCACGATGTAATCGTCGATCCCGAGTTCGAACCCGAACAACTTATCGTATTCTTCTCCCCGCGCGGAGAGCATGATAATCGGCAGATCCTGAAGCTTCTTGATTTCCTTGCAGGTGGAGAACCCGTCCAGCTTCGGCATCATAATATCAAGGATTACAAGATCGTAATCATTCAGTTTACATAATCCGATCGCAGACATGCCATCTTCTGCTTCGGCCACTTCATATCCGTTGAATTCAGCATATTCTCTGATGACTTCCCGGATTTTAGGTTCATCGTCAACTACCAGTAATTTATACATAGAACCCCTCCTTTATCATCTTATTTTATCATAAATCAAATATCAATTAAACAAAAGATATTTGTTCAGTGAAAAGAAACCAGTTATATTTCTGTTTACATCGCGCGTACAAAGTGGTAAACTGCAATGTGATGGACGGTATTCCGATCGGGAAACTGTACCGCATGACAAAGAGAAACCGTTAACAGGGAACCTTGTTTATACAGTACATCACCGCAGGATCGAGGTGATATGTTGAAAACAGGATTTATTGGAGCAGGAAAAGTCGGTTTTACGCTGGGAAAATATCTCAGTACGCACGGCATTGAGGTTACAGGCTATTACAGCCGCAACACAGAATCTGCCGGGGAGGCAGCACAGTTTACACAGACAAAGGCATATGAAGATATGGGCTTACTGATTGAAAATTGTGATGTGCTGTTTTTGACGGTTCCTGACGGCTGCATCACTTCTGTTTTTGAAGAAGTGAAGAAGTATCCGATTTCCGGAAAATTCATTTGTCATTGCAGCGGGGCGCTTTCTTCAAAAGATGCGTTTCCTGAAATAAGAGAATCCGGCGCGTTTGCGTTTTCCGTTCATCCGCTGTTCGCCGTAAGCGATAAGTATCACGCTTATGAAGAATTGTCGGATGTTTTTATTGCCTCGGAAGGCGATGAGGATCGTATCCATGAGTTAAAAGCTATGTTGAATCAGGCCGGGCTGCAGGTGCAGCAGATCCGGCCGGAAGATAAAACACGGTATCACTGCGCGGCGGCGATCGCGAGTAATCTGGTCGTCGCGCTGATCAGCAAAAGTGTGGATATGCTTACGGAATGTGGATTTACGCCGGAAAACGCTTTGTCGGCACTTACCCCGCTGATGACGGGAAACATTCGTCATATCGCGGAGGATGGGGTTATCAACAGCCTGACCGGCCCGGTCGAACGCGGCGACGCGGAAACCGTGAAGAAGCATCTTGAGTGTTTCGGATCTGAGGATGACAAAGAGCTTTACACGTTGCTCTCGAGATTGCTGATTCCGGTGGCACAGGCCAGAAATCCCGAAAGATCGTACCGTTCCGTCAAAGAAGTCATAGGATTTGACAGAAAGGAAGCAGAAAAATGAAGAATACAGTAACGACCTTTCAGAAAATGAAACAGAACGGTGAAAAGATATCAATGCTGACCTGCTACGATTATTCCACGGCGAAGCTGATGGAAGCTGCGGGCATAAACTCTATTCTTGTCGGGGATTCGCTCGGCAATGTTATGCTGGGATATCCGGATACGATCTCCGTTACGATGGAAGATATGATCACATACGGCGCGGCTGTCTCCAGAGGAACGAATGACACGATGGTCGTCATCGACATGCCGTTCATGTCTTATCAGGTATCGATTGAGCAGGCCGTAACCAATGCCGGACGCCTGATGAAGGAAGGTCGCGCAAATGCCGTCAAGCTGGAAGGCGGAGCGGCTGTCTGCCCTCAGATCAAGGCAATTACGGACGCTGGAATTCCGGTCGTCGCTCACCTGGGACTGACGCCGCAGTCGATCAACGCGCTGGGCGGAAACAAAGTTCAGGGTAAGACTGAAGAAGCCGCCAGAGAAATGCTGGATGACGCGTTGAAGGTTCAGGAGGCCGGCGCCTTTGCAGTCGTTCTGGAGTGTGTACCGGCGCCACTGGCGACATTAATTACCGAAAAACTGACAATTCCGACGATCGGAATCGGCGCGGGCAACGGCTGTGACGGACAGGTTCTCGTATATCAGGACATGCTGGGACTTTACAGTGATTTTGTACCGAAATTTGTTAAGCAGTTTGTTAAGCTGGGCGACGAGATGACAAAGGCATTCAGGGCGTACGATGAAGAAGTGAAATCTCAGGCATTCCCTGATGAGGCGCATTCGTTCAAAATGAATAATACCGAAGTTCTTGACAGATTATATTAATAAGTGCCGGGAGGATAATAGATAATTATGAAAGTAGCAGTAAATGAACAGCAGCTGCGCGCTGAAATTAAGAAATGGAAAGAAGAAGGACTGACGATCGGGCTTTGTCCGACCATGGGGTTTCTTCATGAAGGGCACGCGTCACTGATGGCGGCTTCCGCAGCCAGCTGTGACAGAACCGTCGCTTCTGTTTTTGTCAATCCGACGCAGTTCGGACCGAATGAAGACCTGGAGTCCTATCCGCGTGATTTTGAAGCGGACTGCAGGCTGCTTGAGTCAAAAGGGGTCGATCTGGTGTTCCATCCGGAGCCTTCCGACATGTATGAAGACGATTTCTGCACATATGTAGACGTTGATGTTTTGTCAAAGACACTTTGCGGAGAGTCGAGACCGATTCATTTCCGGGGTGTCTGTACCGTCATCACCAAGTTCCTGAATCTTGTGAAGCCGGATCGGATCTTCTTCGGGAAGAAGGACGCGCAGCAGCTGGCTGTCGTCAGACGCATGGTCCGGGATCTGAACTTTGACGTTGAAGTCGTCGGCTGCCCGATCGTTCGTGAGCCGGACGGACTGGCCAAAAGCTCAAGAAACACTTACCTGAACGACAAAGAGCGTCAGGCGGCGCTGATTCTGTATAAAAGCATCTGTCTCGGCATTGAACTCGTTGAAGCCGGTGAAAGAAACAGCGAGGTGCTCAAGGCCGGAATGCTGGACAAACTCGCTGAAGAACCGATGGCCGACGTTGAGTATGTTGAGGTCGTAGACGGGAGCAGTATGCAGCCGGTCGAGACTTTTAAGGAAGGCGATCTTGTCGCGATGGCTGTCCGCATCGGTACGACAAGGCTGATCGACAATTTTACCGCAGGCGAAAACGATATTAAGGCCGGATAGGCTTTTACAGAGAAGGGATCCACACGAGGGGTGGATCCTTTTGTTTTTTTGCGGGCGTCGTTGCCAGACCGGGGAGGCGTCCGGCGATAACCGCGGTTCCGGTATTCTGAAAACGCAGGCCTGGCTTTGACGCATGAACGCGGGCGCAACGACTTGACGGCTGTTTTCTGTTCGATTATACTATTTCTAATGGCATTAACGGGTTGCCGTGAAAGGGCAGTTCCGGAATACTCAGACGGGCATTTTTGTTGGTCAGACATGAAGGGGGGTGTTTAGCTATGATAAAGAGGATTATGAGAGGCATATTTTCGCTGATAGGATTTTTGATTGGATATGGGGTATGCTATTTAACATATTCATTTGCCGGGAAAATGGGTTACAATATTAATTCGTTGCTGTCTTCCAGACACCAGTTCATTATCGCACTGATTATCGCATTTATTTTTTGTTTTATTTTTTTCAAAAGCGGACCGGCGCTTGGAAGATTGAGTATGGAACTGGCGAATAATATCGGCAGTGATATCCAGAATGTGCCGGGCAATGTGATTGCGTCCGGAACAATCGGCCTGATTGCGGGGCTTATTATAGCGGCGCTGATTACGCAGATGTTTTTAGGGCTGGATTTTAACCGGTATCTGAAGGCGCTGCTGCTGATTGTCATTTACGCGGGCCTGGGCTATTTTGGGATTGTGGTCGGAACGTCAAAGGGTTCGGAGATTATGAACAACATGGCGGCGTCGAGAAAGCAGCAGGAACTGTTTTCTTCGCGTTCTGCAAGGAGCAGGAGAAAAAACAGCCAGATCCCGAAGATTCTTGATACGAGTGTCATCATCGACGGACGCATTGCGGACATCATGAAGACCGGATTTATTGAAGGTCCGATTATCATACCTGAGTTTGTTCTGGTAGAACTGAGGCACATCGCGGATTCATCCGATTCATTGAAGCGGGCGCGAGGAAGACAGGGTCTGGATATATTGAAAAAAATCCAGTCGGACTATGGCGTGGATATCTATAATACGAATAAGGAGAAAGCCCTGAAAGAAATCCCGGAGGTTGATGTAAAGCTGCTGAAGCTTGCGGAGATCATGAACGGGGAAGTTGTGACAAATGATTACAATCTGAATAAAGTGGCGGGAATCAACGGCGTCAGTGTTTTGAACATAAATGAACTCGCGAATTGCCTGAAGCCGGTTGTGCTTCCTGGTGAACAAATGACGCTTAATCTCGTGAAGCAGGGCAGGGAACCGGAGCAGGCGATCGGTTATCTGAACGATGGAACAATGATTGTTGTTGAGGATGGACGCGATAAGATTGGTGAAACGACGGATATCAGAGTTACGAGTGTTCTCCAGACGTCTGCGGGAAGAATGATCTTCGGCAGGCTGAAGAAATAGACAGGTTATTATGTTTAAAGGGAGAAGTGTCGCAGTAGTAGTAACCGCGGCCGGTTCCGGGAAACGCATGGGTGCGCCGGTACCGAAACAGTTTCTGAAATTGAATAATGAAACGATTCTTGAGCAGGCGGTCGGGAAATTTCGTCATGTAGACGCGGTCGACCGCATCGTGATCGTAGTTCCGGCTGATTATACGGAGAAATGCAGAGCGTTGTTTTCAGTGGGTTCCGAATCGGAAGACGGTCGCGGCCGGCGGTCGACGGACGTGATCTCAGGCGGAGCGGAGAGACAGGACTCGGTCTGCGCGGCGCTGGATGCGCTGGCCGGATCGGGTTTTTCCGGAGAAGATATTGTGCTGATCCATGACGGCGTACGGCCTTTTGTGGATACGGAGATCATTGAGAATGTAATCCGGCAGACAGCGGAGTCCGGCGCGGCAATTGCCGCGGTACCGGTCAGAGATACCGTCAGGGACCGTACTGGGGGAACGCTGGACAGAAGCAGGCTGTACAATGTTCAGACACCGCAGGGATTTCGGTTTTCTGTCATCAGAGAGGCGTTTGATAAAGCGTATCGGGACGGCTTCTATGGAACGGATGAAGCAGGGCTCGCGGAGCGGATCGGCGTCATGCCGGAGATTGTGAACGGGAGTCCGGCGAATATCAAAATCACGACACCGGAGGATCTGAGGCAGAAAATGAGGATAGGAACAGGATTTGATGTACACCGGCTCGTCCGGGATCGAAAACTAGTGCTCGGCGGAGTCGAAATACCTTTTGACAAAGGGCTGCTCGGCCATTCCGATGCGGATGTGCTGATTCATGCTTTGATGGACGCGATGCTGGGTGCCGCCGCGCTCGGCGATATCGGCGTTTTTTTCCCGGACAGTAATCCGCAGTATGAAGGCGCTTCGAGCCTGCAGCTTCTGGAGGAAGTGGCGGCGGCAGTGCGGGACGCGGGGTATCGACTGGGAAATGCGGATGTGACGGTGATCTGTCAGGAGCCGAAGCTGGCGGAATTCATTCCGGTGATGTGTCGTAAAGTAGCGGCAGCGGCCGGAGTCTCCGAATCACAGATCAGCATTAAGGCAACAACGACCGAGAAACTTGGCTTCACAGGCCGGGGGGAAGGAATCGCCGCGGAGGCTGTCTGCATATTGGAATAGTATGAAAGACGAGTCTGATTGGCTGCGCAGACCGGCAGGATGGCGGAAACTTCCGGAACCGGCGTTTGTCATATAATCGATAATAAGCGGAAAAGAACAGGATCTTTTTTGAGTAAATAGACGGAGGAAAATGA
The DNA here is from genome assembly GCA_900318155.1 of uncultured Eubacteriales bacterium. Classification (GTDB taxonomy): domain Bacteria; phylum Bacillota; class Clostridia; order Peptostreptococcales; family Anaerovoracaceae; genus Aminicella. Next base: position 31,723 of record ONJN01000017.1, read on the forward strand.
ATTATGAGATTATCAAAAGCATATTTTAAAACATACAGAGATGACCCGGCTGAGGCCGTGATTCCGAGTCACAGGCTGCTGGTGCGCGCGGGCTTTATCAGAAAATCCGCGTCCGGGATTTACTTTTACATGCAGCCGGGCTGGCGTTCGATCCGCAAAATTGAAGAAATTGTCCGCCAGGAAATGGACGCAAAGGGCGCGCAGGAAATCCGCATGTCCGCCATTATGCCGGCGGAACTCTGGCAGGAGAGCGGCAGATGGGCGGCATATGGACCAGAGCTCTGGAGAATCAAAGACCGTCACGAACGCGATTTTTGTCTTGGACCGACACATGAAGAAGCCGTTACCTGGATAGCAAGAGAAGACATTACATCATATAAACAGATGCCGATCAATCTTTATCAGATCCAGAACAAATACAGAGATGAATCCAGACCGCGTTTCGGGCTTTTGAGATCCAGAGAATTCGTTATGAAAGATGCATATTCCTTTGACGTGGACTCCGAGGCGCTCGATAAGACGTATAACCTGATGTATGAAGCCTATTCAAATGTCTTTACAAGGTGTGGACTCAATTTTGCTCCGGTAGAAGCGGACACCGGCTCAATCGGCGGAAAAGGTTCTCATGAGTTTACAGCGTTCACAGAAGTCGGTGAGAGCGATATCGTTTACTGCGAAAAATGCAGAATGGCCGCGACGCAGGAAAAAGCAGAATGTGTGGACGATCCTCCGCAGGACGACGTGGAGATGCTGCCGCTTGAGAAAAAAGAAACACCGGGAACGACAACGATTGAAGCTGTCGCTGATTACCTCGGACTCGATAAGAAGCAGACGATCAAAGCCCTTCTGTTTAAGCGGCTGGACGCGGAAACGCTCGAGGTTACGGGTTATGTGGCGGCTTTTGTCAGAGGAGACCGCGAATGCAACATGATCAAAATGGTCAACGCGCTTGATATTCCGGAACACTGCCTCGAATTCGCCGATGAGGCGGAGATGGGACCGGCGACGGGATGCGTGGCAGGATTTACGGGACCGATGGGTCTGCACGACTGCACGATTGTTGTCGACAGTGAATTGGTCGGCATGAAGAACCTCTGCGCGGGGGCCTGTGAGAAGGATCATCACCTTGTCAACATGAATTATGGAAGAGATTATAAAGGCGATATCGTAACGGATATCAAATCGCTCGAGCAGGGCGATCAGTGCCCTGTCTGTGGACATCCGGTTACAGAGACAAAGGGGATCGAGGTTGGACAGATCTTCAAGCTGAGAGATAAGTATTCCGTCGCGATGGGCGCGAATTTTGTCGATGAGAATATGAAGAGTCATCCGATTCAGATGGGATGCTACGGGATTGGCGTCAGCAGAACGATGGCTGCGGTTGTGGAACAGCATTACGATGACAAAGGAATCGTCTGGCCTGTCTCAGTTGCTCCGTACCATGTGATCATTACGCTGATCAAGGCAAAGGATGAAACGCAGGCTGCGCTGGCCGAAAAGATCTACGATGAACTTCAGGCTGCGGGCGTGGAAGTTGTACTGGACGATCGTGATGAGCGTCCGGGCGTCAAGTTCAAGGATGCGGATCTGATCGGCTATCCGATCAGAATCACCGTCGGTAAGCGCGCCGGCGAAGATATCGTCGAATATAAGCTGCGCAGAGAAGAGAATGTTGATGAAATCACTTCTGGTGAAGCGGTCACGCGTGCAATTGAACTTGTAAAGGAAGAAGGCGACGGACGCTGCTTCTTCAGATAATAATGTATGCATGTGGACCGGAGCTTTTGGTTCCTGACTGAATCGTCAGAAAGTGCAGGCCTGCAGGCATACATTGTCCTGAATGCTGTGGCTGTGGTATAATATTAAAATTAATATTATTTTTGAGAATAAGTATTTTGAATAAAGGAAGGTCATCATGAAGAAAATCACTATTACGATGAAAAACGGCGGTGTCATGACAGGCGAACTGTACGATGACATTGCGCCGGAAACTGTTAAGAACTTTGCAGAGCTCGCACAGAACGGGTTTTATAACGGCCTGACGTTCCACAGAGTCATTCCGGGATTCATGATCCAGGGTGGATGTCCGCGTGGCGACGGAACAGGCGGCCCGGGCTATTCGATCCGCGGCGAGTTTTCCGCGAACGGTGTCAGAAATGATCTGCAGCATAAGACGGGTGTGCTTTCCATGGCCAGAACAATGGATCCGAATTCGGCAGGTTCACAGTTCTTTATCATGGTCGCAGACGCTCCGCACCTTGACGGACAGTATGCGGCATTCGGAAAGATCACAGACGGCATGGACGTTGCGCAGGAAATTGCCATGGTGCCGAGAAATATGATGGATAAGCCGAATGAACCGGTAATTATCGAATCGATCGTTGTAGAGTAAGGATTTTGGAGAGCACGGAATAATGAAAATTTATAATACATTAACCGGAAAAAAGGAAGAATTTAAGCCGATCGAAGACGGGAAAGTCATGATCTACGTCTGCGGACCGACTGTATATAATTATTTTCATATCGGAAACGCAAGGCCGATCGTTGTTTTCGATACGCTGAGAAAATATCTGGAATACAGAGGTTATGAAGTTAAATATGTTCAGAACTTCACCGATGTTGACGACAAGATTATCAACAAGGCAAAGGAAGAAGGGCTTCCTGCGCTGGAAGTGTCAAAGAAATATACAAAGGAATATTTTGACGACGCCCATGCGCTCAATGTACGCGACGCGGATGTTCATCCACTTGTTTCCGAGCATATTCCGGACATCATCGAATTCATCGAGACGCTGATAGAAAAAGGCTATGCTTACGAGGCGGACGGCGACGTATATTTCTCGACGAGGAAATTTGATGAATATGGTAAGCTTTCCGGTCAGAATATCGATGATCTGGAAGCCGGTGCGAGAATCGCGGTCGGTGAAGTTAAGAACGATCCGCTCGACTTTGCCCTGTGGAAAGCGCGTAAGGAAGAAAGCGAAATCGCCTGGGGATCCCCGTGGGGGATGGGACGTCCGGGTTGGCATATTGAGTGCTCAGCGATGGCCAGGAAGCATCTCGGACAGACAATCGATATTCACGCGGGCGGCCAGGATCTGCAGTTCCCACATCATGAGAATGAGATCGCGCAGTCTGAGTGCTGCAACGGCGTGCCATTCGCGCACTACTGGATGCATAACGCGTACATCACGATGAATAAGGAAAAGATGTCCAAGTCAAAGGGCAATTTCATGACGGTCAGGGATATCCGCCGGAAATTCAATGGCGAAGTTATCCGGTATTTCCTTTTGTCCGGTCAGTACCGGAACCCGGTCGATTTCAGCATGGATCTGATGCGGCAGGCTGTGGCGAGTCTCGACCGCATGCACAACTGCAAATACAACCTGGAATACTTCGCGACTGAAGGCGGCGAGGATGGTGAAATTACAGCTGACGAACAGTACACGCTTGACTACTATGACAATCATCGTCAGAAATTCATCCGGGCAATGGACGACGATTTGAATACGGCAGACGGAATCACCGCGGTGTTTGAACTGATTACGGTTATTAACACGAATCTGAAGGATACATCAACAAAAGCTTTCGCAAAGGCGTCACTCGATGTTCTGATGGAATTCTGCAACGTTCTGGGACTTCTGCAGGAAGAAGACACGGATGAGATCAGCGCTGAAGTTCAGGCACTGGTCGATGAACGCCAGGAAGCACGTAAGGCAAAGAATTTTGCGCGTGCTGACGAGATCCGCGATATCCTTCACGCACAGGGAATTCTGCTTAAGGATACACCGAACGGTGTCCAGATCATAAAACTGTAATCAGGTTTTACAGATGAAAGAACTCAATCCGAAAATCAGTAATACGACGGCACTCGCATATATGGGCGATGCCGTCTATGAAATTTATATAAGAAAGTATGTTTTGACGACCGGGCGTGCGAGCGTGGATAAGCTGACCGGAAAGACAATATCCTTTGTCAGGGCGGACAGTCAGGCCGGCGCCATCAGGGAAATGGTGAAGCGTGGTTTTTTGTCTGATGAAGAGGCCGCGCTGGTCAGACGGGCCAGAAATCACACCAATACTTCGCGGCCGCGCGGCTCGACCGCCGTTGCTTATAAATGGGCAACCGGGTTTGAGGCGCTTCTCGGCTATCTTTATCTGAAGGATGACCGCAGACGCCTTGATGAAGTAATTAAGAAAGCAATTGAAATAACAGAAGAAAGAGAGCAGCATCATGAGTAAGGCAGATGTACTTTTCGTGAAAATGTGTAGCGAGATCCTCGATCACGGGTTTTCGACTGAGGGGCAAAAAGTAAGACCGCACTGGGAGGATGGTACGCCGGCCCACACGATTAAGCGTTTCGGTGTCGTCAATCGATATGACCTGTCGGAGGAGTTCCCGGCGCTGACGCTGCGGCCGACCCCGATAAAATCCGCCGTAGACGAGATGCTCTGGATCTGGCAGAAAAAATCGAATAATATTCATGATCTGAAGAGTCACATCTGGGATTCCTGGGCTGATGAGAATGGTTCGATCGGCAAGGCGTACGGCTATCAGCTCGGCAGAAAGTACCATTTTAAGCAGGGAGAGATGGACCAGGTTGATAACGTAATCTGGCTTTTGAAGAATGAATCGTATTCCCGCCGGATTATGACTAATATCTATAATTTCAGCGATCTCCGGGAAATGAATCTTGAGCCGTGCGCGTACAGCGTGACATTCAATGTCACGGGAAATCGCCTGAATGCTGTGTTGAATCAGCGTTCGCAGGATATTCTGGCGGCAAACAACTGGAATGTTGTGCAGTATTCTGTACTGGTAATGATGCTGGCGCAGGTCTGCGGCTTTGAGCCGGGTGAACTGGTCCATGTGATCGCGGACGCGCATATCTACGACCGGCATGTCGAAATCATCCAGGAGTTGATTCAGAGGCCGCAGTATGATGCGCCAACGTTCCGGCTGAATCCGGAGATCACCGATTTTTATGATTTTACGACCGACGATTTGATCATCGAGAATTATCAGAAAGGTCCTCAGATTAAAGATATTCCGGTCGCAATCTGAGCGGTTTAAAGAGATGTGCCGGAAATGTCGTTGGATTAAAGGGACGGTCGGAACTGTGGCGGCCGACAATTACAACAAGGAGGCGCCTTATGAATTTGATTTTGGCGGCGGATAAAAACTGGGCGCTCGGGAATGAAGGCGGTCTTCTTTGCCACATCCCGGGCGACCTGAAATATTTTAAGGAAAAAACGACCGGTAAAACGGTTGTCATGGGCCGGGGGACGCTGGAAAGTCTGCCGAACGGCCGGGGACTGCCCAATCGGAACAACATCGTGCTGTCGAGCCAGCCGGATTATCAGGCGGAACGGGCCGTTGTCGTGCACGATCTGGACGAGCTTGATGCCGAACTGGCGCAGTACAACAGCGAGGATGTCTTTGTGATCGGCGGCGCCAGCATTTATCTTCAGTTGCTGGATCGCTGCAGCCGTTGTTTTGTGACAAAGATCGACGCCGAATTCAAAGCGGACCGCTGGTTCACAGATTTAGACAAAGACGAACGTTTCAGGCTTGCAGCCAAAGGCCAGCCGATGGAAGAAAACGGAATTAAGTACAGGTTTGACATATATGAAAGAAAAGAAGCTGAGAAATAAAAACGACCGCAGTTCGAGCGAACGCGCAGATCTGCTGATCGGCAGAAACCCGGTTATCGAGGCTCTCCGGAGCGGACGCGCGATGGAGCGAATACTGGTGCAGGACGGAAGCGGCGGCTCGATCGGAAAGATCCTCTCACTCGCAAAAAAACGCGGGATCAGTGTTCAGCGGACTGATAAAACGCATCTCGACCAGATCGCGGGAGGCGGCGCGCATCAGGGTGTAGCGGCGTTTGTATCTGCTCATGAGTACGCGACGCTGGACGACATTCTGAATCTGGCAAAGAAGAGAAACGAGAAACCTTTTGTTGTTGCACTCGACGGGGTTAAAGACCCGCATAATCTGGGCGCCATCATGAGGACCGCAGAATGTGCCGGGGCACACGGCGTCATCATCCCCAGACACCGGGCAGCCGGTTTGACGGAAACGGTTGCCAAAGCCTCTGCGGGCGCCGTGGAATACCTCCTGTGTGCACGCGTTGCCAACATGGCGCGGGCCATCGAGGAACTGAAGGCAAAAGGGCTCTGGGCGTATGCCTGCGACATGAACGGTGATTTATACAGCAAAACGGACATGAGTGGACCGGCCGTTATCGTGATCGGGGAGGAAGGACGCGGAATCAGCCGCCTTGTCAGGGAAAAGTGCGACTTTACGCTCTCTATCCCGATGCTGGGGCGGATCAATTCGCTGAACGCCTCCAATGCAGCTGCGATATTAATGTATGAAATCCGCAGACAAAGGGATAAAAGTTATGAATGATCAGGATAAAAACCGCGCGGAATTGCAGTCGTGCACCGATGAAGAGCTTGTCAGGATGGCGCACCGGGGAAATCGGGATGCAGAGGAGTTTTTAATCAGCAAATATAAAAGCCTTGCTTTGTATAAATCGAAATCATATTTTATTGCCGGCGGCGATAAGGATGACGTCGTTCAGGAAGGAATGATCGGAATTTTTGAGGCGGTTCGCGATTACGACGAGGCTGGCGAAACGTCCTTCAGGACTTTTGTGGAGTTGTGTGTGAGCCGGCGCATCATATCGGCGGTCAGGACTGCGAATCGAAAGAAAAACAACGTGTTGAACGATTCGGTTTCTCTGAGCGAGCCGGCTGCGGGGCCGGCAGATGCAGGGGATCCGGAGGGGAGAGCGCTGGAAGATATTTTGTCAAAGGGAAGCAAAGAGGATCCGGCGGTGCTCCTGCTGATCAATGAAGTGGAATCGTATCTGGAGACGGGCGGAACGGGTCTGCTGAGCGATTTTGAAAAGGCTGTCTGGTCTGAGATCCAAAAAGGCAGAAATTACAGAGAGATCGCAGAAAGGTTGGACCGGACGCCAAAATCAGTTGATAATGCGATACAGCGCATAAAAAAGAAAATTTACAAATTTCTTGACGTATAACAGGCATTCATTTAATTGACATTGGACCGAAAATATAGTACGATTACTAAGGTTACGATAGGCTGTTGTAGCTCAGTAGGTAGAGCACTTCCTTGGTAAGGAAGAGGTCCGGCAGTTCGAGTCTGCTCAACAGCTCCATTTTTTTATCGTGATAATTATTTATAAGGAGTAATGCATATGGCAAAACAGAAATTTGAAAGGACCAAACCGCATATTAACATCGGTACGATCGGACACGTCGATCACGGTAAAACAACGCTGACA
>ONJN01000057.1 GCA_900318155.1 uncultured Eubacteriales bacterium
GACGTATCGAAGTGGTCATAACGAGCCGCACTCGAAATGCGGTTGTCCGCAAGGGCACGTGGGTTCGAATCCCACCGTCTCCGCCAATCGCAAAAGGAAGGTAGAAGACCTTCCTTTTGCGTTTCACAGGAAATAGAGGGATTCGAACCCGAAAGGGCGCGACCGTGAAGCTCGACAGTCCGGTGGACTGTCGAGCAGGGAGCGGGGCAAGCCGACCGAACGGGGAGGCGCAGCTCGGCGGATGCGGAGCATCCGTGTAAATCCCACCGTCTCCGCCAACAGGAAATGCCTCTGCGGAAAACCGCGGAGGCATTGCTGATTCAGGGAAGTGACAGAATCGTCGTGTTTGCAAAGTGCGGAGGAAGCAAATACTGCAGAAAAGGGGTCTGCGCCGCTGACGGAGGAAACATTTTTGATAAGTATTCCGTGTATGTTTCGCCACAGGCCAATCGTGATATCGATGAGAATGTAAAATCTGCAGCAGTAGTCGCAATACGCTATTCTCAAAGCCAGCTTCAGGACTTCTCAGTCTTGTCGGAAAAACTAATTGTGATACGATAATAAACAGGAGAGTACAATGAATAATATGTTTTCAGATCAACGGATCAATAGCGGCAGACAGGTGGAACTGGATTTAGCGAAATGTCTTGCTATTTTTTTCATGATTTTTCTACACTGTTTCTTTGTTACAGTTGGATTTCATAATACTATCAGCAAACCCATGGCAAGAATCATTGGGCAACTATTAGGAGGACCTTTTGCAGCTCCTGTATTTATGTTTTCCATGGGCGTTGGCATGGTATATTCAAGAAACCAGGAACCAGTTTATATGGTTAAACGAGGAATAAAACTGATGCTTCTTGGTTTGGTTGTAAACGTAGGGGAGTTCCTTCTCCCGCATTTTCTTGCGGGAAAACTGCTTGGAAAATGGGACATTTTCCCGATTGCAGGGGGTTTATTACTGTTCTGCATTGACATCTTAGCGTTTGCAGGAATGGCTTTTATTCTAATAGGCGTGCTTAAGAAACTGAATGTTTCAACAAGAGGAATGGTAATTATCGCACTGATTCTTTCAATAGCAGGGTCGTTCTTAAGATTTCACGACTTTGGCAGCAATGTTCCGAATCTGATAGCCGGTTATTTTATTGGAAGTGCAGGCGGTTTTACGGCATTTCCTTTGTCTAACTGGTTTATATTCCCGGCGGTTGGTCTCCTGTTTGGAGAGTATTATATTCGATGTAATAACAAGAAGAAATTGTTATGCCTTTGGCCGTTAGGTCTTGTGATATCGGTAGTATATTTTGTAACATCGTGGTTCAGGCCGGAAGGATTTTTATCAGAAACGCATCATTACTACTTTATGACTACGATTGATGCAATGTTTTGCCTGATGTGCATTTATGGTGTCCTCGGTTTATGTTATGTCGCATCAGGTTTTCTGCCGGATGGCGCATTGGAATTTTTCTCAAAAACGAGCGGAAACCTGAACGCCCTGTATGTTATTCAGTGGTACCTGATTCCGCTTACCTATATCTTTATTGTTTTCTTTAAAAGAGATATTGTATTCGGTGATCTGTCACTTATCATCATCGGATTACTGGAGATCACCGCTGCCACAGCCCTTGCAGCATGGTATAAAGCGCGCAGAATGTCACCCGCCTCTTAGGCGGCGGGTTCCATCTCCCACCGTCGGTGGTCGGATGTAATCCCTCACCGACGATCTCAGGAGCTGAAGCCCCCGGTGTGTGCTGACTGCGTTGCTCGCTCCAGTCAAGCGAGCTTGTTTGAGCCTGGATCCTGGTATGAGAATATGAAAAAGAATCACGGAAAGGGGAAAGATAATGAGAAGAATCAGTAAGACAACATTTGCAATACTTTTCTCTCTGCTGTTCGCAGTAGTTATTTCATTCACAGCATTTACAGCGCCTGTATCGGCTGAAGATCGTGAAGAAGCCGGAATGCCTGAAGGTCCGAAAACTGTTTACCACAAATCATCTGAGACCCCGGGGCTGGCTGAAGGTAGTGATGGAACAGGCGTGCATGCCGATCCGGCCACCTTTGAAAAAAACTTCTGTCTGTCAGTAGCACAGAAGGAATATGCGATCACAGAAATAGAAAGAGCCGTATCAAGAATCCTGAAACCCGGGATGAGTGATCTTGAAAAATACTACAGGCTTGCTGTATGGGAAAATAAGCGTGCCAAATATGATTGGAAATTCTGGGATGGTAGTTATAATTTTGAGCTTTACCGACATCAGTGGGATTCATATGGTGTATTAACAGAAAAGTCAGTATGTGTGGGTATAGCAATAACATATGCGATTCTTTGTCATGCGGCGGATCTGCCATGCAAGTTTGTCAGAACAGATCCGAAAAAAGTTGATCATACGGTAAATTATATTCCTGATATCAATGGGAATGCATATTGTATTGATGTCACCGAGAATACATTCCTTATGTCGCAGTACGCGGACAATTATTCTAAAATTGATAAAGACTTTGCACACATAACAGAGGACTGTACCGATGGTTCATTTGAATACCATAAAAAATTTAATGACGGATTATACGAGGCAATAATCGCGACAAACATAAAAGACTGTTATGGGATCACTTATGACGACTGGTTCAGAGAATATGCCCTGCATGAAAACCCTGAATTAGATTTCCAGACGCCATATGAAGAAAAAGGCAGCGGTGTGCCCGTAACGGATTCCAGGTATCGTCATGCGTCTTATCATACCTATCCTTCGCAATTCTCTGAAACTGAACCCCCGGCGTGCGTCTGGTTCCTGGAGGATTTCTATAAGGATCCTGAGGGTGCGCGTTCCAAGATCCTGAACAAGGAGTTGGATGAGCAGTTCCTTAATATATCCGGGGTAGAGAAAAGCTATGATTGTAAATCCATCAAAGAATTTGAAGAAATCATCAAAGATGACATCTCAGTCAAATACTTCCCATCATCAGAAGATGGTGAGGTTATTGCATGGGCAGATGATCTTAAGAATAAAACGGATTTTACGATAAACTATGACTCCTACGATGCGTCAAAAGGAGAAGCGGTATTTGCCATCAAAGGTATCGGAGCTTATAAAGGCACATATCAGATGCGTGTCAAGCTGAATAACATTAAAAACGCAAAAGTCGTACTGTCTAAAAACGCCTTCATCTATAATGCCAAAGTCCAGAAGCCTGCGATTAAGACAATCAAGGGTATGACGCTGAAGGAAGGAACGGATTATACAGCGATATGGTCGAATGCAAAATCTAAAAATGCAGGTACATACACTGTGACCATCAAAGGAAAGGGTATTTTCAGCGGAACAACCAAAGCGACATATAAAATCAACAAAGCCGCCAACACGTTGAAGGTCAAAGTTAAGACGGCTGCAGTCAAGTACGGAAAACTGAAGAAAAAGACGCAGACCCTTGGTGTCGCCAACGTGATCAGATTCACCAACAAAGGTCAGGGAACAAAGACCTATACAGAGGCGTCCGGCAACAAGAAGATCACTATCAATAAGAAGACCGGAAAGGTGACCGTGAAGAAAGGCCTGAAGAAAGGAACCTATAAGGTCAGTATCAAAGTCAAAGCGGCCGGAAATAAGAACTATAAGGCATCTAAGGTGATAAAGGTTACGTTCAGCATCAAAGTGAAATGATCTGGAGGACTAAATCTGTGGGAATGAACAAAACGGTACGAAACCCGAATGAACCGGAGCAGGTGAGAGATGCAGAAAAAACTGTTTCGGTGACAGAATGGAGGCAACGCATATGGAAGAGCGAACAAATAGTATCTCAAGGGCAGACGAAGCGGAGAGACTTTTCCGGCAGGGTTATAACTGCAGCCAGTCGGTATTTGCCGCTTTTTCGGATATCGTCGGAATGACAACCGGGCAGGCGGCGAAACTGGCCAGCCCCTTTGGAGCGGGTTTTGGGAAAATGCGGGAGGTCTGCGGCGCTGTGTCCGGTATGACAATGCTGGCCGGATATCTGCTGGGATACACTGAACCCACTGATCAGACGGGAAAGAAGGCGTTGTACGACAAGGTACAGGCTATGTGTCACGCCTTTGAAGAGACCGAGGGATCCCTGATCTGCAGGGAACTTCTCGGTCTGAAAAAGGGCGAGGATTTGGGTGAACCAGCGGTCAGAACTGAGGAATATTATCGCAGCCGCCCCTGCGTTCGCGTCTGCAGGAGGGCTGCACAAATAGCTGAGCAGTGTATTTTAAATAGAGAATAACAGTGAACGCGAGAGCCCGTTCTTGTGCAGCGAGTGGAACGCCTGCTAATGCCCATTGAGTTGTTCTCCAGGTAAATAAACAGTATATCTGCGTATCTGCCTGGAAAGTGACTCAGTGGGCATTTCTGGCTTTTCACTGTTATGACCAGCGAACTCAGAAGAAGTTGTTACTGCCAGCGAAACTAATCCACTGTTTTACGGCTCTGAACCAACCAGTAGATCGGAATTGCGAGAAATGAAATAGCAGCCGCCGCAAAATAAAGTGCCGGGTATCCAAATGCAGATGCGACCTTTCCGAGTATCGCGGGCGCGATCCCGACACCGGCGTCTGAGAATGCCCAATACGTTGTAACGGTCCTTGAACGCTCTTCGTCTGTTACCTGACGGTTGACTATGACATTCAGTACAGAGTTTAATGTGCCGTATCCCAGCGCTCCACATACAGCACAGATAATGATTGTCGCCATACACGGCTTCCATGCCAGAAGAATCAACCCGATGACCTGGCCCGCCATACAGGGATAACAGATCGCATTGTCCCCGATCTTATCCTGCAGTTTCCCTACTGCCGGTCTTGAAACCAGTAATACCGCAGCATATATCAGGAAGAAATAAGAAAACTCTTTTCTGAGATCTGTTGACTGCGCATATAATCGGTAGAATGACATCAGAGCAGCATATCCGAAACAAAGGCAGAAAATACTGAGTGAGATCGGAATGGCTTTTCGTTCAAGAAAATGATCAAATACAGTGGCTTTTTCTGAGACTTTGTCTGATTTCTGTACTCGGTTTTCATGAATGCTGCGATTCTGAAAATACGGATCAATACTCCTTGTCTCACTGAAAAGCACACCAAACACAACAAGCAGTGAAAGAATGCTGGCCACTGTAAAACACCCTTGTCCTCCAAAAGTATCATATATTATCCCGCCGACAAAAGGTCCGATAGCGACACCGAGAGACGCGGACATCATAAAGTATCCTGTAGCCTCCCCGTACCGGCTCTTTGGCATACTTGACATGGCAATCAGCATAATTGCATTCATTGTGGCGCCAAACCCGATGCCATGTATAAAGCGAACAACCAGGAGCAGCGCTATGTTTCCGGAAAAACTGTACATTATGCTTGAGACAAAGTGGATGATGCTGAATATGACAGCGATTTTCTTCCATCCGTATTTCTGCATGGCACCGCCTGAGTAAATCCTCGAAAACAGTCCGCCAACAACGTAGACACCGGAAACAAGCCCTGCGATTGTGGTCGTTGCTCCCAGCTTTGTCACGTGTTCGGTTATTGTGGACATCAATGTATACATTACAAGAGCCAGACAAAGCTGTGCCAGAAATGTACACACAAAATTTCTCGTTATAATTTTTTCCTTCATTTCCATGTGTAATTTATTCCCTTCTTTTTTCGACCGAATATATTATAGCACATTTCCAGAAAGAGAACAAATGTTCGTAA
>ONJN01000064.1 GCA_900318155.1 uncultured Eubacteriales bacterium
GCTTTTTGCACCCCACCTTTGGAGAAATGCACCCCACGGCGAAACTGGATGCACCCCATCTTGGCTAATCCGCGATAAAGGAAAGCTTCAAGGGTTTGGATTTGTGATATACACTCTCGGCAATCACATGAGGACAATCGGCGTCGCCGGTTCGGGAAAAATCTGGCGCCGAGGAACCGTTACACTCCATCCGGCTGCGCCGTGAAGAACGTCTGCTGCGCGCGGGCGAAGTTGGCGTAGAAGTTCTCCGCCGCCATCCGGCCTACTTCATTCATGGGTTCCAGCATATCCACGGCGTGAACGTTGTAGTGATACACATCCGCCTTTGCCTCCACGCCTGCTTTCTGCAGATTTTCGATATACGTAAGGGTCTCGCAGTAGAACGGCTCACCGTCGCCGACGAAGGTGTAGGCTGGCGGCAGACCGGCGTAATCCGTCTGCAACGCAGGGACGGCGTAGGGCGTCAGCTCTTCCTCAGAAATCCCCCGCAGGTACAGTCGCCAGGCCATGTGGTTCAGCGGAGTGTTCCAGACCGGACTGAAATTTTTTTCGGAAGAGGGCGTGTCGCGGTTGTCCAGCATTGGGTAGAGAGGCATCTGGAAAGCCACGTTCACTTCTCCCGAATCCCGGGCCATCATGCACACGGAGGCGCACAGACCGCCGCCGGCGCTTTCGCCGCCCACCATCAGCTGACTGTCGTTCACCCCAATGGATTCCGCGTTGTCCCGCAGCCAGAGCAGCGAATGATAGCAGTCCTGCTGCGCGGCCGGGTAAGGGGAAAAGACGGAGAGAGTGTAGTCCGGCGCCAGCACCACCGCGCCGTAGGTCTTCGCCAGCTCATATGCCCTGCCCATAAAGGCCATCTCTTTCATACCGGTCAGATAGCCGCCGCCGTGGATCCAAAGCACCCCCGTTGCGTTCTCCGGCCGGGGATCCGGGGAGATCAGCAGCGCGTCCAGATTCCGTCCCTCCGATGCGATCGTCACCGTTTCCACCGTGACACCGTCCATCGGTTTCAGGGCGTCCCGATCAAAACCGGACCGCCCAAGCCCTGCATACAGGAACAACAAAAGAGACAGAATAACCGAAAAAAACTGTTTTACCATAGATAACATGCCATCATCCTTTCTGATAATTGCGGGGATTCCTCACTTTTTTTATGTGTATTTAATTATAACAAAAAAACGTGAACAATTCAACAATGTAGCACATTGAAACAAGAAAGCAGCAAATTGAAACCAGGAAGCGAGACCTTAAGATCGTTATCTACTACGCCCCGACAACGTCTATAAAATATCAAAAAGCAGTTAAGGATATTTATTTGCAATTTTTTGATCCGTAGTTTTACATTAACAAAACGCTTGATAGCCGTTGGCCTCGCAGATGAAACGGACGGCATCCGGCAGCAGGATGTGGCCCTTCGCTTTCTCCGCTTTGTACTTCTGCCACTCTTCGTATTCTTTGTTTGTGATCTGCTTCATGGGTGGTTGCCTCAAAAATCGAAAGCTGCGAATGAAGATTTAACTTTCTTCCAAAATGGTTTTGATACAAGACAATAGATCCCTTGGATACGCCCCGTTCATAACTTTTTCGGTCAATACCCTCACAACAGTTTCCTCAAAACCATTGATTATTCCAGCATCATCTCCCGAAAGATAGTATGAATTATCCAACTGTTTGTTCATGGGCCTACGCATTAGTATTGCTTCCTTTTGTTGTTCCACTGCAGGATGCACCATGTGATGAAGAAACTCATGAATAATAGATTCCGTTCTAAGAGCTCCTGAGCTAAAGATGAAACAGGAGTCTACCAAGTGATAGTCAGAAGAATACACGCATTTAATCGGATTAATGCATATTTGAATGCTTTGCACCGGAGATTGCCATTGATTCACACAACAGTCCAAACATCTTTCGATCAACTCTAATTCCTGTTTATGTATATTATTCTGCTCGGCAATCCATTTTTTCTCCCATTCCATGTACTTTGAAAACAATTCGTTTGAGAGAATATCAGAAAGTGCTGTCGGAAGGTTTGATATCCAGTTCCATAAAGCATCATCTCGTTCTTTTTCCGAGATATTTCCCGCTGACATGATTTTTCTTTGAAATGTTCCAAAGTCACGAAAAGTCATATTGTTATCATTGAGATAAAAAGATGCAGCTTCCATTATACAAGCACGCGGCCAATACGAATAAACATCACAAGTATTCTGGCTTGCCTCGGAGAAAAAAGCTACTGAGCTGCCTTCTTCAATGAAATCATGCAACAATGCGATATGCTCACGACTACGCTCGATGGAGAAGTAATTATAACCCGACTGGAATAAGCCATAATAGATGGCAGATATTTTCGGGATCTGAGTCATCAGAAGCCTGTTTGAATCCACTATTTCAACCTCCAGAAATACATATTTCTCCCCGTCTATTATACAGACAATGTATGAACATTTCTACCGATAAAAACAGCCGGGACACCCCGACTTCCACAACTTACCCCTCAAACGCCAACTTACCC
>ONJN01000062.1 GCA_900318155.1 uncultured Eubacteriales bacterium
CGGGGAGGCAGACGTCACAGCGACCGCACCTGATACCGATAACACCAACGACGCGGAGCCAGAACCTGTAACAGCCGCAAAACCGGCAGAACCGACTGAACCGATGGAAACCCCGGCACCGACCGCCTCAACGGATACAGAACCAACAACAGCCTCAGAACCAGCTGAAACCCCGGCACCGACAACGGAACCGGAACCCGCAGCGCCGCAACCTGCAGAAAACACAGAACCGGAATTGACAGAACCGGAACCTGCCGCAGTCAAAAAGAAACCTATGACCGCCGCTGAGATTAAAAGAGCTGAAGAAGACGCTATCATCGAGGAAAAAGTCAGACAACTGAAAGAGATGAAAGCAAAGCAGGCCGCAAAAATGGCGGAAGCATTAGAAGAAGCCGAAAAAGAGAACTCAGGGACAGGTTCAGGGGATATCGCCGATATGCTGAAGTCATCCGGCAGTCCGGACGTTTCTGACGTTTTCAAAACAGGCAGATGATGAATCCCCCGACACCTGGAGCCGGAACCGGCATAAACGCTGATAAATAACTGAAAGCGAGCTTCCTGCATAGTATCGCCGCAGGAAAGCATGACAGAAGAAAGTGAGGAATAACTTTTGAGAAGACAAATCGACCTGAAAACAGTAACCGACAAAACCATCACACTGGAAGTCGAGTATTCAAACAGACTGGAAGACGGCAGACTCTATGAGGAATATGAATTCGGTATCATTGACGAAAACGGCTACATGGTCACCACCGGCGAAGCCAGACAGTCACTGGCACATATCGTAACCAGAGAAGAAGTGACGATGAATGATGTCAGCGGCTACCTTGTCGGAGAGCGCGTACTGATTGACCCGGAATGCATCAATGACCTCCGCCTCTGGATCTTCAACTTTATCAAAGACGCTTCCAGCGAAGAAGTACTGAAAATGATTTTGTAAAACTTATTAATATCCCGGTACGACCGCCGCGCGGACAAGTCCTTCGGCGCGGCAGTTTTTTATCAGGACAAAACGAAGCCCGTAAAAAAGCAGCCCGGAAAAGTATCCGGGCTGCTTTCATTCCTGTTCATTTTCTTTTCCGAAGCGGTACGTCCCCTTCAGCGACGAACTCGATCCGTATCCGGCGATCAGCTGTTTTCTTCTGTTTTCGGCTGGTTGTCACCGGCTGCAGAGCCGCTGTCCGGCTTTGTATCGTCAGAACCATGGTCCGGCTTAGGTGTATCCGGTTTCTTATTCTGGTCTTTGTCCTTATTCTTGTCTTTATCTTTTCCGGTATCCTTTTTATCAGCCGGTTTCTTTGTCTGATCGGTCTTCTGCTTCTTCTTATCGGCCGGTTTCCTGTTTTCCTTCTTTTTATCCGGCTTATTGACCGGCTTTGTCGAAGGCTTCTTCTTTTCAGCCGTCGGTTTATCCGGCGTCTTACTTTTATCTACAGTCTTCTTATCGGCTTCTTTTTCAGATTTCTTCTTTTTCTTCTTATGCTTCTTTGAAGAATCTTTATCCGTATCCTTATCTTCGGACACCGTCGCGTCTTTTACCTCGGTTTCTCTGATCTGCTGATCCTTACCAAAGAGATACGGCTTCGGATTAACAAACTTATCGTCCAGAGCAACGCTGAAGTGCAGATGCGGTCCGGTTGAATTACCGGTCGAACCGATCTCACCGATCTTAGTTCCCATCTCGACCTCATCGCCTTCCTTTGTCGTGATCTTGCTCAGATGTCCATACAAAGTCTTCAGTCCGTTTCCATGATCGATGATGACACAGTTGCCATAGCCTTCATAGCTTTCTGCTTTTTCCACTGTTCCTTTTTCAACGGCCGTTACCACATCGCCCGTTGATCCGGCAATATCAATACCTTTATGATACGTGGAGCCGATTCCGCCCGGTGAAGTTCGTTTTCCGAAGTTGGACGTGATTGTATAATTGCCGACTGCAGGCCATGCAAACTTGCCGCCCAGTTTCTCGGCAGACATTGTTTCTTTATCCTTCTTATCCGGTACAGCAACCGTCAGAACGACTTCACTGTCTTTCCTGATACTGATGCCGGCGGCGGCACTCTGCTCAATAACCTGACCGAAGAAATAGTTCGGATAGTCTTGCTGCAGGTCTTTGATCTTATACGTCTCTTTCTTAATGACCGGCTTCAGATGCCTCTCTTTAAGCTGGGATACTGCTTCTTTCCCGGCGGTTCCGAGAACATCCGGCACCTCTACCTTTTCTTCTTTAATGAACACCTTAGCCGTATCATACTCACCGTTATGCGCGATCGCGTAAATTTTTACATTGCCGCCTGAGATGCCTTTGACCCGGCCACTGTCATCAACAGTCGCAATTCCCGGATTGGAAGATTCCCAACGCACATCCCGGTTGAAACTTTTATCGTCTCTGGCCATAAACACAGCACTCGTCCCGGCTTTAATCAGCGAAACCTTCTCCAGGATCCGGATGCTGGAAACATCGTCATCGATGCCCGGTACAACGGACACCCAGTGCGAGTAATCACCCTGAACGCCGTCCCTATTTGCCGTTACTTTAATGTATACCAGATCCCCCATGGTCAAAGCGACAGTTAAAGAAGTTTTCTTTGTCGTGTCCAGAGGATTATAGCCGCGGTCTTTGCTGTATGAATAATGAACGGTATAGGAATCCGCGCCCTTGACTTTAGACCACTTCAGCATTACTTTTCTGTTGTTCAGCATCCGGTCGGTAAAGCCGATGTCGGATTTGGACGACGTTGTAAACGCCGTCAGTGTATGCGGAGGTGAAAGCTTTACAACCTCCGGCCCTTCAAGCGACGATACGCTGTCAGTCAGATCCGCTCCCGCTGCAGGAGAACCTCCGCCCGGCGCGGTCTCCGCCCGAACCTGCGGCGCACCGAAACATACAGCAACCATTATTGCCAGTACGATGACACCCGATTTTACTAATCTCCCTCTTGAATTAACCAATTGTTTCCTCCCTTTTGACAAACACTTATCCCTCAATTTATTCACCGATTCATCACAATTAACACTCTGTTAACCAGCTAACTGGTCCTTTTTGATACATTTCATAGTATCACAGCAATCCCTGCAATTCAACAGTTTATACAAGAATTACAAAATATTTTTAAGACCTTTTTCAGAACTTTTTCATTAATTTAATATTCTCGGCCACATCCAGTGCCCCACCAGGAAAGTGATTTTATACAAAGACAAACAAATTGAATTTCTGTTAAAAAACAGCCTCCGCCGGCGCGGCTGATCGGGCGCGGCGCTCTAACCAGCCAGCACTTTAATATGAAGCTTTCTTCTCCTCGGCCCGTCAAATTCCGTGAAATAAATCCCCTGCCAGGTGCCGAGAACAAGCTTTCCGTTCTCGATCAGAATCGTCTCCGAGAATCCGATCATGCTCGCCTTCAGGTGCGCTGCCGAATTCCCTTCGTAGTGCCGGTAGCCGTCATTCCACGGAACAACTTTATCGATCTCATAAAGAAAATCGCGGACCACGTCCGGATCGGCGTTTTCGTTGATCGTGACTGCGCCGGTAGTATGAGGGACAAAAAGAATGCAGACGCCGTTTTCGACGCCGGTCTCCGCGACAGCCCTCTTCACTTCCGCTGTGATGTCCTTCATCTGTGAATGCGCGTCGGTGCTAATTCCCAGAGTAATCATTTTAGTCATACTTTTTCCTTTCTATGCAGGGTGGCCGGACGCTTCAATGTCCGGGGTCAAAAAGAGTTGATGCCCGGCACCGGACAGCGTCAATGCCGGACGCAAAATTCGCCAGTGCCGAGGGTCACGACGCGTCAATGCCCGCAGCGCTGCGCTTCATTTCGCGGTCCCGCTCAGCGTTTTGACAGACGATTTTTATCTTAGTTCTGTACTTCTCAACCTTTTCGAGATCCCCCTGCACTGTGCAGATCTCAATGAGCCGCTCCATCGCGTCGATATTGCTCGGCGAAAAGTTTAAAACCCGGAGGTATCGTTCCTTAGCTTCATCAATGCAGCCAAGCTCCTGGTAAGCCACACCGAGATAGTACCACAGCGGCCACCAGGTATTGTAATGATCATTTGTCTCGTAGGCCGACAAAATCTCGATCCCCGACTCATACCGCCCGCCGATTACTGCGTTGCAGCCTTCCTCGATCACAACCGGTTCACGCAGCTTTTCCAGCATAACGGAGATGTCTCTGCGCAGCTCCTGATTCTTTGAGAGCCGCATGAAATCGTCAAAAGTCAGCTTTGCCTTCATGTACAGGCCGAGATTCAGGTAGGCGTATCCAAGATAATAATAAGCCATTTCATTGTCCGGATCCCTGAGCGTAAGCTGTTCAAAAGCGTGCAGCGATTCTGCCTTGAAACAGCCGATGTATTCGTCGCCGGTTCCGTTCTCAAAAGCGCCGTGACAGGCTTTGCCGTAGCAGGCCAGTGCCTGAATCAGGTCCGGATCGATCTCCATCGCCGCCCGAAAATAGACGCACGCCAGCTCGTGATCACCCTGATCGCCGACCTCAATGCCTTCATTAACAAGCGGTATGGCAAAGTCCTTAGAAAAGGTTCTGAAAATAAACGCCAGATAGTTTTCTTTGTACTTAAAATCCCTGTCGCAGCCGATGACAAAGGCCATATTGGACGCAATCTTCACCGCAGAAGTCGTCGGCTCCGCCAGTTGGTCCTTCCGGAACGGAATCGGAACACCCTTCAGCACGTTCTGTAGACCGGCTTTCTCAAGATACGCGTCCGAAAACTCGTCAAAAACATAGTCGCTCAGCCTCGCGACAAGGTATTCACTTATTTTGTCCGATCTTTTCTCTTCCATTACAGCCACCTTTTGTTATTCCCGACAAAGCCCTGCCGTTCCTGGTCCGGGCGCCGGATTCCTGCTTCTGCTTCTGGTTTCGCTCACATATCCGGCTGCGCGTTCCAGGTTACGTGTCCGGCTCACCGCGCCCGTTTCCTGTTTCCGCACCTCGCCCGGCGGCAGCGTGAATTCCGGATCCCGCGCCCGGCTCCACTTACAGCATCCTCAAAAACTCGTGTTTCAGCATTCCTGTATTCTTCATCACCATATCCAGCTGATCCAGCATCATCTTCTTATCCTCCGGCAGATTACCCCTCAGCGAAAAATAATTGGACGCGTGGTTGCTCCGGAACACGCAGCTCTTCGTCGGATTCATATTCTCAATCATCAGATAAGTCTCCGCGATGACCTCCTCCGCCGACAAAAGTTCAAACTCGCCCGACTGGATCTTCTGAACGATCGGCGCCCGTGAATCCAGCATCAGTGTGAGAAGCGCCACGTACGAAGCGTTCATTTCACTGATCATCGTACCCGTCTGAACCGCGTGCTCCCGCCATCCCGCTTTACCGGCCAGCCCGGAAATAAACGTGACGGAAGCCTGGATGCCGCTCTCCTCAATGCGGTGAACCGCCTCAATAATCTGCGCGCGCGTCGAGCCTTTGTTCACGTCCTTCAAAACCTGATCGCTGCCGGACTCCGCGCCGATATAGATCATTTTCACGCCGTTCTCATGAAGCAGCTTCAGATCTTCCGGCGTTTTTCGCAGAACATCCTTCGCGTTCCCATACACGTTCACGCGCTGACATTCCGGAAAAAGCTCGTTGATTTTATCCAGTATCACCATCAGTTTTTCGGTCGCCAGACAAAGCGCGTCCCCGTCGCAGAGAAAAATCTTCCCAACCTTCAGATACGTCTCCCGTGCCCATTCAAGATCCTCAATGAGCTCGTTCAC
>ONJN01000095.1 GCA_900318155.1 uncultured Eubacteriales bacterium
GCCGGTACCGGCAAAACGATCCTGGCCGTTTTCCTGCTGAAGCTGCTGGCAGACCTGAATAACAATACCTATGAAGTTGATGAAACAGCTGAAGCCACAGATGTGAGTGAATTGCAGGCACTGATCCGTTCCGGCAAAAAGCTGAGAATCGGGTTTATTGTTCCCCAGCAATCCCTCCGTCAGACCCTCAAGAATGTATTCAAAACAATACGCTCCATGCCGGACAATCTGATTATGACACCGGCTGAGGCGGCAAAAGCCGCATTAAATGAACCGTTCGATCTGCTTGTTTGTGACGAAGCGCACCGGCTCCACAGAAGAGAAGCCTTAAGTCAATATCCTCAACACGATAAGATAAACAGATTGCTTGGATTGCCGGAAAACGGAACTGAGCTGGAATGGATCATTCGCTCCAGTCACATGCAGCTTCTTTTCTACGATTCAGATCAATCAGTCAAGCCCTCCGATATTACAAAGGATATGTTTGACAGGACAATCAGCCGGCAAAGCATCCAGAGGCTAAAGCTGACATCCCAGCTTCGTTGCCTGGGCGGCGATGACTATATCCAGTATATTAAAGAGGTCCTGAATGCCCCCACAGGCTTCCCAAATGCGTTTGATGATCATGGCCGGCTGATCATGCGGGAAGACACAAATAGCCCATTCATTGCCCTTGTTCCACATGGCCCGTTCAAAGGTTACACGCTGAAAATGTATGATGACATTGACCAGATGATGGATGAGATCAACCGGCTGGATAAAGAATATGGATTGTCCTGCGCTGTTGCGGGATACGCATGGAAATGGATTTCAAAGGGGTTGCCGAAAGATACAGACGTTCGGGATATCAATATCGGACGAGGATATCTCTGGAACCGCACATACACTGACTGGATCAATTCGAACAGACTGCCGTATGAAGTCGGCTGTATCCACACCGTACAGGGGTATGACTTGAATTATGTCGGTGTTATTTTCGGGCCGGAGATTACCTATAACAAGACAAACGGTCGTATTGAAGTGATAAAGAAAAACTATAAGGATTCCCTGGGCAAAGCCGTTGGAAATGATGAAGAAGCATTACGGAAATATATCATTAACATCTATGCCACACTGCTGACTCGTGGAATTCATGGCGCCCTGGTATATGTGTGTGATCCGGATTTGCGAGAATACCTGCGGCCCTATATGCAATGCGACAATTGATTAGTGTGAGTTTATACTTATAAACATATAGGAAAACGGGTTAGAATGAAATAACAAAAGGCTTAGTATAATATCCGGAGGAATGATGAATGCATAGAGAAAAGTGGATAGTTGTTCTGATTGTTATCTGCCTGGCTGTCCTGCTTTGCGGTTTTTCAATTGCTGAGAATGAAAAATGGGGATACATTGATAAAAATGGCCAGGTAATGGTGGATATGCAGTATGATTATGCGTATCCTTTCAGTAATGATCGTGCAAGGGTTTTTAAAGGAACTGTTTCAAAGACAGGCGTGCCGGATGAGGGCTTTTATGGGTTTATTAACAGAAGCGGTTCACTGGTAATTCCTGCTGTTTATGAGCATGCTTCGGATTTTAACCGCTTTGGATTGGCTGCAGTCAGCAAAAATGGAAAATACGGGATTATTAATACGGATGGGAAATCAATTATAGATTTCACATATGATCATATAACTTATAGTGATGCAAATGAAGTTTTCTTTGCCCATAAAGGGGAATCGGATGATTTATATTGTATTATTGAACCTTATGGCAATGAAATCAAATTCGTTGCATATATGCCTACAGTTACTGATGGCTGCATAATAGATTTTTCACTTTATAATTCATTCAAAGGTGCGATTATTTCACTGGATGGGGAACATATAACAGATTATATTTACGACGACCTCTCAAATTTCTCCGAATCTATCGGATGGTATAAAAGAGACGGCAAATATGGTTTCATTCGGGCGAACGGTAAAGAATTGACGGATGCGGTTTTCGATGAAGTGGGATTTTTCCATAACGGTAAGGCAATTGGGTATATTGATGGTCAGTATTGCCTGATTGACAGTAATGGGCAGATTATCAAAAAATATGATGTTGATCATATCAGGTTGAATGACGCATTGGAATATGGTGACGTTGTATGTGCATATAACGGAATTGTCAATGACAGAGCCCCTGTAATGGATGGCGGGGAATATTTTTTGATGAAATCTGACGGTACGATATTGACCAGAGGTTATAAACATACAATAACGATGGATTATGACAATACTTATTTTGTTCCTGAAGACGGGATCCAATATGTCCTTGACCAGGAGGGGAATGAAATAGCTTTCCCATTGGAATGCGAAGAAATAAGATGCTTTGGTAAAGACAGATTTCTTATAAGGCGTGGACAGGAATGGGCGCTTTCTGACAGGGAAGGGAAACTGTTAACGGATTTCGTGATCAAAGACCTTGGTTTTGCTGATAAAGAGAGCGATATCTGGTGCGCGGTTTGCAGCTCAATGACAAGCGGCAAAAAGGACAATAGTAATTCAGCATTGCTGGAATGCCATGGTGAACTTCCGGAAGGCTATGTTTTTTCGGGACCGAAACAGATAAAAGTGAGTCTATTAATCAAAAATGCCGGTGACGGGGCATTTCCGGGTCCTGTGGAATTGTACTATCCGGATCATACACAAGTGGAGGAGTTTGGTTCACCTGTTCTGGAAGCCGGAGATGAAAAATATTGGGAAGGAGACTGGCAGGTTACTCAGGAAGAGCTGGATAAAGGGCAACTCATCTTTTTCGTTCGTTATCCTGTGATAGATGAAACGTCCAGTGAAATTGTTTACAAAGCAAAAAAACTGATTTTCAAAATAGAGGCTGTATCTTCTTCAGATTGATGATAATGGTAAAAACTGATGATATGCAAATCCTGAACATGATCAGGAATTACTGATTCCAATATTCTGATCATTGAGATCCTTTCGGGGATCTCTTTTTTATGGCAAAACACCATATGCACCTCTGTCAGTCAAAGCGGATTTTTACAGTAACACACGAACCTGTTATTATTCTATCAGATCAGGAAAATAACGGCAAGAATTATCCGTCAAAGAACGCCTGCCGACAGCTGTTCACAGTTTTTCAGGAATCCTGATTTCGTGTCAGTCCTCATTCAATCACTGATTCA
>ONJN01000177.1 GCA_900318155.1 uncultured Eubacteriales bacterium
AGAAAGGATTACTTTGTCGGAATCTGACAAAAGAATTGCCAGGGGCGGCTCTGCTGAACTGACTTGTTTCGGTTATCAGGAAATGAAGCAGGATCTGTATGATCTGATTCGGTTCGGCTGTGTTTGATTAAGTTTTGATGGATTAATGGAGAAAGATTATGTCATTTCATTTAGAATACGGGAGCCGGCTCACGGGGATGTGTATGTATGATCTGATCGAACATGAAGACGGCTCGTTTCGATTCAGAGGGCTCAGAACTGCGGCAGGTTATTTTTCCTTTGCCTTTGATGTTCCGATGGAAGCACCGGAATTGCTCTTCCATGTCCTCATCTCGGTTGAAAAATGGAAAGAGCATTATATGACAGGGGAAGCATCTGGCGATAACACGTTCAAGTGGCAGATTGAGTGTTATCATGACACATTGAACATTTATTCAAAAGGGGAGGATGCTTATCCGCTTGATTTTAACACGAGAATGGAAACGATCTGCCGCGAGCTGATACGGATCGTCGAGCGTTACGGCGAGGAATATGTTGAAGATCTGGATGAAGTTATTGAACTGATGGCGTATTAAGGGGGAAGTGCAGAAATGGACGTTAAGAAAATACTGGCGGCCTGTGATCATACGCTGCTTCATCCGGACTCGACTCCGGCGCAGATCCGGGAACTTTGCGGTGACGCGCTTCATTTTCAGACTGCGGCGGTCTGTATCCCGCCGTGTTTTGTCCGGATGGCAAAGGAATACCTCAGAGGCCGGATCCCTGTCTGTACGGTAATCGGCTTTCCAAACGGAAATATGATGTCCGCCGTTAAGGAATATGAAGCGCGGGCGGCGCTTATGGACGGGGCGGATGAGATCGACATGGTGATCAACGTCGGCATGCTGAAGGCAGGAGAGGACGATTACGTCCGAAATGAGATTGAACGGATCCGGGAAATCTGCAGCAATCATATTCTGAAGGTCATTGTTGAGGCCTGCCTGCTCAGTGAAGATGAGAAAATCAGGATCTGTAGGATCGTTACGGAAGCAGGCGCGGATTTTATCAAGACGTCGACCGGGTTCTCACACGGCGGCGCGACGTTTGAGGATGTGCGTCTGTTTGCGGAAAATGTCGGGCCGAGTGTTCAGATCAAGGCGGCCGGCGGGATTGATTCGCTGGAAACCGCACAGCGGTTTATGGAACTGGGCGCGTCGAGACTGGGCACGAGCCGAATTGTTAATATCGTTAAAACAAAAAAAGCGCGAAAGGTTTGATTATTATCAAGCCTTTCGCAGATGGATTTATAGAGAATCGTTATTTGATTTTTTCGATTTTTATTACATTTCCTTCCCATCCCGGAACGGAATTGAGATCGCCGTGCAATCTGGCGGATGGCGGAAGCATTTTGGCGTTTACGATGCCTTCGACGATGTGTCCGTCCGCGCAATGGTATCCGGCGCCTTTTGCGGTATCGCAGTTTTTCTTTGTATCGCCCAGAATGACGCGAAGAACGTGCTTCTTGCCGTTTGTCTCCAGAGTGATGTTGAATTTGTCACCGACCTGTCCGTAGGACTGTCCCATGGCGACAACCTTCCGGCCGTCCACTTCAAGTGTACCGTCTTGTCTGGCTTTTGCCAGGATGTTGGAAATCCTGTAATTCGGGGTTCCCTTCGCGGTGATTGCGGAGTGATCCTCATATCTCTTAATCGAAGAATGAGAATAAACCGGCATTTTCTTAATCACAACATCTTTTTTCGCTTTTTTATTATCTTCGATAATCAGAACTGTGGAATCGTCTTTCGTTACTGTTTTTTTAATCTTTGTCAGATTAACCTGCATACTTTTTGTTGTATGGCTGTTCGTTTTAGCAGGCTTTGTAATACTGCTGAACTGCTGTGCTGCAAAGGTGGCCATCGGCATAAATGCAATTCCGATTATGACTGCCAGTGTACAGCATAAAATATGCGGTTTCTTCAAAATAAACTCCCTCCCCCATGTGAATCACTTCTTTTGTTCGACGTTTTGTCTATTATAAACAATTCTTATGAAAAGTTCAGCCGTTAATGAGAAAATTCACAGTTTAATCACGCTGAGCAAGGATGGTTTGTTGTTCTATTACAAATAATCAGGAATGTTATTGTTTAATATATATGATTGTATACAATAAAACTTAAGAAATATTAACATTCTTTTAAGCGTTGTTTAATAAACTGAACCTTGATTAATAAACGGTTTGAGGAGACGGAACGCTTCTCGGAAAGCTCTCAACGCACAAAAATGTAAATTTATTACAAATCGGGTGTTGTAAGGAGAGAAAAAACGTGGTATGATTGTATCGTGAAAAAATGTAAATAAATGTAAATTGTGATCCGTCCGTGTTGCAGCCGGGCGGATTTTCATTTGGGAAAAGGAGGTTATACGTTATGGGGAGAATAAGGAAACGATCAGGAAAATGTCTGGTTTTACTGCTGGTTCTGCTGTTTATCCTGACATCGGCGTTCCAGGACCGGGGGAGCGGTGCTTACGCGGCTTCAAAAGCGGTTTATCAGAGTTACGGTAAGAAGATCTGGTACAGCGGTGTTTATGACCGGAAAAAGCACATTCTGATCAACGGAAAATGGCAGATCGCCTATTGTATGGAGACGACAAAATCGGCACCGACCGGATTTGGCAAAAAAGTCAGTTTTACACCAAAAACGCTTTCGAAAAGCGGAAAGCCAGCGAAAATGCTGTATTATTCTTATGGCTATCCCGGCTTTAACGCAGGGATAAAAAAATGGGCATCGGGCTATAAGTCATCAAAGAAGTTCAACGCCAAAGCGGTCGCAAAAGGGGGCGATCAGGCGTACGTTTTTTCACACCAGGTCATTGCCTATGCCTATAAAGGAACAGGTTCCTTCAAGTTCGCGCATGGGAAGAAACTGAATAAAGACTGGCAGAAAGCCGTGAAGAGTGCGTATGCCTTTATCGGCAAACTGCCCGCTCCCCCGTTTAATACAGCGATTTCTTTTAAAAAGGTTTCAGGTTCATATACAATTCTGAACCTGAAGAAGGGATGGAAATCACCGGTATGGCAGTTCAATGCAAAGGCGTCGGGAGATAGCGTCTCCTTCAAGGTTCCGTCGGGTTTCAGTATAGTAACGGTTTCGGATAAGAAGACGCATGCCGCGGGGAAAACAGTCAAAATGAAGACGGGGAGCCGTTTTTACGTTTTGTCAGCTTATTCGGCCGGTAAAAAAACATTTACAACGGGAACAGTAAAGTCTTCGTATCAGAATTACCAGCCGTATTATTTTGACGCACCGAAAAGGGGGAAAAAGGCGTGTCAGGACATCGGTTTCTGTGGTGAGGGCGATCGGTCGCAGACAAAGCTGTCACTGACGTTTCCGGCGCCAAAACGGAACCGATTGATCCTTGTAAAGAAGAAAGCGAATACAAAGGGGAAAGTATCAGCGGAATCCGGTGCCAAATTCAGGATTTGGCCGGAAGAATATGGCAAAAACGGCTATGCGAAGACACCGGCTGCGTACAAACAGGAACTGACTGTAAAAAGCACTGGAAAAACTGCGGCCTCAAAGCTTCTTCCGGTGTCCGGGAACGGATTGAGCGGGCGTTATTATGTGCTCCAGACAAGCGGAAGCAAAAATGTTTACTGGCTTAAGCAGAAGATCATCAAACTGACTTATAATTCCGGGAAAACGCTGCAGATCAATCTGGGAGTGGATAAGTCAAAGCCGCTGGGGATCCGGATTATTAAAGTTGACGCGGAGAGTTCGAATGGAGCCACTGCAGTTCGTAAAAAAGGAACGACATTTAAGATCAAGAACCGCAGCACGGGCAAATGGCTTTCAGTCAAAGGAAAGACCGTTTTTGTCACAAACAGTAACGGCGAAGTTGAGCTCAGTCCGGTCCCGGCCGGGAAATATGATCTTTATGAGACAAAAGCGCCGGCTGGATATCAGCTGGATAAAAAGCCTTTGCCATTTGAAGTGAAGGAAGGCGCGACAAAGAGTCTGGAGCTGCGTTTCAGTGATTACCGGAAACCGGATCTGGAGACTAAGGCCCGGGACAAGAGGACAAAAGATTCCCAGGGCGTATCGGAAAATGAAGAATCGGGCGACTTGAAGACTTTTGTCGACAAGGTAACTTATGTCCATCTCGATCCGGATAAGGAATACAAGATTCGCGGGAAACTGATGAATCGTGAAAGCGGCGAAGTGTTAAAAGATAAGGAAGGAAATGAGGTGACCGGGGAAACGATATTGAAGGCCGGGAAGCATGGCGAGAAAGGTTCGGTCGATATGGCGTTTTCGGTCGACGCAGAGAGTCTGAAGGGGCAGTCTGTCGTAGCGTTTGAGTCGCTGTATTATGGTCAGGAGAAGATTGCTTCTCATGAGGATCTCAGCAATAAGGATCAGACGGTCTTTTATCCGGAAATCGCGACGGAAGCAAAGGACAAAGAAACAGAGACTCATACCGGTCAGCTTTCCGGTAAAGAAACGATTGTTGACCGGGTTGATTATTCCAATCTGATTCCGGGGAAGGTGTACACCGTTCATGGGAAACTCGTTGATCGGGGCAGCGGGGAGTACCTGACGGATGCGGACGGGAATGAGATCGTTTCTGAAAAGACGTTTACGCCGGAGGCGGCGGAAGGCACGGTTGAAATGGAATTTACAGTTGACTCCACGCTTTTGAACGGGAAGACGGTTGTAGTCTATGAAGATCTTAAGACGTCGGGTATTAAGGTGGCGTCACATGCTGATCTTACGGATGAAGCGCAGACGGTCTTCTATCCGGCGGTCTCGACCATTGCGGCCAATCCGGAAACCGGGATCGGAGCAGCGGAACCCGGGGGGCGAACGGAAATTGTGGATACCGTCCGGTACAGTAATCTGGCGCCCGGTGAAGAGTATACGGTCCAGGGAACGCTGATGGATCAGGAGACCGGCCACGCTGTATCTGACAGCGGGCATACGGTAACCGCAAGTACAACGTTTACTGCGGAACAGGCAGATGGTGAGGTCCAGGTCTGTTTTGTCTTTAATTCTGAGCCGCTGGAAGGGAAAAAAGTCGTTGCGTTTGAAAGACTTCTGCAGAATGGAAAAACGGTTGCAAGTCATGAAGACATCAACAGCAGCGAGCAGTGCGTGGAGATTCTGGTGAAAAAGAGTAAGCCGAAAAAAGTTACGAAGAAGAACCATCCTGTATCACCAAAGAGGCCAGCGAAGGTCACACGTATAAAACCATCTAAGAGGCCGAAGCGGGTGAAACCATCGAAGCG
>ONJN01000004.1 GCA_900318155.1 uncultured Eubacteriales bacterium
CGAAGCGGGTGAAACCATCGAAGCGAATGAAATCAGTGAAGCAATTTAAAGCCAGGGCCACTTCTCCTAAAACCGGCGACGGGACTTCGCTCGGGAAATGGATTCTGACGGCCGGAGCGGCGTTTTGTCTTATTATAGTTGTTTTGTGGGGCAGAAAAAATCGATTTGTCAAAAAACGCAGTAAATAGTTTAAATTTTTGAAAATGATCGGTATTTCCTGTATACTATGGACTATGAACGGCAAAGTACAAATCGGGGCGTCGGACGGCGTCCGCTGAACAGGGGTTTTGCCGGCAAATTAGTATGAAATAAGGTTTTGATGATCGATAATTGGAGGACATGATGGAACTGAGAGACTGGACTTATGAAGAATATCCCGAGTTTACCGACCTTCCGGAAGGGGCTGTGAACCTGCCGACGACTGGTGATGAGATGGGTTGTTATTACGCGCATGATGTTGAGTATGCTGTGGTTGACGGTATCCGCCTTTGTCTGCAGATTCTGCAGCCGGTCACCCGGAATTCGCCGGAGAAAAAATATCCGTGCATTGTTTTTGTGCAGGGATCGGGCTGGGAGGAACAGGAAATGTATCATCTTCTGCCTAAACTCACGCATCTGGCGGAGCAGGGGTATGTGATCGCGGCGGTCCAGTACAGGCATTCCCGCCAGGCGACATTCCCGGCGCAGGTTATTGATTTGCATAATGCGATCCGATTTATGAAGAAGCATGCAGACGAGTATTGTGTCATACCCGATCAGATTTTTGCCTCCGGGACATCTTCGGGCGGTCACACGGCAATTTTCAGTGTTTTGATGGATGATGACGATGAGGACACCAATCTCTTCCCGGGAATTTCAGCGGATGTTCTGGGAGTTCTTGATCTATACGGTTGTGTCACGCTGGATATGCCGGATGGGTTTCCGGTGCAGCTGAATTCGGGTGAAGCGGATAGTATTGAGGGGCTTCTTCTTGGCGGCGTCGCGCTGAAAGATCATCCGGATCTCGTGGAACAGGCTTCGGCTGTATACCATATCAGCGAAGAGGTTGACATGCCGCCGGTGCTGATCATTCACGGGTCAAAGGATCGTCAGGTCAATCCGCGGCAGAGCGCGGAGCTGTATCAGAAGCTGAAGAGCTGCGGCAAAGACGTTCAGTTTTACGTTGTGCAGGGTGGTGATCATGGCGGATCCGAGTTCTGGTCCGAGGAGATCGTGACGATTGAGAATGAATTTCTGCAGCGATGCATCAGGAAAAGGAAATAGCGATTTACAAAAAGATCCGGTCGGTATGGCCGGATTTTGTTTTGAAAAGGGTGTTTTTGAGGAACTTTGTCAGGAGTTCCTTTTTTTGTGGGTTCAATATATAAGGAGATGAACATGAAGAATAAATGGATGGCGTGTCTGGCCTTTGCCGCGGTGATTTACACATGCTCTGCCGGTGTCGTTTTTGCGGGAACCGGAGGAGGCAGCGGAATCTCAGAAAACGGAATGAATCAGGCGCTGCTGGAACGCGGCTATACAAAAGACACTGTTCAGGCTTTGTCGGACAGCGATCGACGAGAGTTGTACAATGTGGTCAGGAAAGGCGGAAGAGTGGAAATCAGTACGATTGCAAAGGAAATTGACAATCTTTCTGAAATGGAAAACATTCTGAAAAAAAGCCGGAAAGAATTAAAAAAGATGGGCTGCACAGACGCTGAGATTACACGTGAGAAAAAGGCGGTCAGGAAAATCTGCCGCAGCAGCAGAAAGACGTTAAAAGGAAAATACAAGCTTGACGATACGGAAATCAGGTTCATCAAGGAACTGGACGCATCGGTGCTGGGGGCCCTGAAAAGCGCGGATGAAAGAGACGAGAAAGAGATCAGGCAACCGGTTCAGGCTTCCGGGAGCATCGCCTCGACGCAGATGAAATATACGCAGGCAGTAGCCGATAAAAGCAGGAAGAAGCCGGATTATCATGTGGTTCTTTCTTATAAACTGCGTTATCCTTTTCAGCTGGGTCTGTTTTCCGATAAGATCGCGGCCGCATGGGGCGGCGGTTTGAATACGTCAAAGGAAAAAGGCCGGGCGTCTTATTCCCTGACGAACGGTACACGAGGCGGCTGGAAAAAAAGCAAAATCAAATATCGAAAAATGAGTGTGAACGCTGTTCCTAACCGGGGAATCAAGTTTGCTTTTCCGCAGGCGTTCGGTAAAGGAGCAAATGTTTATAAGACAAAATCCGGTTCGGCGTCGTTCAATCTGTATCAGCATGGAAAGAAAAGAAAAGACACAAAAATTGTTTCCTATTATTGCCACAGAAGCGTCAAAATGGGGAATTCCGGTATTTCAATAACGGCCGGCGGAGCTGGCGTCAATCTTTGTCCGGGCAAAGCATGGAGTAAGACAAAGCAGCGCCGCACAACAATCAGTTATTCATGATGGGGAAAAAGTATTCTGTCCGGCGCCGCATCCGGCTTCTGATGTTGTTTTTTGCCGCAACTGTTCTGACCGTATCTGTTCAGACCGGGTGTGGATCCGGGAAGTCACCGGTTCACGGTACGGATCCGCAGTGCTGGGCTTTTCATAATTATGGACAGCGTGTTCGTGGCGTCAGCGGCATTAAAGGTGTCGATATCGGGCCGGTCGATCTGTCTGGTGGATCACTGAAGGCAACCCCGGTAACTGTTGGAGTTGTCGATACCGGAATTGATTATAAACGCAGTCCGGAAGCTTTGAATCTCCGTATAAACAACAGGGATCCGATCGACGGGAAAGACAACGATAAGAATCACCTGACCGATGATCGTTACGGCTGGGACTTCTATCACAACCGCAATACAATTTTTCAGGATCAGCTTCACGATTATCACGGAACATATATCGCGAACGAGATCGCAAAAGTGTATCCGGGGGTACAGATTCTCAGCTGCAAATTCCTGCAGGGCACGACCGGTGATGTCCGCGATGCAGTCAAAGCCATCCGTTATGCGGTCAGCCGCGGGGCGTCGGTCATTAATTGCAGCTGGTCGTTCGATGAAGAAGATCGAGAATTATATAATGTTATAAAGAAGAATAAAAATGTGCTTTTTGTTTGTGCGGCAGGGAACAGTCGGATCGATCTTGACAGGGAGAAAACATTTCCGGCAGGATTTGATCTCGATAACGTGATTTCAGTGGCGGCGATGAATAACCGCGCGGAGATTTATGACTGCAGCGGATACGGGCACCGCGTGCATCTGGCGGCACCCGGAGAGAATATTCGGATAACGTTGTCGGCAAAGGATAAGACCTTTGTCAGCGGAACGTCGGTTTCGGCAGCTTATGTATCGGCTGCGGCTGCGATTCTGAAAAGCTGCGACAAAGGACTTTCACCTGCGGAGATCCGTGCGCTTCTGATGGAGGGAAGTAAAAAGTATGATTCTCTGACCACTAAGTGCGGGGCAGGGGGATGTCTGAATATTCGCGGTGCACTTGAAATACTGAAAAGCCAAAGAGGAGGATGAAGGCTATGAAGAACAGGAATAAGTTTGTCCCGATCGGATTGCTGGCAGCTGCTGCTGTGCTGTTTATGGGTGAGTTCGTGTTTCACGGGGGATTACTTCTGGTGATTGGACTGGGATGCGCGGCAGTGGGTACCGCGGCGCTGCTGGTTAAAAAGCATCCGGTGGCTGCGGGCATCGTCGGAGTGATCGTTTATCTGCTGCTTTTGACGGAACTGCTTATGAATGGTCGGATCTTGTTTTCAGTACCGGTCAGCGCAGTCATCATTACTGCCGTTGTGACTGGCATAAAGCGCAGGGCAAGGATAAGAGCCGGAACTAAGACAGACAATGGTGCAAGAGGCAATAAAAGTAGTACTTAAAGATAAAAACCGGGGCGGCTGCCCCGGTTTTTTAATTATTCAAGTGATTCAATCAGATCGAGCGTGTGCGTTTGATTCATTTTATTGCAGAGTTCAATGAAGGTATCGAGCGGTACGTTCTGAATCTGTTTGTTGGATCCGCGCACGTTGATGGAAACTGTTTTTTCTTCGGCTTCTCTGTCACCGAGAACAATGATATACGGATCTTTGTATTTCTTGTACGTTTTAATCTTTTCTTTCATGTTTTTGTCGCTGTAGTCTGCTTCATAGCGGATGCGCTCTTTCCGCAGTCTGGCGGCGACTTCCTTTGCGTACTCATTGTTGCTTGTTCTGATTGGAACGATGCCGACCTGGCAAGGCGCGAGCCAGAACGGGAACATGCCTTTGAAGTTTTCGATCAGAATTCCGATGAAACGTTCAAGGGAACCGAACATCGCGCGGTGGATCATGACCGGCGTCTTCTGCACTCCGTCGCTGTCTGTATATTTCAGGTCAAAGTTAAGCGGGAGCTGGAAATCGAGCTGGATCGTACCCATCTGCCATTCTCTTCCGATGGCATCAGTCATTTTCAGGTCGATCTTCGGTCCGTAGAATGCACCGTCTCCTTCATTAAGTTCGTAATTCCCTTCGCCGTAAATGTTGTTCAGGATCTGCATCAGATCGTCTTCTGCTTTATTCCAGGTCTCGATGTCACCCATGAAATCTTCAGGTCGTGTGGAGAGTTCGGCCGCGTAGGTGAGACCGAATGTGCCGTAGATCTCATCTGCAATGCTGAGGATATCGGCGATCTCATCAGCGACCATGTCCTCTGTGAGCAGAATATGAGCATCGTCCTGTCGGAACATCTGTACACGGAATAGTCCGTTCAGTTCGCCGGATTTTTCTCTTCTGTGAATGACGTCCGTCTGGCTGAAACGGATCGGGAGATCCTTGTAGCTGCGGAGATCTCTCTTATAAACGAGTACGGCGTTCGGACAGTTCATCGGCTTGCAGGCGAAAACTCTTCCGCCTTCATTATCGTCCGGAATGATGAACATATTATCTACGTAATGATCCCAGTGACCGCTTGTTTCCCAGAGCTCCTTACCGCTGATGACCGGGCCGGAGATTTCATTGTATTCATGTTCAAGATGAATGTCTCTCCAGAAGTCGATGAGAGCATTGAAAATCTTCCAGCCTCTCGGGAGCCAGAACGGCATACCCGGCGCGCTCGGATCAAACATGAAAATATCTAATTCTTTGCCCAGCTTTTTATGATCGCGTTCCATCGCTTCCCGGATGAATTTCATGTGCTCTTTCAGCGCTTTTTTGTCAGGGAACGCATAGACATAGACTCTCTGCAGCTGCTCTCTGTTCTCGTCTCCGCGCCAGTATGAACCGGAAACGGACTTGATCTTGTATGCGGCGTTCATCAGTTCAACCGAGTTGTTAATATGCGGACCTGTACACAGATCGACGAAATCGTCACCGGTATAATAAACGGTAATTGCTTCATCATCAGGCAGATCGGTGATCAGTTCTGTCTTGAATTTTTGATCTGCGAAGAGCTCCAACGCTTCAGCTTTGGAGATTTCCTTCTGCGTCCAGTCTTCTTTCCGCTTCAGGATTTCTCTCATTCTATTTTCAATTTCGTCGTAATCGTCCTTTGTCAGATTTCTCGGCAACAGGAAATCATAGTAAAATCCGTCGGAAATCTGCGGTCCGATCGCGTACTGTACGTTTTCTTTGCCGAACATCTCGATGATGGCTTTGGCCAGGATGTGTGAAAACGAGTGGCGATATACTTCTAAATATTCTTCTTTGTTCATAATATTCCCTCTGTAACTGTGTTTTTTTCAGATTTAGCAGTATTTATACAATAATAACGGGCGTTCGTTTCTGCCGCGGCGCGCGAGTTCGCCTGGTGTTTCGCTCCGCTTTAAAATAATATGAAAATCATTTCAATCAACTATTTATTATAGTGCAGGCAATAAGAATTGTAAAGCGTTTGGCGATTATAGCGGCTAAATCCGCCGCATTTTTCTTATTTATCTCCTTTAATCACTTTGTCAGCGTTTTCGGCGCGGAGTTTTGACAGATCGAGAAGTCTCTGATTTCGGCTGCCGCGAAATTTCAGCATCGGGTCTTTTTCTGCCTCGACAAATTCGCCGTCTACCAGCATATCGATCAGAGAGAGCAGCGGTTCTGTGTTTTCCGTATAAACTTTGCCGCCCGGCATCAGGTCAATGTCCCAGGTGTATCCGGTATAGCACCAGATCGTTTTGTCCGGGAATGTTTCTTTTACCTCGCGCATCAGTGACAGCACGGCCGCCTGATTCTCAGGTTCAAACGGTTCACCGCCCAGCACAGTCAGACCTTCGATGTATTCCGGCTCGAGCATTTTTAAAACAGCCTGCTGTGTTTCAGCGGTGTATGGATGGCCATAATCAAAGTCCCACGTCTCAGGCTGAAAGCATCCTTTGCAGTGATGACGGCACCCGGATACGAAGAGACTGACGCGGACACCTTCGCCGTTTGCAATATCGTAATTTTTTATAGCTCCGTAATTCATAATAACCTCCGGAAATTATCATACCATAAATACACGTGTTTGTTTATACTATAGTAAACATCAATAATAACAGGCATCAAACGGCTCTGACCTAATAAAAACCCGCCAGGAATAAAAATATCGGCGATATTGATGAAATAATCCTGTTATATTGCCGTTTTTATCCGGGAAATTATCATGTTCGCAGGCCATCCCGGTTGACATAATCACGGCTGTATGCTATAGTAATTAATGTATTAAATATTGGTAATCTAAAAAAGAGTGGGTGCGCCCACTCTTTAAGTTTGTATAGGGGTATTTTATGGCAAAGGCGAAGGACATTAAGAAAGCGGTGCCGCAGCTCCTCGGAACTTTTCTGGAAGAAAACGGCCTTGAGCTTTATCATATTGATTATAAACGTGAAGGAAAAGAATGGTATCTTAAGGTCTTTATCGATAAAATCCAGAACAGCAGCGACGGGGAGGAGCTTTATGTCGGAAGCGACGACTGTGAACTGGTCAGCCGCTTTCTCAGCGAAAAGCTTGATGAGGCCGCTCTGATCAAACAGAATTATTTTCTGATGGTCAGTTCACCCGGGATGGACAGACAGTTATATGAGCAGAAGCATTTTGACCGTTATGTTGGACATCTTGTGGAAGTCAAGCTTTATCAGGCCGTGAATAAGAAAAAGGAGTTTGAGGGCACGCTTGACGGGCTGATTGACGGCTGTGTTGTGATTACGGATGAAGAAGGCAATCGATTTGAATTCCCGCTGGATAAAGTTGTCAGAGCAAATCTGGCAGTGGTTTTCTAAGGAGGATTAAGAAATGAACAAAGAATTTATCAGCGCCATTGAAGAACTGGAAAAGGAAAAAAGTATTTCTAAAGAGGTTCTGATGGAAACGATCGAGCTGGCGTTGGTTTCAGCATATAAAAAGAACTACGGGACCGCGCAGAATGTCCGGGTTTCGATCGATAGAGATACTGGAGACATTGCAGTTCTGATGAAAAAAGAAATTGTTGACGATGATGAATTTGAAAGTGACCTCCTTCAGATCCCGCTTTCGGAAGCGCAGGAAATTGACAGAAGATATGAAACCGGTGACGCGATCGAGTTTTCTGTAATGCCTAAAGAATTTGGAAGAATCGCGGCGCAGACGGCCAAGCAGGTTGTTGTTCAGCGGATTCGTGAGGCGGAACGCGGTATGGTCTATGACGAGTTCAGCACACGGGAAGGTGAGGTCGTCACCGGAACGATCCAGAGAAAGAGCGGAAATACGATTTTCGTGAGCCTTGGCAAGGCGGAAGGTATTCTGACAGCAACGGAGCAGGTATCAGAGGAGCGTTATGAAATCCGGGACCGGATCAAACTGTTTATAATGGATGTAAAGAAGGCGGCGAAAGGACCGCAGGTCTTTTTGTCCAGATCACACCCGGGCCTGGTCAAAGGGCTGTTTGAAATCGAAGTTCCGGAAATTCAGGACGGTATTGTTGAAATCAGAAGTATTGCCAGGGAGGCCGGTTCGAGAACCAAACTGGCCGTTGCTTCGCTGGATGAAGATGTTGATCCGGTC
This sequence comes from uncultured Eubacteriales bacterium, assembly GCA_900318155.1. Lineage (GTDB taxonomy): Bacteria > Bacillota > Clostridia > Peptostreptococcales > Anaerovoracaceae > Aminicella. The sequence continues at coordinate 7,952 of ONJN01000004.1, forward strand.
GGCGCGTGTGTCGGAACGCATGGCAGCAGGGTCCAGGCCGTTGTCGATGAACTGAATGGTGAAAAAATCGATATTATCACTTGGAGTGATGATCCGGTCGTGCTGATTAATAATGTTCTGAGCCCGGCCGATGTCGAAGAAGTAATAATTGAGGATGAGGATGACCGGATCGCGACAGCGATTGTACCGGATTACCAGCTTTCCCTGGCGATCGGAAAACTCGGCCAGAATGTCAGACTGGCGGCCAAAGTCAGCGGTTGGAAGATTGATATACAAAGTCATTTCCAGTATTATGAGAGCGGTGAAGATGACTTTGATGAAGAGACTGAATTTGCAGATGATTTTCCGGAACCAGAGGATGTTGAGGAACCGGCGGATGATCATCAGTATGATGAAGGCTTTACGGATGAAGAGACTGAAATGCCTGAGGATGCGGATGAATCTGCAGATGAAGAAGCAGAGGCAGTTGACAAGCCGGATGACGATGCGGGAGACGCAGACGAGATCCTGGAAACTGAACCAGAAGCCGAAGAAGCAGCGGAAGAGGCGGAACCTTTGGCCGATGACGCTTTACAGGATGAAGAAGCAGAGGTGATGGTCATTGAGCCGGAAGAAGAATAAACGGGGCAGACACATTCCTATGCGCAGATGTGTCGGTTGTATGGAATCAAAACCTCAGCAGGAACTTGTTCGGATCGTTTTCAGCGACGGCAGACTGATCGTCGATAAAGACGGAAAGACAAACGGAAGAGGTGTGTACTTATGCAGAAATCCGGACTGCATCAGTCAGGCAAGAAAGAAAAACGCCTTCAGCCGGAACTATAAGCAGAAAATCAAAGAAGGAATTACAGAGCCGGTTTTCAGCGAAGTGCTTCAGATGTGTGAAGAAACCGACCAGAAATAAGCATTTTGACGGAGAGGGACAAAGGAAATAATTGTGATAAATGATAAACTGTCCGCGTATCTGGGGTTTGCGGCAAAGGCCCGTCAGCTTCAGAAAGGGTACAATACATGTTTGTCGTTGATAAAACGAGGAAAGGTCAGGCTGCTGATTGTTGCGGAGGACTCGTCGCCGAATACGATTGATAAGATGACGACAAAATGCCTCTCCAAAGGTACTGACTTTAGAATATTCGGTAAGCAAGAAGAACTTTCAAAAGTTACCGGAAGCAGCGGCAATGGAATATTCGCAGTGACAGACGGTAATTTTGCAAAAGTAATTCTTAAAGAGATCGACCGCATTCAGTCGGAAGGAGTGATGTGCTAATGACAAAAAAAGTATTCGAACTTGCCAAGGAGCTGAATATTTCGAATAAGGAGATTCTTACAAAAGCCGA
>ONJN01000140.1 GCA_900318155.1 uncultured Eubacteriales bacterium
GATAATATACTGATCTTTATTGAATTTTCAATGTGTTGGCCTGTATTCAGCGCAAAGCATGAATTAAGACAAAAATATCTGCATTTAGAATAGCATTTTATATCTTTTTTTTCAACATTTTTGAAAAAAAAATAACGATATATTCATGTATTCAATGTGCAAAAATATACACACTATTCCGTATACTCATAGTGCGAAAGCATCCGGCCGCATCCTTCTGCGGCGCTGATCTCCGGCCTCCATCCCAGCGCTTCCAGTCTGCTCCCGTCCAGTCCGATAAATTTCGCCGGATTATACATTCCGGAGTCCTGTTTCGGAATATTAAAAGTAAGCTTCAGCCCTTTGTCCGGACGCGCCGCGATGAAATACTCCGCCAGCTGACGAATGGAAATAATGTTCCGGCTGTCCGCCACATTATAGGCCATCTCCCCACCCTTCAGCAGGACAAAGAAAACCCCGGCGACCGCGTCGGCAACATAGGTATATGCCCGCCGCGAACTGCCGTCGCTGTTCATCACGATATCCTGTCCCCGGAAAACGTGTGAGGCAAAATCCGCCTGCACCCTTCCGTCGTCCAGCCCGAGTCCCGGGCCGTAAATGTGCGCAAAACGCGGCATCCTGCATCGGATCCCGTACTGCGCTTCATAGCAGGCGCAGATCGTCTCTGCCGCCCGCTTTCCTTCTGAATAACAGGAACGCGGGTTCAGAATATCAATTTTTCCGTAATCATCCTCGCCGATTATATCGACATCACTTCCAACATCCCCGTAAACCTCCGAAGAAGACATCAGGACAAAGCCCTTTGCCTTTTTTTCAACCGCGAGATCGAGCAGGCTGAACGTTCCCTCCAGGTTGGCGCGGATCGTCAGCGTCGGTGCCTTTTTATGCTCCGAAGGCCGCGCAGAACTTCCGCCATGAAAAATATAATCCACAGGCCGGTCTGTCCGTACCGGCTCGCACACATCCTGCACCAGCAGCTCCAGATCAGCGCGGCCCATAACACTGCCGAGAATTCGTTTTGCTTTTTCCCCGTTTCGGACGAGCGCCAGCACATGAATACCGAGATCTTTTTCATCATTCAGTCCAAGCAGCGTGTACACAATATACGACGGAATCATGCCGCTCGCCCCGGTCACAAGCACCGTGCTGCCCCGGAACTCCTCCCACGGCAATTCATTTGCAATGATTCTCCGAACATCCTCTGTAATAACCGGACTCCCGTATACGATATTATTCATGATCTGCCTCCGTTTTTTTCTCTATCTGTTCAAAAATAAAATCGACAATCGACTTTGTCTCGTTATGGCTCAGCGGCGAAATATACCGATCCCGGAATGCCGCCAGCTTTTCCATATTATACGGCTGCCCGAAGGACGCCGCAACCTCTGCCGCATCAGCGCAGACCGGCCCCGGCACTTCCGCGCGGTAATCAATATAAAAGTCACGCGTCGCGGTATACTGCTCAAAATCATACGCGAACAGGTAAACCGGCCGGTTGAGAATCGCCGCTTCATAAATAATGCAGGAATAGTCACTGACCACATAATCACTGACAAAAAGCATATCCATCGTCGAATACGTATGATCGCACAGTACGCCCGGCGAATCCACTTCCACTTCAGACAAAGGGTGAAGCTTAAGAATCAGATTGTATTTTTCCGTGTCGATCGCCGCCACCAGTTCCTCCACCGCATCAATCTGGGATACAAACTCGCTGCTTTCTTTACGAAACGTCGGGCAGTACACAACATTCTTTTTATCCGGATCCGCCAGCTGCGGATAATCCGCCAATATTTTTCTCTTTATCGATTCAGCGTAGTCCTGCCTCTTCAGAAGCTCGACGCGCGGCAGCGGGAACGTGACGATTTTGTCAATATCCTGATTGAATCCCTCCGCAAGATGTGGTTTATAATCCCCGCTCGCAAACACAAAATCGTACTGATCGTGCATATGCATGGCTTCCGCCATTTTGCGCGACGTACCTTCCGGCTGATCCAGAATGCTGTAGCCGAATTTCTTCATCGTGCCGATCGAATGCCACATCTGAACAATCAAAAATCCCTTCCGGTGATGAAGGCAGCATGCCGGAATGCAGTATGAATCCAGCACGGCAGCCTCTGCCGTCGCCATATGATATAACTGCCGGAACATATGGAGACCATAACCTGCCATTCCCTTCAGATTCTTTTCGATCTTGCGGCAAAGAATTACCGTTTTATAATCCGGATGACTTTTTTTGATTTCGTCCGCTGTCATCCGGATATCCAGCGAAGGCTCGTTACTTTGCCGGCTCATAAAGACGATTTTTTTCTGAACCGGAAGCCGCTTCAGCACGGCATAAATAACACCATACAGCGCAAGACCGATTTTCAGCAATACGATCATGTATTTTTCTCCCCCGACTTTGTTTATTGCTTCATCTACAAGCTTCAAAAACTGCGGAACGGCATTTCTGATTTCAGAAAGACCGGAAACCCGCTTTATTTTATTTATAATAGCATAATCCTCGCGGAATTGATAGGAATCCTGCAGTGTGATATAATTCAAACTAATTAATTTTACAGGGATTGATCAATGAGTATGAAATTTGAAATTTTTTCTATAGACTGGGAAAATATTTTTTTGGAAATCAAAATCCGGTCGGACGCTGACAATGCCGTCTTCTATCTGACCCGCACAGGCAACGCGGCCGCAAACGCCGTGAACAACGCAGATTCAGCTGCCGCCGCGGACGCGGGCGCCCCGGAAATCAAACCGGATTCACGTGAAAACGGCATTTGGTTCTTCCGGCTAAACATTTGTCAGATGGACGGTCGCGGTTTCCTGGAAAACGGAGACTGGCAAATTCTGGCGAAAAGCGAAGACAAAACGTACCCCGTCCTCATCCTTCCGGAAGCCGCAGAATCCTTCGCCGCGCTTTCACGCGTGTTCCGCTACGCAAAGGACAAAGCCTACATTATAACATTTTCCTTTACAGACAACGTGCAGGAGGCTTCCCTGCATACCGGCACGGCAAACCCATGCAACAGTTCTGCGTCAAAAACGGATCCGGCGCGTGGAAATCCGCCAAATCCAGCTTCCACGAACGATCTGATCTTCATTCTTAACAGCACGTTCATGGGAACGGATCCGGGCTGGCGGCAGAAAGCACGCGGGCTTAAAGGCTTCGTGGTACGCGCGGTACAGTCTGTATACCGGAAATACGCCAACAATAAAAAACCGGGTAAAAACATTCTTTTTCTGAGCCAGACAAAAGACCGGATCGACGGCAACCTGAAAGCGATCGACGATCGGATCCGCTCGCGCGGGCTCAACAGGGAATATACAATTTCATACTATTTTCATAATGATGTAGGAAACGGTCTCAGCAAGCGCCGCATGCTGAGTCTCGCCCGGCTGATCGCCCGTCAGGACATAATATTCGTGGACAATTACGTTCCGATCTTTACACTCCTTGATCCGCCGGAACGCTGTCGACTGATCCAGGTCTGGCACGCGGGCGTAGGTTTCAAAGCCGTAGGCTACTGCCGATTCGGAAAGGCGGGGTCTCCGCATCCGGCGGAATCCTGCCACCGGAAATATACCTTTGCCGCCGCGCCGACCCGTTCCGCAATCGACGTATACAGGGAAGTTTTCGGTATAGAAAAAGACGCTTTCATCACAGCCGGCATGCCCCGCCTCGACGGGTTCACTGATAAAACACACATCGAGAATGTCCGGAACGCGCTTTTCAGAGAACACCCGGAGCTGCGCACCGGAAAAATCATTCTTTTCGCACCGACATACCGCGGGAGCGGCCAGAAAGATGCATACTACGACTACGACCGGCTGGACTTTGTACGCATCGCGGAACTCTGCAGAAAAAGAAACTGCATTTTCATAATCAAAATGCATCCCTTTGTCCGCGAAGCCGCGCCGGTACCGGACATCTGCCGGGACGTAATCTTCGATTTCAGCGGTTTTCCGGATATCAATGATTTGTACTATATAACGGATCTACTGATTTCAGACTATTCATCCGCGTATTATGAATACGCGCTTCTCGGCCGGCCGGTGCTGTTCTACACGTACGACCGGCTCCACTACCAGCTGGAACGAGGCGTACACCGCGACGTCAAAGAGACGGCTCCGGGGAAAGTATGCGATACTTTTGATGAAATGATCACAGCAATTGAAAACAATGATTTTGAAATAGAAAAAACCGACGCTTTCAGAAAGAATTATCTGGGTGAAATGAAAAATGATTCTGCGAATGCGGTAATCGACGCAGTACTGAAGAAATGACCCGGAAAAGGTACAGGAGGTTACAAATAATGAGTAAAAACTTGGCAATCATCTTTGCAGGGGGCAGCGGGGTCCGGATGGGCCGCGGCCTGCCAAAGCAGTTCCTGGAGATCAACGGACAGCCTATTATCATTTATACACTGGAAATTTTTGACGATCACCCGGAAATTGACGCGATCTACATCGCGTGTAAAGAGAATTATATCTCAATGCTGGAAAAATACATCCGACGTTTTCATATACAAAAGGTAGCCGGGATTGTGCCGGGCGGCGCGACCGGACAGGATTCGATCTTCAACGCGCTCTCCGCCGCAGAGGCAGAAAACAGCCCGGATTCCATCGTGCTGATCCACGACGGGGTAAGACCTTTTGTCCCGAAGCGGCTGATTTCGGAAAACATCGCGTCTGTCAAAGAAACCGGCAGCGCGATCACCTGTACCCCGATGTTCGAAACACCAATCATGAGCGAAAGCGGCGAGTTGATTGAACAGGTCATTCCACGCGGCAGCATGTACACGGCACAGGCGCCGCAAAGCTTCCGTCTTGGCGAAATAATGGACGCGCACCGGACGATCCGCGCAGACAACCCAGATTACGAGGGAATCGTGGACTCCTGTTCCCTGATGAAGAGCCGTGGCAAAGAAGTATCTCTGATCAAAGGAAACCGCGGCAATATCAAAGTCACGACACCGGAAGATCTGTACCTGTTCCGCGGCCTTCTTGAATACCGCGAAACCGAACGCAATTTCGGGCTCGACGAAGACGAAGCTCTGGCTCGCCTTACCAAAGAATAACCTCCTGCGCACTGTGTACAGATCAGTTCCTGTTTTTATTCATCCGCGATCGCCTGTTTCATGGATGCGACATATTCGCCGATTTCGCCGGCCGCATCCCGGCCTTTTGCTGCTGCGATCTTCACAACGGCACTTCCGACGATCACTCCGTCCGCGGCCGAAGCCACAGCGGCCGCCTGCTCCGGCGTCGAGATCCCAAAGCCTACAGCACACGGAATGTCAGTGTTTTCACGCACGATCCGCACCATTGAGGCGATGTCGGTTGTGATTGCCGAACGGGTACCCGTTACGCCGAGCGATGAAACAACATAGAGGAAGCCTTTTGCTTCTGATGCGATCCGTGCAATGCGGTCTTTCGATGTCGGTGCGATCATGGAAATCAGATCAATACCGTATTCCCCGCAGAACTCTTCGAACTCACCTTTTTCTTCAAACGGCACGTCCGGCAGAATGACACCATTGATTTCGATTTCCGCGCACTTTGAAATAAAGCGCTCCGTACCGTAAGAATACACGACATTCGCGTAAGTCATGAACACCATCGGGATCGATACATTTTTTCTGAGTTCGGCGACAAGATCAAAGATTTTATCAGTCGTCACACCGCCGGAAAGCGCCCTGATATTGGCTTCCTGTATAACCGGCCCCTCCGCTGTCGGATCCGAGAACGGAATACCGAGCTCAATCATATCCGCTCCATTCTCTGCCATCGCGCGCACAATTCTGCCGGTCGTCTCCAGGTCCGGGTCACCGCACGTGACGAAAGGAATAAAGGCTTTGCCGTTTTTGAATGCGTCTGCTGTCTTAGTCATAGATATCCTCCCCTCTGTAGCGCGCGATCGCGGCACAGTCTTTGTCTCCACGTCCGGAAACCGTGATAACGATCAGTTTTTCTTTGTCCATATCCGGCGCTATTTTCATGGCATAAGCCAGCGCATGTGCCGATTCGATCGCAGGAATGATTCCTTCTGTTCTGGAAAGATATTCAAACGCCTCAACTGCTTCATCGTCAGTGACTGGTACATATTCGGCGCGGCCGATGTCATGCAGCCACGCGTGTTCCGGCCCGATCCCCGGGTAATCCAGACCTGCGGAAATCGAGTAAACCGGCGCGATCTGTCCATATTCATCCTGACAGAAATAGGATTTCATTCCGTGGAAAATCCCCATGCGGCCGGTGCTGACCGTCGCCGCGGTCTCAAAGGTATCAATGCCTCTGCCCGCCGCTTCACACCCGATCAGTCGGACGTCCTTATCTTCAATAAAGTTGTAGAATGTACCGATTGCATTGGATCCGCCGCCGACACAGGCCATGACAACATCCGGCAGACGTCCTTCCTTCTCCAGCATCTGCTCCCTGATTTCCTTTGAAATGACCGCCTGGAAATCGCGCACAATCGTCGGAAACGGATGCGGCCCCATAACAGAACCGAGACAGTAGTGAGTGTCCGCGATGCGCCCCGTCCATTCTCTCATCGTTTCAGAAACAGCATCCTTCAGCGTTCCGGTTCCGCTTTCCACCGGAACAACATCCGATCCGAGCAGTTTCATTCTATATACATTCAACGCCTGACGCTTTGTGTCTTCAATTCCCATATACACAACGCATTCCATCCCGAGAAGCGCCGCCGCGGTCGCCGTGGCCACGCCGTGCTGGCCGGCTCCGGTCTCCGCGATCAGCCGTGTTTTGCCCATTTTCTTAGCGAGAAGCGCTTGTCCCAGCACATTATTGATTTTATGCGCGCCGGTATGATTCAAATCTTCGCGCTTTAAATAAATTTTCGCTCCGCCGAGATCCTTTGTCATTCTCTCTGCATAGTACAGCCGGCTCGGGCGCCCGGCATATTCGTTGAAAAGCTCCGTCAGTTCCTTATTGAACTGCGGATCATCCTTATAATAATTATATGCCTCTTCAAGCTCAATGACTGCATTCATCAATGTTTCCGGTATATACTGTCCTCCATGGACACCAAAGCGTCCCTTCGATTCAGCCATATGCATTTCCTCCGTTTCTTTACTTCCCCGACCCGTCATCATCGTCTTTCCGGGATTCTTCCGGCCGCATCTATGGGGTAATGACCGTCACGTCAACCCGCGGACTGCTTTAATCAGCCTCTCCATTTTGACAAAGTCTTTCACGCCGTCCGTTTCCAGGCCGCTGCTTGCGTCGAGTGCATACGGCCTGAATCTTTTTACAGCCTCCGCAGCGTTCCGGTCATTGATCCCGCCGGCCAAAAAGAACGGCCGCCCAAATCCCGCGCCGCACCCGGCTCCCGTTTCCCCGGAGCCCGAATCCAAATCCGCATCTTTTCCAGTACCGCATTCCAGAAGCGTCCAGTCAAAGGCCTGCCCTGTCCCGCCGGCGCCGTGATCCAGCAAAACCAGATCCGCCGGCGACCCCGCCGCCTTTTCCAGATCTGCCGGTCCTTCGACCTGAAACGCCTGAATCAACGGAACCATCGTCAGTTCACGCAGCTTTCGAATATACTCAACGTCTTCCTGTCCGTGCAGCTGAATCACATCAATAACGCCATGCTCCGCCAGCCCGGCCGCAAACGACGGCTCGCAATTCACAAAAACGCCGACTGCCCTGATGCCCGAAACAAGCATCGCCCTCAGCTCCGCCGCTTTTTCCGGCGTGATGTATCGTTTACTCTTCTCTGCAAAAACAAAGCCGATATAATCCGGCCGGAGCACATTGGCAAAGCCGATATCCTCCGTACGGAAAAGACCACAGATTTTCACCTTTGTCCCTGTCATCGGCAGCCACCTTTCAGCTCGTCCAGCATCGCTTTTTTGTCATCTGCCCTCATCAGCGTTTCTCCGATCAGGACACCGTTCACATTTGCCTCATGCAAAATGCGGATATCCTCCGCTGTTTTGATGCCGCTCTCTGCGATAAACAGAATGTCCGCCGGCACCTTCTTTCGCAGCCGGACGCCGTTATTCACGTCAACTGTAAAGGTCCTCAGATCACGGTTATTTACGCCGATGACGCGCGCGCCGCATCGCACCGCCTGCTGAATTTCTTCTTCCGTATGCGCCTCCACAAGCGCGGACAGACCCAGCGAATCACAGATTTCAATGTATTTTACCAGTTCCCGGTCCTTCAGCAGCGCGCAGATCAGAAGCACCGCCGAAGCGCCGGCTGCCCGCGCTTCATAGATCATGTATTCATCGATAATAAAGTCCTTGCGCAGGCACGGGATCGAAACTGCCTCCGCGATCAGGCTCAGATACTCTGTACTGCCCAGAAACCACTGAGGCTCCGTGAGTACCGAAACAGCCGCCGCGCCCGCCGCCTCATATTCCTCCGCGATCTCGACAAATGGAAATTCCGGCGCGATCAGACCCTTTGACGGCGACGCCTTCTTGCATTCACAGATAAAAGACATACCCTCCGCCGCAAGCGCCGCCTCAAACGGAAACCCTCTGACTTCCGGACTTTTTTCCGCAAGCGCCTTCATCTCTTCCAAAGAGACTGCTTTCTTCTGCTCCGCGATCCGCACTCTGTTCGCGGCCGCGATCGTATCCAGAAAATTTTTATTCCTGCTCATCTTTGTAACTGTCTCTTACTCATCGTCATCGTCATCGTCAAAATCATAGCCTTCAAATGAGGCAACGCGCCATTCATTGAGCTTTCTGTACGCCGCTCCGCTTTCCATAAGCACGCGCGCAATATCCACGCCCGCCGCGATGCTTTCTGCCTGACCGTTGATGTAGAGCGCGGCCGCAGCATTCAGAGCGATAACGTCCGTCTTCGGACCTTTGGCGCCCTGGAAAATCTGAATGATCTCGACCGCATTCTCTTCCGGTTCACCGCCGGCCAGTTCGGACGGATCACAGCGCTTCATTCCGAATTCTTCCGGCGTGATCTCGTAGGTTTTGTACTCGCCGCCATCAAATTCGCAGACCGTAGTCGGTGCGCACAGTGAAATTTCATCCATGCAGTTCTGTCCGTAAACAACCATGCCCTTTTCAACACCGATTCCGGTGAGAACCTTTGCCAGCGGTTCCACGAGCAGTTCGTCATAAACACCGAGCAGCATTTTTTTCGGCCGTGCCGGATTGGAAAGTGGACCGAGGATATTGAATACTGTACGGATGCCCAGTTCTTTACGGATCGAACCGACGTATTTCATGGAATTATGGTAGTTCTGCGCAAACATAAAGCAGATACCGACATCTTCCAGCATTTTGCTGCACATTTCCGGCGACTGATCGATGTTGACGCCAAGCGCCTCCAGGCAGTCCGCCGCCCCGCACATAGAAGAAGCTGCGCGGTTGCCGTGTTTGGCGACGCTGATGCCGGCTGATGCCGCGACGATTGCAGCCGCTGTGGAAATATTGATGGTGTTCGCATGATCACCACCCGTTCCGACGATTTCAAAAACGTCGATTCCTTCATGTTCAACCTGAGTCGCGTGTTCCCTCATCGCTACCGCCGAGCCCATAATTTCCTCGAGGGTTTCCGCGCGGGTACTCTTTGTTGAAAGCGCCGCGAGATAGGCCGCGTTCTGAATCTGCGAAGATTCGCCATTCATGATCTCATTCATAACCTGATAAGCTTCATCATATGTGAGATCGCCTTTGCTTACTACTTTTTCGATTGCTTGCTTAATCATTTTTTACCTCCGATATGTATCTGTTTCCTACCCGGGCCAGAAAATTAGCCATCATGGTCATTCCGTCCGGGGTCATGATCGATTCTGGATGAAACTGAAGTCCGTATACGTCATATTCCCTGTGCTCAAAAGCCATAATCTCACCGTCGTCTGCCCTGGCAGTGATCTTCAGGCATTCCGGCAGATCCTCCTCCTGCGCGGACAAAGAATGGTATCGCGCGACAGGGATCTTTTCAGGCAGCCCTTTGAAAATCGGACTGTCCGGATCCGGACCGATCAGTGACTGTTTTCCGTGCATCAGCGTTTTGGCGTGTGTCACCGTTCCGCCGTAAGCCATGCAAATAGACTGATGGCCGAGACAAACGCCCAGAATCGGGATCTCCGATCCCAGATCCCGTACTATATCGATACAAATCCCCGCATTTTCCGGACGCCCCGGTCCCGGAGAAATTATGATGCATCGGGGCGCAAGCTCTCTGACTTCCTCCACCGTCATTACATCATTTCTGATCACGCGTATGTCCGGATCGATCGTTCCTATGAACTGATAAAGATTATATGAAAAACTGTCGTAATTGTCTATCAAAAGAATCATATGATTTCCTCTGCTTTCTTCAGTGCGCTGACAACAGCCGCCGCTTTGTTCAGACATTCCGCATACTCTTTCTGTGGTACGGAATCAGCTACGATGCCCGCGCCGCTCCGGATAAAGACTTTATTGTTCTTTTTATAGGCGATGCGGATCGCGATACAGGCATCAAGGTTGCCCGAAAAATCAATGTAACCGATCGCGCCGCCGTAAATACCGCGCTTGTTGTTTTCAAGATCGTTAATCAACTGACAGGCCATCAGCTTCGGGGCGCCTGAAAGTGTCCCGGCAGGAAGCACGGAATCGATCGCGTCTAATGCATCGCAGTCGACCCGGATCTGGCCGCTTACAGTCGAACCGATGTGCATCACGTGCGAAAATCGTTCGATGCAGTGGAATCTGTCAACCCTGACTGTACCGAATTTACTGAGTCGGCCAAGGTCGTTTCTGCCCAGATCAACGAGCATGTTATGCTCCGCCAGTTCCTTTTCGTCAGCAAGAAGATCTTCCTCCAGCGCTTTATCCTCCTCCGGAGATCTGCCGCGCGGCCTTGTTCCGGCCAGCGGGAAGGTATTCAGCACACCATCTTTCAGCTTGATCAGCGTTTCAGGCGAAGCACCCGCGACTTCGACGTCGGTGCCGCTGAAGTAGAACATATATGGCGAAGGATTCAGTGTACGGAGAATCCGGTACGTGTTGAACAGCGAGCCCTCAAAATCAGCCTCCAGTCTGTTGGAAAGCACGATCTGAAAAATATCGCCATCAATGATATGCCGCTTTGCTTTTTCGACCATTTCACAGTACTGCTCTTCATTGAACAACGGGGTTATTTCTGATCTCAGCCGCCCTGTAATCCCCATCTTCGGAGTGCCGTTTTCCACAAGGTTCTTCATCTGATCCAACTCCATCAACGCCCGGTTATATTCCGTTTCCAGCTCATCCAGCCGAATATTTACGATCAGAATGATCTTTTGCCTGAAATTGTCAAAAGCGATGACTTTATCAAAGAGCATCAGATCGGCGTCTTTGAAGCCTTCGGAGTCTTCGGCGTCCAGACGGAGCGTCGGCTCCGCGTATTTTATATAGTCATAGGAAAAATACCCGACAAGACCACCGGTAAAGGACGGCAGGCCCTCGACTTTCGGCGAACGATTCCGGGCAAGTATACTTCGGATGAATTCCTGTGGTCCGTCACTTTCAACCGGAATCTTATCCACACAAGTCTCACCATTCATGCAGGTAATCTCCATTTTAGGGTCAAAGCCCAAAAATGTGTAGCGTCCCCAATTTTCGTTGTCTCCCGCGCTTTCCAGCATATAGCAGTGTTTAGAAATATTCAGCAGATTCCGCAGGATGCCGATTGAAGTCCCGATGTCCGAGAGAATCTCGATACTCACAGGGGCGATCGTGTATTTCCCGCTCTTCGCGAATTCCTTTAATTCTTTTAGTGTTGGTTTTGTCATTTCAACCTCCCGAATTGTCCTGTTCTGCTGCTCCGTCAGCGCTTCTGTGCCTTATCGGCCGCACCAACCCGGTCCGCCGGATATAAAAAAGTCCCTGACAGAAAAGTTCTGTCAAGGACGAATATACAAAATCCGCGTTGCCACCTTGATTCACGGCCTCGCAGCCGTGCACTCAGCAGAATACCATCATATTCCCGGCAACTGACGTATGCCTCCACGTCACAGTATACTCAGCTGATTCTCTGAAGCCGATCCGTCCGGTCTTTCTGATCGATTCCGGCCTACCTTCATCTTCCGTAAAAAAACAGCCTTTGACTGCGCCCTCAGCGACCCATTATAACAGCTTGTTTTCCATCCGACTCTCAGCATCACGGACTCTCTGTGGGATCATCACTGTTTTTACTCTCGCTTCAACGGTTTATTTGTGATTTTTCATAAATATAGCACAGCTTTCTGTGTATGTCAACCATAAGGCGGTGGAAATGTTGTATTAAAAAAAGGCCATGAAAAGTACTCTATCGTGTAAAAAACAGTCAGGATCAGCTCTGCTGTAAAACTGCCGGTCGCTGCTCTGCCCGCGCCCGCCGTTTAGCCCAGCATAAGCGGTACCAGCACCGGCACCAGTATCGTCAGGATTACCCCGTTAATAAACGAATAAATCGTCACTATGCTGTTCGTTGTTCGCTCGATCATCGGCAGACAGACATCCATGCCCGCCGCGCCCGGCATCGCACAGGCCTCTATAAATCCAATCCTCTTCGCGACTGTTGGAATCAGAAGAATTGATATTAATTCCCGGAGCACGTTGTGAATAAATGAGATCGTACCAGCGATCGTATGACCCTTGCCGATAATAATACCCGGCGCGATGGAATACCACGCAAACCCTGAACCGATCGCAAGGCATTCACGCACCGTAACCGGCAAAAAGACCGACATCAGAAGCGACGCGGAGAATGTCCCGACAATCACCGCGAGCGGCAGCATCAGCACACGCAGCCCCGCATTTCTAAAACTGTCGATAACCGTGCCTTCGACACCCGCGTCGACTCCGATCAGAAACAACAGCAGACAAAGGATCGGGGTAATGATCCTGCCAATGGTGTCGGCAAAACGAGTCAGGTCAAAAGACGGATCGGCGCCGAAATGCTCCAGTATAATGAAATAACCGCAGAGCAGCCCGGTCACAACCGCACAGAGAATGTAGATCGTCATTCTGTCGATGACCGGCCCGGCCGGTCGTTCTTTGTCCGGGGTACTTTCTCCGGCCGGTTTTCCTTTGTCCAAAACACTTTCTCCAGACGCCGCCGCTTCAGCTGTTTCCCGCAGCATTTCCCGGTCAGCCCGGCTGAGCCCATAACGGTCGAGCCCTACAAGCCGCCGAATGACCCAGGTCGCCGCGATCGAAAACAACAGTACGACCACTGTAAATATTACCGCATAGAAACCGATCGAACCAAAATCGGAGATGGCCTCCCGGTTTGAGCCGATCCTGACTCCCAGCAGGGATACCAGCGTTGTAATAATAAACGTCTGAACCTTCCCTGTCCACCAAAGTTTCTCCGGAACTTCCCGCAGCCGGCTTCCGGCAAAATACCCGCCAACCATCACAATAAAAAACAATATCAGTTCACCCAATTCAATACTCCTTAATTCAACGCATTTTACTTTCACTCTTTAAACATGTAAAAAACACGGTGGTTTTAATATATCATATCTCACAGCACACCGACAGCCTGGAATTATGATATAATTAAAGTAAATAAAACTGTGCGGACAGCGGGCAAAAAAATACCAGTAAGTGACCTTCTGCCGGTAAAAGGCAGATTATTCTTTTACCGCGTCTCCGTGCTGAAAGCAGTTTCCCTTTTATCAGAAAAGCAAGGAGATCCTATGAAAAAAAGACAGCGTAACCGGGTCCTTCCGGTCCTCATCATCACTGTTTTGATAATAACCGCAGCCGCTCTGGCCTTCTTTGTCCTGCTGCCGATCCTGAAAGCCTCGGACGGCTGGAATATCAAGGATGTGACTAAAACCCGCTCCGGTGCCTTTACCTTCTATTCCGTCACAGATAAAAGAGCAAAAAACGAATGGATCTATAAAATCGAGATCGACCGAAAAAAAGACGCAACTTCCCTGAATATACCAAAGAAAATCGGTGAAAACACGGTTACCCGCCTCGGCTGGTCAAAAGAAATCGAAGGCGACGATCCTCAGCATGATATCGACTACAAAAAAAACATTTTTGACGCAACCGTCGCTTCATCCAAAAACATAGACGGGGGGAAAGATGAAACCGACGCCATTATGGAGCTCTCGATCCCGGGCAGTGTCACCCGGATTGATCCCGCCGCATTCAGCGGAATGAATGAACTCGGAGCCGTAGCCCTCCCTTCAGGAGTGACATATTTAAGAGAAAAGACTTTCTACGGATGCGACAATCTTTCTTCCGTCATCCTGCCGGAAAAAATGAATACTTTTGCCTGCAGTGCCTTTCTGGCCTGTCCGTCGCTCAGCAACGTTAAGCTGACATCTAAAAACAAGACCTATACAGTAAAAGATGGTTTTATCATCAACAAGAAGAAGAAAGCCCTGCTCTGGGTGGCCAGCGGCAAAAAAAACGCGAACATTCCATCCGGCGTTAAAACCGTCATCCGCAGAGCCTTCACCAACAGCACCGCGACATCAGTGAATATCCCGAAAACAGTTAAAACCATTGAAAAAGACGGCCTGACCAGTATTTACATAAATAAAGTCTTTGTCAGCAAAAATAGCAGATATTTTGCCCGAAAAGGCCAGTGCGTCTACGATAAAAAGCATCATGCCCTTTCTGTCGCCGTCACCAGAAACGACGGCATCCTGTGCATTGCCGACAAAGTCAGACGGCTTCAGTCTGACAATTCCATCGCAGGTCACGACGTTGATACCCTGATCGTCCCGTCCTCTGTCAGATCATCGACCGGAACCGGTTTCAATCTGGAACGCCTGGGGCTGCTGGATGAAGTATACTTCCTCGGAAAAAAACCGCCAAAGATCGTAAAGGCCGCGCCGTCCGGCTACCACTCACTCCCGGTTTTCTGTAAAGTTTATGTCCCGAAGGGCTGTAAAAAGACTTATATAAACTGGTATATGAAAAATAAATGCTACGACGACATCAAATCCCTCACGGAAATGAGCGACAAAAAGCGAACCGAACTGATACGGATCGCTGCCAGCAATACTGTAAAAGAACCGTCGAAAAAGAAAACTAAAATCGCAGGTTCGAACACCGGAACAAGTTCGACCGATTCTCAAAGATAAGATTCCAGTTTATCCTGATCAATGATGACAATATCACGGCCTTCGTTCCTGATAATTCCATCTTTGACCATATTGCTGAGTTCACGCGACAGTGACGGCCTGGTGACATTAAGATAGTCGGCCATCTCCTCCCGCGGCATCATTCTGATCCGCGGGCCGTCCACCTGCCGCTCGATCAAAAACCGCGCGATCTTCTCACGGATTCCAGGCGCACCGAGCACACGTATGCGATGATTCATCTTATACGCCTTCTGAGCAAAAATCCTGAACAGATTCTCCCGGAGCTGATCAATCATTTGGCGGTCCCTGCCCTGCGTTTCATAAAAAAAATCCAGGCCGATACTGAAAACAACGCTCTTCTGCGCAGTTTCAACGTACATATCATATTCTTCCTTTTCGACAAAAGGATACACCTCGCCGAAAAGATCTCCCGGCTGATCAATCGTCGCCAGAACAAGTCGTTTGCCGCTCACAGTATCCTTCGCCACCAGCAGTTTTCCGGACAAAAGGATTAACAGTTTATCCGGGCGATCCGACTCACTGAAGACACGTTCGCCCTTTTTATATTCCTTTGTCCCCGTCTGACTGCTGTGAACCAGCCGCTCGATCTCCGCCCCGGAAATGTTCTTAAACAAAAGACTGGATTCAAGAACCGAAATATATTCATCATTCATAAGCTTCCCCGTTTCTGTACAGCTTTTTTGCCGACTGCGGCCGCGATTTCCTCCGGTCACGGACAGACATCGATCAGGCATTTAAGAAATCGCGATAAAAAACTGTTCATAAAAATCATTCTGAATATTCACTTCCGAATGATTTGCTCCGCCGCCATTCACGCTTTTTATCATCTGGCCAACCCATTCGTCGGCAGCATCCAGCAAATCCATCGGATAAAGCGAGTACCCCATCTCCTGCGCAGCCTTGCATAACGCGATCAGCGGCTCTTTATCCTTTCGCGTCGCGAGCAGCGCCTGCCTGACCGCTTCATCCTCACGCGCCCTTTTCATCAGTTCATCCAATATATAACCTGCCTCATTCATTCTTTAATAATCCTTCCTTTACAAACTATGCGCAATCGATTTATTTGTGTTTATTATACATGATTTCGCCGCCTCTGGTAAACCGCGCGGCACTTTCACAAAAATCTCATAAAGGTCCCTACAACCCTGATCATACTATATAACTTAAAAAAGGCTGCCGCAGTTCCCTGCGCGCAGCCCCTGAAAAGGATCTGTCCGGTTATTTTTATTTATTATCACGGGTTCGCCGGGTTACGAAATGATTATTCACGTTCCAAAGCAATTGCCCGGGTTTCAGAATGATCACTTGATTTCCAGAATAATTACCCGAGAAACAACTTCAGATCATCTTCAACAGTCCCGATTCCCGCGATCCCGAAATTCTTCACGAGTACATCCGCCACATTCGGCGACAGGAACGCCGGAAGCGTCGGCCCGAGATGAATATTCTTCACACCCAGATACAAAAGCGCAAGAAGAACAATGACCGCTTTCTGCTCGTACCAGGAAATATTATACGCAATCGGAAGATCATTGACATCATCCAGACCAAAGATTTCCTGCAGCTTCAGCGCGATCAGCACCAGCGAATACGAATCATTACACTGTCCTGCGTCGAGTACACGCGGGATGCCGTTGATATCGCCCAAATCCAGCTTATTATATTTATATTTTGCGCATCCCGCGGTCAGGATTACCGTATCCTTCGGGAGCGCTTCCGCAAATTCTTTATAATATGAACGAGTTTTATGTCTTCCGTCGCATCCGGCCATGACAAAGAATTTTTTGATCGCCCCTGATTTTACCGCATCGACCACCTGGTCCGCCAGCGCGAAGACCTGCTCATGAGCAAATCCACCTACGATCTCGCCCTGTTCAATCTCAGCAGGCGGCGGACATGCCTTTGCCTGTTCAATGATCGGCGTAAAATCCTTGATTTCCCCGTATTCCGCATCAATATGTCTGCAGCCCGGATAACCGTCCGCGCCGGTCGTCCAAAGACGATCCTTATAACTGTCCTTCGGCGGTACGATGCAATTTGTCGTCATCAGCACCGGACCATTGAAGCTTTCAAATTCTTCCTTCTGCTTCCACCATGCGTTTCCGTAATTTCCGACAAAATGGTCATATTTCTTAAAAAATGGATAATAGTGCGCCGGAAGCATCTCGGAATGTGTATAAACATCAACACCGGTCCCCATTGTCTGATCCAGAAGCATCTCCAGATCCCGCAGGTCATGCCCGGAAATCAGAATGCCCGGATTATTTCTCACACCGATATCAACAGAAGTGATTTCCGGATTTCCGTACGCCACCGTGTTGGCTTTGTCCAGAAGCGCCATGCCCTTCACACCGTACTTTCCGGTTTCCATCGCCAGTGCCACCAGATCATCAACTGTCAGCGAATCATCCAATGTCTTCGTAAGTGCCGTCTGAATAAAAACATCAATATCTTCATCATCCTGAAGCAACGCATTGGCATGCTTGGTATATGCTGCCAGACCCTTCAGTCCATAGACAGTCATTTCTCTGAGCGACCGGATGTCTTCGTCTTCCGTCGCCAGAACGCCGACCGTTAAAGCCTTCGCTTCATATTCTTCCTTCGTTCCATTCCATACGGCCGCTTCCGGAAGCGCGGTCCGATCCGCGACATCCTTCAGAAGCGCTTCTTTGACCGCAAGTGTCTCACTGATCTTGGCGATAATCGCTTCTTTATCAAAATTCGCGTTTGTAATGGTGACAAACAGATTGACCGTTACCAGATGATTAACAGTTTTATCCACATTTTTTCCTTCTTTGCGCAACTGCACCGCGACGGCGGAAAGTCCCTTTGTTACATAAATAAGGAGATCCTGCACTGCGGCTACATCCGGTTTCTTTCCACATACTCCGCCTGCCGTACATCCTGTGCAGCCTGCTGTTTCCTGACACTGATAACAAAACATTTTATTTTTCATCTCATTTACCTCTCTGTTATATATGAACACTGTCCTTTTCGATATGAACACTATATAACAGGCGCGGTATTAATTCGGTAACATATGTTACGAGACAGAAAAATGTTAAAAATATTTTAACATTTCAGAGCCATTCTTTTATCAAAACGATCCAGGATCGCCTTCAGATCATCTGTCAGTCGGCTCCGGCATTCAGCTTTCAACGCCACCGGAACTTCATAATAACCTTCCGCCATCGAACCCGCGATTGCAGTGAGCGTGTCGCAGTCACCGCCGAGTGAGACTGCGGTGCGGATGACATCCTCAAAATTCTGCCCTTCCAGAAATGCTGTCACCGCCTCCGGCACGGTACCCTGACAAGTCTCCACATGCCGGTAATCCGGGCGGATTTCCTCACAGGTCCGACTGAGATCATAAGCAAATTCCCGAAAAATATAATCACGAATTTCATCTTTTGTACAACCAGTCCGACCCAGAAAAATCGCCGCCGCGACCGCTTCCGCGCCCTTTAGGCCCTCCGGATGATCGTGCGTCACCACCGCCGTAACCCTCGCCGCTTTACGGACCGAGGCCAGGTCATCAAACAGCCAGGCGGCCGCGGAAACTCTCATTGCTGAACCATTTCCGAAACTGCCGTACGGCTTCGGATCCTGCCAGATCCATTTTTTAAAGTTCGCTCCATATCCTGCATTCGGATAACGCCGCCCAAACGTCTGCATCGATTTCACCAGCAGTTCCCTGACGGCTTCCTGTTTCGCCGGATCGTCCAGAACCACCGCGCTGATCCCTTTGTCCTCCGCATCCATCAGCGCATCCGCCACCGCCAGCGTCATGACCGAGTCATCCGTAAAGCGCGATTCACTGCTGAACAAAGGGAAGGCCTTTGTCTTTATATTGTTTTCGTCAAACTCATACGGGCTGCCGATAATGTCGCCCAAAATCGCTCCGTACATAAAAATCCTCCTAGACCGGAATATTCTTCACCGTCCATAATTTTTCCAACACGTGATCCAGCATGTCCAGATCATCCGGCCCGAAGATGTTCCGTACCTGATCCTGCGCTTCGAGCCATCTCTGTTTAGCAAGCGCCAGCGATTCCTTCCCCTTCCGGGTCAGTTCCAGCGCACTCTTCCGGGTTCCAGGCTCGCTGACGTCCACAACAAGACCCTTTCTATACAAAGGCTTCAGGCTCCTGGCCAGTGTCGATCGGTCCAGTCTGACCCTGTCCGCCAGTTCCCGCACACTGCAGCGCTCCCCTTTGGAAATATGCATAATCAAAACAAACTGACTCGCCGTCACACCGGCCGCTGCGAACATACGATCATAATAATCTGTCATCGACTTGGCCGCCTTCTTTGTTTTATATAAATAACAGTATGTCATCTGAAACGGATCTTCGTTGTTAATTATCATATCGTTTTTTTCAATTATCCGCTCCGTCATCATTCCCATCTCCTTCTGTCGCTGATTAACCGCACCTGCACGCACAGAACCAACCGCTCATCCCGTCGGCGCCGTCCGCAGACTGCGTCGTCCGACTTCACACCGACTGAATTTTCCTTTGCCCGCCTCATTACTGATTCGCTTCCTTTGCGGCTTTCGCCTTCTTTTCGTCCCAGCTCTCTTTCGCAATGTCGACATCTTTATCTTTTTTAAGGAGTACACCGGCAAACGGCAGCTCCGTCGCGATTTTTTCCGGATCAATGCCACTGATCGTCAGCGCCGTGATCCAGTCAATGAGCTCGGATGTGCTCGGCTTCTTCTCCAGTTTCGGCAGATCTCTGACCTCATAGAACGCATTCATCGTCTGCTCAAGAAGCGTCTCATCGATTTTATCAAAATGGACATTGACGATCTTTTCCATCTGCTCCGCATCCGGGAATTCGATATAATGGAAGATGCACCTTCTCAGGAACGCGTCCGGCAGTTCCTTTTCCGCATTAGACGTGATGATAACGATCGGACGGGATTTCGCCCTGATTGTTTCCTTTGTCTCCGGAATATAGAACTCCATCTGGTCGAGCTCCCAGAGAAGGTCATTCGGGAATTCCAGGTCCGCCTTATCAATCTCGTCAATCAAAAGAACAACCTGCTCTTCGGATCCGAACGCCTCGCCGAGCTTACCCATTTTAATATATTTGGCTATGTCGTCAACGCCGCTTGTTCCGAACTGACTGTCGTACAAACGCTGAACAACGTCGTAAACGTAAAGTCCGTCCTGTGCTTTGGTCGTGGATTTAATGTTCCAGATAACAAGCTCCTTGCCCAGCGCGTCCGCGATCGCCTTCGCCAGCATTGTCTTGCCCGTGCCCGGTTCACCCTTTACGAGAAGCGGCTTCTGCAGCGCCATCGCGATGTTGACTGTATCCATCAGTCCTTCAGAAACAACGTAATCTGAACTCCCTGTAAACTGTAAATTCATGTCTGAACCTCTCTTTTTATCAATTGTTCTCAAAAAATGTAGAATTATTATTTCTGTTAATACACTGCCGTCCGACAAAGGTTCTCCGGGCCGATCTTCTCAGCACCTTTTGAAGCCTTTGTCTCTTTCGACAATGTAACTATAACATAAAAACAATGATGTGTATACATCTTTTTCGATCTTTATAAAACTTTCTGGTAAATATTCTCAACAAAGTCAGTCAGCAATCCATTCCCGGCACACGGAAAAAAAGGGGGCCCGAACTGCGTGACCGGGTGTCACGCAGTTCGGGCCCCTGCAGAGGTTTTGCACCGATGTGCTTTCTCTATATTTGTACTATTAACCTGCACGATCAAACGAAGCCTGATCATTCTCCCGCTTAATAATTCTCAGCATTGATTTCAAAAAAGCTCTGCGGATGAGCGCACACCGGACAGATTTCCGGAGCCTCTTTGCCGACAACGATATGCCCGCAGTTTCTGCATTCCCATACCTTTTCTTCACTCTTCGCAAATACTTCCTTCGCTTCAACATTTTTCAGCAGCGCTCTGTAACGCTCCTCATGATGCTTCTCAATCTCCGCGACCCCGCGGAACTTTGCGGCCAGTTCAGGAAAACCTTCTTCCTCCGCCGTCTTCGCAAAGCCAGCATACATGTCAGTCCACTCATAGTTCTCGCCGTCCGCGGCCGCCTTGAGGTTCTGCGCTGTATCGCCGAGTCCCGCAAGTTCCTTGAACCAGAGCTTCGCATGCTCCTTCTCATTCTCAGCAGTCTTAAGGAACAGCGCCGCGATCTGCTCATATCCTTCCTTCTTCGCAGCAGAAGCATAATAAGTATATTTATTTCTTGCCTCCGACTCCCCGGCAAAAGCCGCCTGCAGATTCTTCTCCGTCTGCGTCCCCGCGTACGGATTGCCGGTTCCTCCCGTAATCATCTCCAGTTTGTCGCCTTCAGCCTTACAACGTGGACAAACTGCCCTTTCACCATCCTTAACTTCAAATATTTCTCCGCAAACCTTGCATTTATACTTTGTCATAATAACCCCCTTGTTTCTCTGAAAAAAACTGATTCATGATATTTATTATACACCTTACAGACTTGGATTTAGTGTGAAAATTGTATTATATTTCTTGTTTATTCTGAAAAAATTCACGGTCAGCCCACTGAATCTCTGAAATCCGATATTCTTTGACATTTATTCTGGCATAAGCTAATGTAAATTCAGTAATACTACACTTTGTCGTTAATCCGACAGACAATTGTTTTAAAAACGTTTTGAATGCGACACTTTCACGGATTTTGTCGAAAACGAGAGGTCAAAATGGTAGAAGAACATGAAAACAGACGTATTCGCATGACCAAACGCCTGATTAAAGATGCATTACTGGAACTTTTGGAATATGATGAGCTGAGCAATATTTCTGTAACAGCTGTTTGTAAAACAGCCGACGTGCACCGTTCAACGTTTTATAAATATTATGGAGATACTGCTGATCTGCTCAGGGAAATCGAACAGGATTTTCTGGACATGATTCCGGCACCTCCTCAGATTCTGGATCAGCAGAACGTGAATAAGCTGCTTGATGCAACCACGGCTTTTTTTGATTTTATAAAGCAGAATGAAAAGACCTTCCTTATTCTTTTCAGCGAGAATGCAGGCAACTGCTTTACGTCATGTCTGGTTGAATTCCTCTGTTCAGGATATGTTCCTGTAGATGAGAATACAGATGAACTGAACGAACGTCTTACTCAACTATATATTGCCAATGGAACCGTCGGTATGATGCGTGAATGGGTCAACTCAGGTTTTCCTGTCAGCAGTCGGAAAATCGCGGAAATGATGTACTTTCTGTCAAGAAAACTCATTACATGAATTGAAAAGGAGGTCAGGAATATGGAACAGGCAACCGATCAAAAGAACTTAATCTATCTGGTCACCAGCGCAGCAGGCCTGATGGGCGGGCAGGTGTGCCGGCA
>ONJN01000007.1 GCA_900318155.1 uncultured Eubacteriales bacterium
ATGAAGAATCTTATACGGGGGTGCTCGAGATGAAAATCAGGATATCAACCAATTTGCTGCTCATCATGATAGTTGCTTTAGTAATGGTGGACACTGCCGGCTTCCGCGGCGGCAAAAGTGCCTGCTAAGGTCGCGGGAGTCAAAGTGACAAAAGCAACTAATACAGCGATTTCTATTTCATGGAAAAAGGCCAGGAATGCGAAACTGTATCAGGTGAACTACAAGAAGGCGTCAGCGAAGAAATGGATCGCCCTGAAGAAGACGAAAGCCCTGAAAATCACAAAAAGCGGACTGAAGGCAAACACTAAGTACAACTTCAAGGTCCGCGGAGTCAACGGAAAGAAGTATGGAAAGTTCTCCAAAGTCATCACGCAGACGACTTACGCGACGCCCGGAAAGGTAAACGTCAAAACAATCTTCGCGAAGAAACGAACGAGAAACAGTGTTGAGCTGCAGTGGTCGAAAGCAGCAAACGCGAATAAGTATGAGATCCAGCCTTATCGGCTGAGCGGTGGTGCGCTTGTAAGCGATGAATCTACAGGCACATCCTGTAAGCTCGGTTACCTGCCAACTCCGAATACATGGTACGGCTCCAAGATCCGTTCGGTCAATACCAGGACCGGCAGGTCCCCTTACATCAAAAGCGCGTGGTCACCGATGTTCTATTCATGCACGACCTTTGGCAACCGAGTGATCAACGGCGTTCCTGACAATAACGGCATGATCGTCTACACGATGACAGGCACTGCGCCGTTCAGGATCGGTGAAGACGATGGCCTGATTCCGCAAGGGTATTATGTACATAGCGACGAGAGCGACCGATACTGTGAGACAGATTTACTGCTTTGTGATGCTGTAACTTTCCCGGATGATTTTGAAGACAGCGAAGTAAGGGGTCAGACATTCAGAATCGGTCAGACTTTTGACGGTATGGAGATCCAACTGATCTGTATCGGACCGGTCACTGACGCGGATCAGCCACATCCTCTTTCGGGTGAAAATGTAGTAACAATAGCAGCCAACAACGGCATTTATTTAATTAAAGAATGTGAATGGCGTTAACGCGGGAACTGCCTGGGTGACGACCATTACCGAAAAAAACAACGCGGAGAGACATGAATAAAGATTATAAAACAGGTATAAATCAGAATGCTGCGGCCAGTCATGCAAATCAGACAAAGCCCGGTCATTACGGGTGGATCTTGTTTGTCTATTGCCTGGGGCTTTTGACAGGCGGCCTTTATGTTGGGATGATCGCGCCGGTGCGCACGGTGGTACAGGCGCAGTTCGGTCTGGATGACAGCACCGGGATCTGGATGATCAATATCTATACGCTTTTTTACGCGGCGCTTATACCGGTGATCGGCAAAAAGGCAGACCGATATGGACGTAATTTCATATTCAGTATCTGTGTCATGATTTTCATGGCCGGTGCTGTGATCTGTGCTTTGTCTTCTTATGCCGGAGGCTTCGGCCTGCTATTGACCGGACGTGTGGTCCAGGCCGCTGGCGCAGGCGGAATGATTCCTGTAGCCAACGCGGAGATCGGCACCACGTTCCCTCCTGATAAGCGGGGGTTTGCTCTTGGGATCGCCGCTGGTGTGACAGGCATCGCCAATGTCCTGGGCGCCGGTGTCGGCAGCGCTGTAGTAGGTTTCGCCGGTCAGGAGAACTGGGCCGTAACGTTTTTTATTGCGGTTCCGGTGTGCATCGCGGTATTCGCAGGTTCCCGCGTCTTCCTCCGCAGCAGCGTCCGGTCTGTTCCGGCTAAAATGGACCGGTCCGGTTCCATACTGCTGATCATTCTGATATTGTTCCTTTTGCTCGGACTGAAAGAACTCGATTTCTTCCGTCTGGCTGGTTCCATCGCTCAGTTCAAGGTCTGGGGGCCGCTGGCAGGAGCGATCGTGTGCGCCGTCGTTTTCTTTTTTGCAGAACGCCGCGCAGAAGATCCGGTATTTAATATGGAATTTCTTGAAAGCCGCCCAGTCATCATAACCATGATTCTTTCTTTTCTGATTGGTTGTGTCATCGTGGCCATGATGCTGATTCCGGAGTACGCGGAATTCATTATGGACGCCCCTGCTGGTTCTGGCGGGTACTATATGCTCATCCTCGGGGTAACGTCTATGGTGGGACCGCCTCTTGGAGGTAAACTCATTGATCGTTTCGGGCCGAAAAAAGTGCTGCTTTTTGGTCTGATCGTCATGACTACGGGCTATTGTTATCTGGCGCTTTTCGTTTCCGCCGCACCATCTGCGCCCGCTCTGATATCCGGACTCGCGCTGGTTGGCCTGGGCATGGGATTTGCTATGGGCGCGCCGACAAATTACATGATCCTTGACAATGTCGGCCCCGAAAAAAGCACATCCGCCATTGCGACGATCACTTTGATCCGGCAAATGGGCACCACCATTGCGCCCGCTGTTTATGTCGGCTTTATCTCTGCCGGTGGCGGCGTCAAAGGTTACCGGCAGATGCTGCTGTGCGTCGCCGTGTTCAGCCTGATTGCCGCGGCATTTACGCTGTTTTATAAAAGCTCGGGGAACAGTTCGCCTGAAGGCCATCGATCTCCATGAAGATACGGTTAAGGTCTTCCTCGATCACTTTCATTATACATTCCGGGTGTTTTCACCTGTTTTAAGCTGGGGCGGCGTATCTGGCGTACTTCCTCGGCCGTGGGGCGCGGCTGGTCACGACGAGCGGCCGTGGTGCTCAGGTCATAGCGCAGGCTATGGCGCGCGGCCGTTTTCAGTCTTTTTCTTAACATACGCCATCCGCAATGCTCATCCAGCGCGGCCGCTCGTGCCGCGCAGTCGTTTTTCCGATTTTTTACTTCAAAACGAAAAAAACATCAAAACAAAATAAAACATTTGAAAACAATCTATAATTTTCCGCAATAGTTAATATTTATGCGGTGAAATCAGCCTATTCTCTTAATTACAGTCAAAAATAGGCTGATTTCTTCTTTCTTTAAATACAAATTTTCTTATGACTATTCTTTTCGCCGAAGATTTTTATTTCAAACCTCAAACCTTAGGCGATTTGAAATAAAAAAAACGCAAAAATCATCTCCCGGCCCGATCCTCATCTGATCTTCGCCAGCACATCCTTAAAGATCGCGTAATTGTGCTTCACACCATCATCCAGATCGAGCCGGATCATCTGATTGGCCAGATGATGGATCTTTTCTTCATATGCCTGGAGCTCCTCCGCCTGCGCCTGAACCCGGGTCAGTTTCTTTTTCAACTTCACGCGTTCGCTGCCTGCGGCATTGTCGATCCGGTTTTCCAGACCGGCGATCGCCGTCCGGTACCGGGACTGCTGCTCATGCACATAATCCGTGCGAATGCGGGCAACCGTGTCCGGCGCATAGCGATGGATATAAATGAGGCATTTGAAGCCATTCTTCCTGCCGCTGTCAAAGAGCCAGTAGATCGGCCGCTTTTTGTA
>ONJN01000152.1 GCA_900318155.1 uncultured Eubacteriales bacterium
AATCATCCAGACAGCAGACCGGTTCTTTGATGACCAGAAGCAGAAGATCGGACAGTATAAGAGTCTTGCCCTGCTGGACGGGCTGGTACCGCCGATTATTCAGTATAAGGATCTGACTCTTGGAAAGATTGAAATGGCCCTGAAACCGACACCCAAATTTGGTGAAGATGGTGACGATAATTCGAAAAAGCCGCCTGAGAAGAAAGTGATCAAACAAATGAACCGTATGGTCATTTTCCCGCAGAAGACGCTACAGAAACCGGAAGATATTGATGCGTATTTGGCAGAGGTTAAGAAAACCCTGCTGACGATGATGCAGGGCTGTGATGGGATTAAGCTGAATTGAGGAGGGGATAAAGATGCCGGTTACTGCCTTAAGTGATAATAAACAAAGTGTAATGGCTCTTTTGAGAACTGGTATTCAGCATCCTTTTCTGATCCCTGAGTATCAACGGCCATATGCATGGACGTATGATCAGGTAGAGACATTGTTTTCGGACATATGGGAGTTTACAGAAACTACAGGGGGTCCGGAAAGAGAAAAAACATATTTCTTAGGTAGCATAGTTTCATTTATCAATGAAAAAGGCGAGCAGGAAATCATTGATGGACAGCAGAGAATTACTTCATTGTTTTTGCTGCTGCGTGCTATTTATGAAAAGCTGATTAGTGGCGCGAAATCTGAAGAATCGGATAATTTTATAACGCAGATCGAACAGTGTATCTGGCGGGCAAATAAGCTGACCGGTAAAGTCAATAAGGATGAAATATTGATTCGATCTGAAGTGGTAAGCAAGGATAGTAATGCCATTCTGCAATCTATTCTTGAGACTGGCCACGTTGATCCGAAGGCAAAGGATAGTTATTCCCTGAATTATCTGCGTTTTCAGAAACTGTACGATGAAGCTTCATCAAACAGTCCTCTCATGATCTATAATTTTCTGTATGCTCTTTTAAATCAGGCTGTTTTGCTTCCGATCACAGCTGATGATCAGGAAACTGCGCTGACGATTTTTGCCACTTTGAATGATCGTGGTATGCCGTTATCTGATGCGGACATATTCAAGGCGAAAATATATCATCAGACTTCTGCTGCGGAAAAGGATCAGTTCATTGAAAATTGGAAGGATCTTGATGAACGGGCAACATCTGCCGGCGAAAGCATACAGCAGCTTTTCTACTATTGTATGTTTTATCTCCGTGCTGGAGAAAAAGACAGCAGTTCTACAACAAAAGGTGTCAGAAAGTATTTCCTGGAGAATCAAGCTGTCCGTTTGTATGATCCATCTTTGATGGACACTTTGCGTCGTATTCTTAATTTCTGGCTTGTAGTCTGGAAACGGGAAACGCTGGAAGAAGAGCCTTGGAGCGAAAATCAGAGCATTCTTCGGGCTCTTGATATTCTGACTTCTTATCCGAATGAATATTGGAAATATCCGGTACTTACGTATTATCTGTCTCATCGCCTGGAAAATCAGTTTGAGGAACACTTTTTACTGTTCCTGAGAAATCTGGTTTATTATTTGCTGACCAGATATTTGATGATTCCGACAATCAATGCTGTAAAAGCAGATATTCTGAAGCTCGATGTTGAGATAACTGCAGCGACTCTTCCGGCTTTTACATTCCGGGATATGGATTTGTCACAGCTTCCGGCAAATATCAAATCTCCGAATCGTAATGCTGTACGTATGATGCTGAAGATTATGGCTTATTTGGATAAAGAACAGGGGGAACTTTTGCCGCAGTATTGGGAAATTGAGCATATATTCCCTCAGAAATGGCAAAGCAATTATTTTACTAATATTCCAGACGACGTGGTTAAAGATAAAATAGAGCATATCGGAAACAAATTGCCTTTTGAAAAGAAACTGAATATTGTTGCGGGCAATGGATACTTTGGCAAGAAGAAAGAGTATTATGCGAAATCAGGCATTGCTGTTACCAAAAGGATGTCCCAGTCTTCTATTCATGAGTGGGGTCTGGATGATATTACTGAACGGGATGTTATGGTTTCTG
>ONJN01000232.1 GCA_900318155.1 uncultured Eubacteriales bacterium
ATAGACCTCCAAGGTTGAAAAAAGATATCGAAACATATCTTTGGGGTTAATGTTATACACTCTAGCAAATTCGAAAAATCCTGTCAATACCTTGATAAATCATCCCGGCTCCGGACAATGATAATATATGTACCGTTTTTGCATTTTTTCAGCAGCGAAACCATCATATCATTCTCCAGGCTGACACATCCTCCGGTATACCAGTGATCCGTACTCTTACAGTGGACAAAGATTGCCGAACCTTTTCCGTACACGGCCGGATTGATATTATATCCGATCGCCATCGCATATTTATACTGATAGTAATCGATCAGATGCTCCCCGCTGACTGCGGTAGTGCTCTCAACCCAGGTGTTATAAGTGGCCCGCTCGCCGGACCAGTAGGAATTGGCCGTGATATTCTTCCAGGTCATGGATGTTCCCGGATTGGCTGCGGTTCCGAACGCATGCAGAATCGGGAAAGATCCGATCGGCGTCGTCATATCTCCCTCAATATGATTCTCCGAAAGGCCGCTCTTTCCATATCCGCAGTAGGCTTTCAGCTTCTGGCGCCAGGATCCTTTGGAATTCTTCTGCCACAGCGTGAGTTCATGATCAACGACAACGATGATCTGATTCGTTTTCCGGGCGGTCTGTGTCGCCCCTACCAGCCTGCGGAAAACATTCTTGTCAACAACCTCAAAGGCATTGTCCGCCACAGTCTCTTTTGCCTTTTCCAGGTTGGGATAACCGTTCTTTACATAGTATTCAAGGACCGCCGTATCATTGTATCCGTATTTTTTCTTAATCTCCGGATGCTGCTTCAGGTACCAGGTGTAGTCATAAACCTTCGCATAACTGACGCCGCCGTACTTTACGGCAGGGCTTTTGATTGTCTTGACGCCCGTCGCGGCCGCACGGTATTTCGCATATTTGTATCCCGTATTCTGATAATGGAGGTAATATTTCCGGTAATTGTTTCCGAACTTTTTCCGAAGGGCCGGGCATCCGTATGCATATGAGCGCAGCTGGAAAGATTTGATGCCTCTTCTTCCCTTCTTGATTCCGACGGTCACAAAATGCTTCAGCACTTTTTTCTTGCTCTTTCCCACCGTGCGTATCACCGAAGGATATTTTTTCGTATAATAATAGTAATCATACACCCGGGAATAGTCCTGCCCTTTATATACCGTGACAAAGGACTTGCCTGCAGTAGTTTTCTTCGCTTCCGTGGATGCTTCACTTTCTGCAAACGCCGCATTTCCTGAAAACAGCAGGCCAAGAACGGCCGCGGCAAACAGCAGGATCCGCCTGCTTCGCATCGTCTGTGCTCTCATATCCAGATCCTTTCAAATTCGATATCATGACGGGCGAAAAGGCCCTCAAAAAAACGCTCAGCCGGAAGTACCGGAAGCAGAAACAAAAAAGCAGTCTGCCTTTTCCTAATCCAGGAAAACCTTGCGCGGAGCAATTCTGCGAAGGTCATTCACCAGTGAAGAATCGTCCAGCTCCAGCAGGACCATCTCTTCCCCTTTATCCGCGCTGTAAACGCCGGCCCAGACGGAACGGTTTTCTTCACCGGAGGTAAAGTCCCGAACGGTAAGGCCGTTTTTATTTTTCCAGGAGTCCAGCTGGTGGGACCGGTACGGGGCAAAAATCTCCAGATTGTCCGCATCATAGGAGGCAGCCCGTTTGCGTTTCTGCATATTGTAGATCACATCAATGTCGAAATCCCCATTGACATACAGATACTCATACTCCTGTTCCAGACGCCCGGAGACAAAATAGGAACCAACCCCTGCAGCTGCCGCGCCGATGATCAGCGGCCACGCAATCATCAGTCCCGCGACGGCCAGAACAGCCGTTGCCGCGATCAGCAGTATCCTGAGTATATTCATCACAGGCGTTTTCTTTCGTTTCACCAGTATTTCCCTGTAAAGATCACTCATGGTTATCCCCTCCCTCTTCACTCTTACAGATTCGATTTTGATCACCGCGTCAGTTCCATCAGCGGAATAATTTATTATATCATAAAAATTCCGCTGTGACATAAAAAAGGGAACAGGATTTTTGTATGGGTTTTCCAGACAAAAAACTGCCGCATTAAGGATTTCCCTAATGCAGCAGTTCCTCTGTCATAATCCTTTCGGAATTATATCGTTCCTAATTCTGCCGGAATTATATCGTTTATAATCCTGCCGGCATTACATCATTCCCATGCCGCCGGCACCGCCTGCGGGCATCGCAGGGGTATCTTCCTTGATGTCAGCGACTACAGACTCGGTTGTGAGCAGAGTCGAAGCGATGGAAGTAGCGTTCTGGAGTGCGGTACGGGTAACCTTTACAGGGTCGATGATACCGGTCTCCACCATATTGACATAGGCTTCCTTATATGCATCGAAGCCGATTGCCTCATCGGATTCCTTAACCTTGTTTACGATGACTGCACCTTCAAGACCGGCATTGGAGGCAATGTGGAACAGGGGTGCTTCCATAGCCTTGCAGATGATCTGTGCACCTGTCTTCTCATCGCCTTCAAGCGTATCTGCCAGAGCAGCCACCTTCTTGATGGCATGAACATAAGCAGCTCCGCCACCGGAAATGATACCTTCTTCAACCGCTGCACGGGTTGCATTAAGAGCATCCTCCATACGAAGCTTTGCTTCCTTCATTTCGGTCTCTGTTGCAGCGCCTACACGGATAACGGCAACACCGCCGGCAAGCTTTGCAAGACGCTCCTG
>ONJN01000011.1 GCA_900318155.1 uncultured Eubacteriales bacterium
AAAGTTCCTTCTGAAGTATTACGTAAGATTATGAAAAAGTGGATTTTCATGTCAACGATAACTTACTTCTATACGGGTTCCACGGAGTCGGAAGTTGAAAGGCAGTTTGCGGACCTGCGAGTCATCAAAGATGCTGATGCTTTTGTTAAATACCTGGATGAAGTGATTGGTTCAAGGTTGTCGGATGATTATTTCAATCTTACGCTGCCTGCGGAATTAAACAGTTCTTCTGCAAATTCTCCTGTATGGTTTGCGTATATTGCTGC
Source organism: uncultured Eubacteriales bacterium (assembly GCA_900318155.1). Taxonomy (GTDB): domain Bacteria; phylum Bacillota; class Clostridia; order Peptostreptococcales; family Anaerovoracaceae; genus Aminicella. Next base: position 267 of record ONJN01000011.1, read on the forward strand.
ACTGAATGTGCTTAATACACCAATGTTGTTCAGTACTGCGCCACTTTCTAAGTATTTTAATATTGGCGTGAGTGGGGAGAAAAACGCTATTGATAAGCATCACATTTTTCCAAAAGCATATCTTGAAAAAATCGGATATTCTGATAACAGAGATCGTAATCAGATAGCAAATTTTACCTATCTGGATTATGGTACGAATATTGATATCGGCGAAGATGCACCAAATGACTATGCTGTAAGATACAAAGAAAAACTGGGGGAGGAAAAGTACCGTCTTGCATGTGAACAGAATGCACTGCCACTCGGGTTTGAACGGATGGAATACAGAGATTTCCTTGAAAAAAGACGTATCCTGATGTCGAATATCATTCGTAAAGCATATAATGAACTGAATAAATAGTCGATGCTGATGCGGATGCTACTATCGAAGACATCGACTTGATTCTGTCAGGAGTTATTGTAAACATATCGGATACACAAAGTCTACGGAGGAATATGTCCGGGAAAACAAGAAGTTCGTTACTGTGAAGAACGGCAGAGAACTGGAAGCTGCCGGACTGCCCGATTCGGTATTCAATAACAGTACTTTCATTCTTAAAACGACGGTAATGAGCGCGTGCTTTGAAGGCAAACCGATGGATTATGCGTCGGTTCTGGCAGAAAACGCGAGGATTGGAAAAGAAAACGCGAGGATTGAAGCGCCGGGGAGCTTTGATGCAAAGGCGGCAGAGCACTTCGGCGATATCTTTGCTGATCTTGAGCTGAAGAGGCAGCGGATCGACGACCGGAATATGATGATTGCCGGACATGCAAGGTCTTTGGGATACACGCTTGTGACGAATAAGGTCCGGGAGTTCTCGCGGGTAAAAGGTCTGAAGTATGAAGAATGGAAATGATTCACATAATTCAAGGAGGATGGTTATATGGGCGAATTATCAAAATTGCCAAACATTGGGAAAATAATTGAAAAGCAGCTTATTCAGGTTGGTATAGATTCTGTCGATGAACTTAAGAAAACAGGCGCGAGGGCCGCATGGCTGAAGATACTGGAAACAGATGAATCAGCATGTATGAATCGACTTATGGCGTTAGAGGGCGCGGTTCGCGGAGTAAAGAAAACGATGCTGCCGGATAATGTAAAAGCAGACCTGAAAGAGTTTTACCGGCGGGAAAAGAAAGGGGAATGAAGATTCATATTAAGTAGTAGTCACCTTAAAACTAAGGAAGGATATTATCGCTTTAAGGATACTATCGCATTCCGGATTTTTCTTGATTTCAGATTTGCAGGGAGGTATATAAAATGAAAAATATTCTTATTCTTAACGGTTCGCCAAGGAAGAATGGTAAGACCGCATCACTGATGAAAGCGCTGATTGAGGGAGCGAAGGAGAATAATAACGAAATTAAAGAACACTATATCACTTCCATGAACATCAATTCTTGTATGGGCTGTGATTCCTGTATGATAACGCAAGAAGGCTGCGTCCAGAAGGACGATGACATGGCCATCATATACGATGATATGACGTGGGCGGATGTCGTTGTTTTTGTGTCGCCGCAGTTCTGGGGAACGATCAGCGGCCAGCTGAAAGTTGTCTTTGACAGGTTGTTTGCATGGTTTAATAAAGTAGGATGGGAAAATGCGCGTAAGGAAAGTGTTCTTTTGATGACTGCCCGCGGAGATGATTATTCTATGGCGGTTGACTTTTACAGTTTATTGTCAAGATTCCTTGGATGGGAAGACCTCGGTACTGTACTTGGTGCTGGCAGGGAAGAAGAAGCAAAAGCCATAGGCGCGGGGATTAAATAGACAAACGGGGATTTACAGAACTGTTTGTTGATAAAGGGCGCGCACGATATTTCAATGTAATGAGTATAGATGTTATGAAAACACAGATCGTTAAAATTAAAATTCATGAAGAGTCGGATCTTTATTCTCCTTTTGATCCGGATCAGAAATTGCTTTCAGAAGATGTGATTTCATATTTTACAGGCAATTACATGAATGTACAAAGAAATAACAGGGAAAAGTATCAGATACATATCATCAGCGATACACCGGTGAATGAAGAAAACGTAAAAAACAGTATCTTTGAGTATTGTTCGCGGGAGAAAGATAACATCGATTTTGAACTGAAAAAAATGACTTCCAAAACGATCCTGCTTCTTAGCATGGGTGTTATCATTCTTGCCGTATGGTTATTGATATCAGCCAGAACCGAGAATGTCAGCACAGAAATCCTTTCGATACTGGGATGGATCACTATCTGGGAAGGGGCAGATATCGCCATTCTGGATCGTCCGGAACTTCGTCATTTACAAAAAGCCTATGAGCAGGCGTTAAAGGCAGAAGTTATTATAGACGCTCCGGAGGGAGATACAGCCCCTTGTCAATAGAGTCAGATTACACAGTAAATGTAACGTGCTTTGAAAGGAGGAAGTCAGTAATGAAGCATATTCTTTTAATTGCTACAGGGGGTACAATCGCGTCAAAACATACCGGCACGGGCCTTTCTCCGCAGATATCAGGGGAGGAACTGCTTTCCTATATCCCGGAAGCGCAGAAAACCTGTCAGATCGATGTGATACAGCCATTCAGCCTGGACAGCACAAACGTTTCATGGCAACAATGGCTTTTATTGTCTGAATTGATTCAGAAGAATTATGATTTTTATGACGGATTTGTTTTATGTCATGGAACAGACACAATGGCTTATACGTCTGCAGCACTATCCTATCTGGTTATGAACAGCAAAAAACCGATTATCATTACCGGCGCCCAGAAGCCGATTGATCTGCCGGATACGGACGCAAGAACAAATCTCACAGACAGCATCCGTTTCGCGGCAGATGACAGATCACACGATGTCTGTATCGTTTTCGGCGGATCGGTTATAGCAGGCACAAGAGCCAAGAAAGAAAAAACCAAAAGCTATAATGCGTTTTCCAGCATCAATTATCCGCCGATTGCCGTGATCCAGGACAGGAGAATCATCTTTTATATTGATGACAAAGGACAGAACAAGAAGGAAGTTGTCTTTTCAGACCGTTTAGGGGGAAAGGTTTTTCTTTATCGGCTGATTCCCGGTAGTGACGGAGAGATCCTTGATATTCTGATAGATCGGTATGATGCTTTGATCATAGAATCGTTTGGTGTCGGCGGTATCCCTGATTACGGAGACGGAAGTATTAAAGCAGCCATAGACAGATGGATCTCAGCCGGAAAGATTGTGATTATGGCGACACAGGTTACGAACGAAGGCAGTGATATGTCGGTTTACGAAGTCGGACATGCGGTGAAGAATATATACGACCTGCCGGAATCTTATGATATGACACTGGAAGCAGTGATCGCCAAAACCATGTGGATCCTCGGGAAGACAAAGGACAGAAAAGAGTTCCGGGAGATATTTTATACCACTGTCAATCATGATCTGCTCTTCCTGCCGGAATGAAACTGATACCGTTCTAAAATCGATATCAATCTCACTCTAAAACCGATCCTGACGGATATGTCAGAATCGTTAATCAAGAGCAATGCGCCGTCAGGCAAGAATA
>ONJN01000049.1 GCA_900318155.1 uncultured Eubacteriales bacterium
ACACGGCCAGAGCCGTGTCCTGAGATCAAACAATACGGGGCGACATAGCCAAGTGGTAAGGCAGAGGTCTGCAAAACCTTTATTCCACGGTTCAAATCCGGGTGTCGCCTCCATAAAGAAGAAGACCGATCTTTTGATCGGTCTTTTATTGTAATCTGAAAACCCCGCGTTAGAAGCGGGGTTCAACTGTTTATTTTTCACATCGGATACATCGAAATATTACCCTGGTTCTCCAGTTTCATCTGATTAAAAAACACCCGGTGCCTCATAATGAAACGAGACGCCGGGCGTTTTATTGATTGAGAAGGAACCCTAAAGCTCCCTTGAAATAAGATCCTCAAAAGTTTCACGCTTTACCGTAAGCCGATCCTCGCCGTTGTTCACGAATACAATCGCCGGACGCGGAATCCTGTTATAGTTTGAAGCCATTGAATAGTTGTAAGCTCCGGTTGTCAGAACCGCGATCAGATCACCCCGTTCAGGTTTTGCGATGTTGATCTCCTCAGCAATACGGTCGCCGCTCTCACAGCAGCGGCCTGCGATCGTGCAGGTGAAATCCGCAGGGTCATTCATGCGGCTCGCGTTGAGAACTGTATAAGCCGATTCATAAAGCGCGTAGCGTGGATTGTCGGTCATACCGCCGTCAACGGTGACGTATTCACGATAACCTTCAACAGTCTTAATGCCGCCGGTCGTATAAATCGTCACACCGGCGTCTCCGACAATGCTTCTGCCCGGTTCCATGTAAATGGCCGGAACAGGGAAATCGTATTCCGCGCAGCCTTTGTTAAGATGTTCTGAAATCTCTTCGATATTGGCTTCAATGTCGACCGTCGGATCGCTTTCAACGTAGCGGACGCCGAATCCTCCGCCGAGATTGAATCTTGACGCCGTGTATCCGAGTTCATCTCGCATCTGCACCGCGAATTTAAGGAGAATGTCAATCTGATCGCAGAACGGATCACTCTCAAAAATCTGCGATCCGATGTGGCTGTGGAATCCGTCAAGATCCAGATTCTCAGCTGCGAGCGCTTTCTCGACAAAACGCTTTGCCTGTCCGGTTTCAATCGGTACACCGAACTGCGAATCGACTTTTCCTGTTTTGATCGCTTCCAGTGTATGAGGGTCGAGCCCGACCGTCACGCGCAGAAGAATATTCTGCCGGATGCCCATCTCACCCGCCGTCCGGTCAAGGACTTCCAGTTCATTCGGATTGTCCACGATGAAGTGACCGATGCCGCTTTCAAGACCGTAGCGGATGTCCTCATCCGTTTTATTTGTTCCGTGGAAGAACATTTTTTCGGCTGGGAAGCCTGCGGAAAGAGCAGTGTAAATCTCTCCCGGTGAGACAACGTCGGCTCCGAGGCCTTCGGATTCGACGACCGGATAGATTCCTCTGAAACAAAGAGCTTTTCCCGCGAAGAGGGGATATGAGCTTTCGCCGAAATATTTTTTCATGGCGTCAGCGTAAATACGGCATTTTTCGCGTATAACCTGTTCGTCCAGGATATAGAGCGGTGTTCCGTATTTTTCAGCCAGGTACGCTGTATCGACGCCGCCGACCTCCAGGTGGCCGGATTGATTGATTGTAAGGTTTTCGTATAACATAGTGCCTCCGGTTTTTACTACATGATATGAGCCCTGAGCTCTTCAGGCGATACCGGTGAAAGGAGTACAGGAGGCACGTCAAGCAGAGTAAAGCATCCTGTCTGGCCTTTCTGATTCAGTCTGTACGCGGCGCGCGCGGCTGCGGTCAGTACGCTTCCGGTGAAGAACGGATTGGAATCGAGATTCAGTGTGAATTCAAGTGTATCATTCATCTCGTTGTCCCATCCGGTTGTTCCGGTTCTGAGCACGCTTCCGCCGTGCGGAAGTTCGCTGTGATCTGCGGCCATTTCTTCCTCTGTAATAAATGTTACGGTTGTGTCGTATTCATCGAAATAGTTAGGCATCGTCTTGATGGCTTCTTCAATTGCAGCCAGATCGGCGCCTTCTTCAGCGACTACAAAGCATTCGCGCGTATGCTTTTCTCTCGTAGTCAGCTCTGGATTCTCACCGGAACGAACGCGGTCAACCGCTGCGTCAACAGGAACCGTGTACTGGCGGCAGTCTTTGACACCGTCGATTCTGCGTACCGCGTCCGAGTGTCCCTGGCTTACGCCGCGGCCCCAGAACGTGTAGTCGTTTCCTGTCGGAAGTGTACTTGTGAAATAAAGACGTGCGAGGGAGAAGAGACCTGGATCCCAGCCGACTGAGATGATGCCTGTTTTTCCTGCTGCAGCTGCCGCCTTACCGACGTTTTCAAAGTGCTGCGGAATGTTCGCGTGTGTGTCAAAGCTGTCAATTACGTTAAACTGCTCTGCGATGACCGGCGTCATTTCCGGCAGGTCGGTAGCGCTTCCGCCACAGATAATCATGACATCAATCTGATCCTTCATATCGCCCATTGACGAGTAAGGAAGTACCGGTACATCAGTGTGGATCTTGACAGAAGACGGATCTCTTCTTGTAAATACTGCAACGAGTTCCATATCCTCTGCCCGGCTTACTGCTGATTCTACACCGCGTCCGAGATTTCCGTATCCAACAATTCCGATTTTCATTTTGTCCCCTTTACTTAATTAAATATATTTATCTTCAACTTCCTGTGATTTCTATATCCGGTTCGGGATGTTTTACGGTGATTCTGCCTGTAGTTCCGTCACCGGTATTTATGAAATCAAGTGTTAACTGTTTGTTTTTTTAAAAAAACAGGATCCAGACTTACATTTCTGCCAGAAAGGATCCTGGTTAATTACCGGATTATTTAACAGGCGGTTTGATTTGGTCATGACGTGCGGGCACGCATGGCGCTTTACTTCGCCTGAGTTCTATGCGAGAAGGTCATTCATGTCATAGAATCCGGCCGGCTGTCCTACGAGGAATCTCGCCGCGTCGATGGCACCGTCCGCGAAGAGCGCTCTGTCATGCGCTTCGTGAGTGAGAGTGATCGTCTGGCTGTTTGTGCCGAACATAACTTCATGTGTACCGACAACATTTCCTCTTCTTACTGCCGTGATTCCGATTTCATTCGGTTCACGCTTGCACTGACCGGAACGACCTGTATTATAATATACGTCCGGACGTGTTTCCTTGACTGCATCTGCCAGCATAATCGCTGTTCCGCTCGGTGCGTCAATCTTTCTGTTATGGTGAATTTCAACGATTTCCACGTCGCAGTCATTGAATACGGCGGAAGCCTGCTTAACGAGCTTTGCGAGAAGGGCAACCCCGACCGACATGTTCGCGGATCTGAATACCGGGATCTTTGTTCCTGCTTCCTTAATCATTGCCAGTTCTTCATCTGTCTGTCCGGTTGTACAGACGACAACCGGAAGATTTCTGGAAATGCAGTAGTCCAGAAGATCCTTTGTCCCGTCATGATGTGAAAAATCGATGACAACATCCGCCGGTCCGTCATATTCCGACAAAGAGGAAAAAGTGCCGTTACTTCCGCTGTGGCTGACACCGGCTGCCAGCTCAAGATCTGGTTTGCTTTCTATGATTCCCAACAGGAGCTGTCCGAGATGTCCTGTTGCTCCGTTTACAATTATATTCATTATATATACCTGTTTTGTAATAATATCTGTAGTTCTATTTGTTATTCAGTC
>ONJN01000183.1 GCA_900318155.1 uncultured Eubacteriales bacterium
CGTCGATCATCTGCAGGAGTTCGTCGAGACCGGTGCCGTACCGGGCGGACATCCAGATTCGATCGTCTTTGACGATCGGCAAAGTCTGCGCGTTTCCGGGCATTCGGTCTTCCGTCCGATCCCGGCCCTCGTTCGGGGGCCGCGTGTTTTCCCGCGTCTTAGCGTTCTGCGAGATTTTAAGATCCGGCACGAGATCGGCTTTGTTCATGATAAAGATGACTGGAATACTTCCGGCGCCGAGATCGGCGAGCGTTTGCTCCGTAATTCTCATCTGCTCTTTATATTCCGGATCGGAACAGTCGACAACTTCAAGAATCAGATCGGCGTTGAGCGCCTCGTCCAGCGTGCTTCGAAACGCGTCGATCAGCATCGTCGGAAGATCGTCGATAAAACCGACGGTATCGGAAAGAAGAAACGGTTTCATGTGATTCGGTTCGATGCGCCGGACTGATGTGTCAAGCGTCGCGAAGAGCATATCTTCTTCCGCGACCAGTTTTTCTTCATCGGAACAGAAAGTCTTCAGCATGAGGTTCATCAGGGTCGATTTTCCGGCGTTGGTGTAGCCGACCAGTGAAACCAGCGGAATGCCGGACCGCTCACGGCGCTTTCGCTGCGTGATCCGGTCTTTTTTCAGCGCGTTCAGGTTTTTACGCAGGAGTGCCATGCGTTTTTCGATGTAGCGGCGGTCGAGTTCGATCTTTTTTTCGCCGGCGCCGCGGTTTGACATGGAACCTGCGGTGCCGCCCTGACGGGACAGGTTAGAACGCAGGCCGACGAGCCGCGGCAGCATGTATTTCAGTTTCGCGTAGTCGACCTGCATTTTGGCCTCGCCGCTGCGCGCCCGGTCCGCGAAAATGTTCAGGATCAGGTTGGTCCGGTCGATGATTTCAAGTTCCAGCGCGTTTCCGAGATTGGTGAGCTGAGACGGAGACAGGGTGTTGTTGAAGATGATCATGTTCGCGTCGAGTGTGTCCGCGGCGGCGCGGATTTCTTCGACTTTTCCTTTGCCGATGTAAAACGCGGAATCGATCCGCCGGAGATTTTGTTCCGCGGTTCCGACCACTTCAACGCCGCACGCTTCGGCCAGGCCTTCCAGCTCGCGCATACTTTCTTCAAATCTTTTTGTGTCCGGAAGCCGGACGCCGACGAGAACGGCGCGTTTTTCGATCAGGTCATACTGCATATCTTTTGTCGTATCCATATTATCAGAATATCACAGGTGGGGCATGTTTGTCATCTTCACTTGTTTTTTTGAAATCAGATTGCCAAAGCGGCCGGAATCAAATAAAATGTATTTATGCTGACGGCACCGGCCCGGCGGGACACCCGGGATCGGACAGCCGGCGCGGCATGAACGGTGAAATCAAAGAGTATCAAATCGGGGGTTAAAATTAATGAAACTTAAAAAATTGACTGAACATGTACATTATCTTCCGCCGGACGACTTTAAGGATCGTCCGCTGCTGGGCTATGTCTGCGGAGAAAAATATTCGCTGGCGATCGACGGTGGCTTTTCGCCGGATCACGTGAAGTTGTTTTATGACGCGATCGAGGCTGAAGGACTGCGGCTGCCGGATTACACGGCCCTGACACACTGGCACTGGGACCACACACTGGGCCTTCCGGCGACCAGGGGGGAATTGATCGCTTCAAAAAAGACCGACGAGCTTCTGGCGGAAGAGCGGGAAAGACTGAAAGACCCGGAATACGACAAAAAGCTTCGCCGCTGGTATTACTTTGTGGATGACGAGTTTCCGGGCGTACCGATTCCGGAAATCCGGACGGCGGACATCGAATTTGAGGACAGTTACGAACTTGACCTCGGCGGTGTGACGGCAAAGCTCTGGTGGGTTGAAGCGCCGCATACGCCGGACAGCACACTGATCTATATTCCGGAGGACAAAGTGCTTTTCCTCGGCGACGCCTCGCTCGGCGATTTTGAAACCGGTGGACGTGTCGATCTTAAAAAAATGGAGAAACTCAACGCGATCGTAGAAGAAACCGGCTGCAGCAAGCTTTTGCTCGGGCATTTCGGCAAGAAAACGCTGATGGAGTACCTCCGCGCTTATTAAGCCAGGGCCGCGGAACGATACAGTCATCGAAAAGATGGAGTCATCAGAAAAAGGATAGAGTCTTCAAAAAGATGGAATCATCAGAGAAAGGAAAAAAACCGGCAGTAGTCACAAAAGTGACGCTGCCGTTTTTCATTTGACGGTTTTTGGGTATTATTAATTTATGTGAGCGTATGAGAGTATAAGCGTGTGACTTCGGCTCACTCTCGCATTGGTTTTACAGGATACGGAGAGGAAACGGAGAAAATGATAGACAGAAATGAGATCCGGCCGCAGGTGCCGGAAATAAAAGTGACAAAGAGCGGGGCGGAAATTCCTTTGTCGGAAGCAAAATTTCCGCAGCCGTTCCGGATCGTGCTTGAATACGGACCGCCGGCGCGCGGGACGTGGACTATCGCGCATTCGACGATGCTCGTGCCGGGGCTGCATCAGATTTTCGTCTGCTGCGCGTGTTGTCTGCAGGGCGTTGTTCTGACGGCGGATGAGCTGGTGGGAGGCGCGGAGCGCTTTTCAATGGTCACCGTAACAAATGAGAATCTCCTGAAGGGAGATCTTGAGCAGATGATGATCGACGGGGTTATCGATATTCTGGAAGGTATGGATCAGAAGCCGCGCTGCGTCGAGTGTTTTACAAGCTGCATCCAGCATTTCCTGCACATCGACCTGAATGTTGTATACCGGAAGCTGAATGAACGGTATCCGGACATTGATTTTATCGACGGTTATATGATCCCGACTCTACAGCGTCAGTTTACTCCGGATATGCTCGGGCGCAGGCAGCTGCTGCGGGCGGTGCCGGAACTGCCGAAGAAAAAGGCGGTCAACATCGCCGTTAATTACTTTCAGACGGAGCCTGAAACGGAGCTGATTCGGATGCTGAAGGACGGCGGATATACCGTGCGTGATTTCGCGGCTTTGTCGGATTACGATGAATATAAAGCAATGGGTGAAGCGCAGGCTAATATTTATTTTCTGGACGCGTCGGCCCCGGCGGCAAAGGATATGGAGAGCCGGATCGGCCAGACCGCGGTGTTTGCGCCGTATTCCTGGAACGGTGAATCGATTCGCAGGACGCTGGCGGAACTGGCGGAGCGCTTTGAGGTGGCGCTGCCGGATCTGGACGCCTGTGAAGAGGCGGCGGAGGCAAAGCTGGCGGAGGCGAAACGTGTGATCGGGGATACTCCGGTCGCGATCGATCTGACGGCGACGCCGCGTCCGCTGGGACTCGCGCGGATGCTTCTGGAACATGGATTCAACGTTTACGCCGTCTACGCGGACGTGTATGAAAAAGCGGAAGAAGCGGATTTTAAGTGGCTTCAGGAGACACATCCGGACCTTCTGCTCCGGGCGATCTCGCATTATAAGATGCGTCTGCTGCCTCGCGACGATGCGGAGCGTATGAACGGCGTGCTGGCCATCGGACAAAAGGCGGCCTACTTTACAGGCACGGATCGTTTTGTCAATATCATTGAAAACAGTGGATTATACGGTTTTCACGGGATCGGACGGCTGGCGGAGCTGATGATCGACGCGTGGGAGAATCCGAAAGATACGGAAGCGATCGTTACGGTGAAAGCATGGGGGTGTACGGGATGAAACAGGCACAAAGAGTTTTATCGACTTATTCAGTAGATATTTTCGGCGTCTGTTCGGCGCTGTATGAACTGGGCGGTCTTGTGATCATTCACGACGCGTCCGGCTGCAATTCCACGTATGGAACGCATAATGAACCGCGCTGGTATGATACGCCGAGCATGGTCTATATTTCCATGCTGCGTGAAGTTGATACGATTTTCGGTAATGATACAAAGCTGATCGACGCGATCTGTGAGGTTGCGGAGGAGGCGCAGCCGGCGTTCATCGCGGTCGGCGGAAGCCCGATGCCGAACGCGATCGGCACGGATTTTACGGCCGTTGAGAAGATGATCGAGCGGAGAACCGGGATTCCGTCAATGGGATTCCGCACGGACGGGATTCACAGCTACCTGCCGGGCGCGGGCGCGTCGTTCCGGCGGCTCGCGGAGCGGTTTCTGAAGGATCCGGATCCGGCGGACCGTAAAGGCTCCGGGCTGGCGGAAGGCAACCGGGAACCGGCGGGTTCCGACGTCGCTTCGGATGGCGCGGAGCGTCTGCACGTGAACCTGCTGGGTATCACGCCGCTGGATCTTTCGGTCGTCGGAAATGTGACCAGGCTGAAATCGCTGCTGGACGAGAATGATATGGTTCTGCAGAGCTGCTGGGCGATGGGTGACACGCTGGAAAGTATCAGTACGGCCGCCTGTGCGGACGTGAATGCTGTGATTACTTCTGTGGGCATACCGGCAGCGGAATATATGAAAGAAAAATACGGTATCCCGTATGTAGTCGGTATGCCGATGGGCGAGGCCGGAACCAAAAGGTGGCTTGAGGATCTGCGGACAAAACGAAGCGCGCTGTTTGAAGGCATCGGCACGGCTGATGACGAAGGGTGGAATCCGATGGGATCCGGGCGCGAACTGTTTTCGCTGAATGCCTGGGAAGAGACGCCGATTACAGATGAAGACAACTGCGATGTCCTGTTGATCGGCGAACCGGTTTTCACCGAGTCGCTGAAGTATTTGTTGGAAAATGAAGCGGGCGTTGCGCGTGTCGGACAAATCTGCCCGATGACGGACGCGCCGAAAAAGCTTTTGAAGAGCATTGACGTCGTTAGTGTGGAAGATGCGCTGCGCGAACGGTGCAGGCGGGCGGGCCGCGTTATCGCGGATCCGATCTACGCGCGGCTTTTGCCGGAGGAACCGGAAAAGTTTGTTTCACTGCCGCATGAGGCGTATTCCGGCCGGCATTACCGGGAGGATATTCCGAGGTTTATCGGGCCGGAGTTCAGCGAATGGATCCGGAGGCTGGATCTTTAGAAAGATAATTGTCCGATAGTTCATGGGCGGCACGATGCAGGCGGGGAAAGTGTCCGGCCGGACAGGATTGCTTTGTCGAATTCAGGGAAAGTGTCCGGCGTTGCGTGTTGTCAGGGTACTGTATTTAATAAAAAGTCAGGGGAAAGATTGAATATGAAGAAGATTGCAATTTATGGAAAAGGCGGGATCGGAAAGTCTACGACGACGGCAAATTTATCTGCGGCGTTTGCTTCAATGGGAAAGCGTGTCGTGCAGATCGGCTGTGATCCGAAGGCGGATTCTACACTCAATCTGCTCGGCGGGAAAAAGCTGACGCCGGTCATGGATTATTACAGAGAGCACGAGGCGGCGCCGCCTTTTGAGGAAATCGGCACTTATGGATTCGGCGATATTTTCTGTATTGAGACGGGCGGTCCGAATCCGGGGCTCGGCTGCGCGGGGCGCGGGATTATCGCGACGTTTGATCTGATGGAGGAAATTGACGTGTTCGGGCGTATTCAGCCGGATGTGGTGCTTTATGATGTGCTGGGCGACGTGGTGTGCGGCGGCTTTGCGGCGCCGATCCGGGAAGGTTACGCGAGTGATGTTTTAATTGTCACATCGGGTGAGAAGATGGCGCTGTACGCGGCAAATAATATTAATACCGCTGTTAAAAACTTTGAGGAACGCGGGTATGCGCACGTTGCAGGCATTATTCTGAACAGGCGGAATGTTGAGGATGAGTATGAAAACGTGAAAAAATTTGCCGATGAAAATGGTCTGCAGATTATTGCGGACATTCCGAGAAGCAATGATATCATTCATTATGAAAACCGTGGAACAACAGTCGTTCAGGGCAATCCGGAGCTTGAAGTCTCCAGGAAGTATTTTGAGCTGGCGGAAAAACTGCTGGGCTGAATGCCGGCCGGATCGTTCCGCCGCCGGTTTTTCCGCGAAATCAGGCTGATTTACAGAGGGGTCTCGCGAATCAAAGAAAACGTGGACGAGATCGTTCACGGACATCCTGGCGTGCTGCCTTTGCCGCGTCGGGTTGTCACTGCCGTGGCGGGTTTAACGTTTGGTTTGGCTGCGCCTGTGGTTTAGTTACGCCCGTAGTTTACCATAAACGAATGTGATGGTTATTTTGTCCGGAATTGGATTTTTTTGTAGGGGTCAAATCACAGGCGCATTATGAAGAAACAGGGCGGTTATCCCGTCCTGTTAATCATTTTCATAATTTTTTTCCGATGGCAGTCTGCATTCCTCAGGAATCCGATCCGACCAGGGAAGCAAATCA
>ONJN01000244.1 GCA_900318155.1 uncultured Eubacteriales bacterium
TATGAAGAGATACTGGACCAGGCGATTTCTTTTCTGAAGCCGGGCGGCATATTCTATTATCAGACGATTTCCCATGAGGAGTCTACTGAAATATTCACTGAGTTCTGCAAGAGCAAAGGGGTAAAGATTGTTCAGAAGCTGAAAGAAGTGAAATACGATATTAACGCACAATACTATTGTGTGAGAAAACAGCATGATTTTAACAGAGGAAATGATCATGAGACTGCTGTTTAACATGGACTCAAAAGACTACCTGCAGTGCACTTATACTTACGTCCGGAATTCCGCCCGGGCCCTTATTATCCGGGACGGAAAAATTGCAATGATCCGCAGCCAGAAATATAATTGTTATGAATTCCCTGGAGGCGGCATTGAAGAAGGAGAAAACCCGATTGATACAGTAATCAGGGAAACGATGGAAGAGGCAGGACTTCTGGTGATCCGCGACTCTGTCCGGGAATACGGCCTGGTTCACCGCATCCAAAAGGGTGTTGAAGACGAAACGGAGTGTTTCATCCAGGATAACTTCTACTATCTGTGTGAGGTCGAAGAGCGGACAGTCCCCCAGATGCTGAATGACTATGAAGCAGACGAATGTTTTACGCTTGTGTTTGTTGATCCGGTGGCGGCAATTCAGGCAAACAGATTTGAAAATCACGGTCCAAGAGATCAAAGACCGCTGGAGCGTGAAGCAAAGGTTTTAGAAATGCTGATTGGAGAGGGGTTCTTCAGGAAAAAAGAGTAACAAAAGAATAAAGAGTATCGTATGCGTCGCAGCAATGCGGCGCTTATTTTTTGCCATGAAGGAGGTGAATTTATAATGGCAACCACATCTATATGGAGAATCAGGGGACCAATCGCCGGCGTGATCAATTACGCTGAGAACGAGGAGAAGACCAGGGCATCCCCATCCGATGTCATAATTCGGAAGGAGCCGGAAACAATCGATAAGCTGATTGCGTATGCCGGGAGGGAGGAGGCGACAAACCAGAGGCAGTTCGTTACCGGCATCAACTGTAACCCTGAGCGTGCGACGATAGAAATGAATGCGGTGAAGCAGAAGTTCGGGAAAACAGACGGAACGATCGCTTATCACGGATACCAGTCATTCAGGGAAGGAGAGGTAACACCGGAGCAGGCGCACCAGATCGGGATCAGACTGGCGAATGAGCTCTGGGGCAGCCGGTATCAGGTGGTCGTTGCTACACATCTGGACAAGCGGTCACACATTCATTCCCACTTCATCGTAAACACGGTTTCCTTCGTTGACGGGATTAAATACCGCCGGACAAAAGAAGATTACCGGCGGATGAGGATGGTTTCCGACCGGCTCTGCAGGGAAGAAAACCTGTCGGTTATCCGGAGGGGAGAACACAAAGGAAAACACTACAGTGAATGGGCTGCAGAACAGGAAGGCAAGCCGACTTACCGCTCGATGATCCGGGCGGACATTGAACGGGCGGTTGCGGCGTCCGTAACGGAGGATGAATTCTATGATTATCTTGAAGAAATCGGATATGAGCTCAAGTTCTACAGCGCCAAAGGGAAACTTTTGGAGAGGCCGTCTTTGAAACCAAAGGGAGCGGACAGGTTTTTTCGGTTCGACCGGCTGGGGGAGAACTATTATCTGGAGGATATCCTGGCGCGTGTGGTGACGAATACAAGACGGATGCTTCCGTTTCCGGAGGAGGAACAGAAAGCATTTGCCCGGTACTATAAGGAGAATCCGCCGAAGACGGAAGAAAAAGGACTTGCCAGAGACTACTATTTCTATGCATACAAGGCGAGAGTTGCTATAAAGTTCCCATTTGCGATTCAAGTGTTGCCGCAGTCGATGAGGGAAGACATTATCAAACTCGACAAGCTGGACCAGGATGTGCGCTTTCTTGCCAAATACCATATCAAAACATATGACGAACTGAAAGAAAAGTGGGAAGAGATTAAGGAGAATCTTCAGTTATTCACTGAGGAAAGGAATCGGCTTCGGACAGATCTGAAGCGGTACCTCCGGCAAAACGATGAGACTGCAGCTGAAGATACAAGGAAACGAATCGGCTACTTGTCGGAAGAAATCACAAAACTTCGTTCTGAAATAAAGAGCTGTGACAGGGTTGAGAAGCGTTCTATTGCCAGTATCGGTGGGAAAAACAGTCAGAAACAGGCAAATCAGAAGAGAGAAGAAAAAAGCACCAATTTGGCAGACATGTCTGCCAAATCTGATAATTCGCTCGAAGAGCGGTAAGAAGGGAGGGAGAACATTTATGAGTTACGGAAGTGAAGCTGCCGACCAGGTTGTACGCATAACCCTGGACGGCGTGGAAGTTGCCGCAAGGCTTACGGGCAAGGCGGCGGAGAGGCTTGCAAAACTGATTTACGCGATTATCAAAGACCAGAAACGGACCAAGGGAAAGATACGTCTTTCCA
>ONJN01000127.1 GCA_900318155.1 uncultured Eubacteriales bacterium
ATGACCATGCGATCAATATGTTTCGTCGACGGTGATCATCGGAGCGATTTAGGAAAGTGTATTGTGGCTTTACCGGGGAATGCATCACCAGAAGAGTTCTTAATTGATTATGCCTCTGCATTATATGAATTAGACGATCCATTTTGGACCGATCAAAACATTATAAATCGTGGTATTAGCAAAGCGACATACCGTTCATTTAAGCAAGAAATCGATTCATTTAATGAATCGCTACAAAGAATGCAGGATAATAAAGAATCAACAAAAGGCAGAAGACGTGAATTCAACAAAAAACTCTTTAAAGATAATAGACTATTTTTCGAGTTGCTACTAAAGCATTGGTTACACAACCAAGATAACAAGGCTGAGATAGATCGTTTCTATTCGGAATTTAGAGCAATGTTTAAAAAGGTTGCACCATATAATGAAATAGATCCCAATATGTGGAGGTAGCTCCTCCGTGAAAAAAATGCTGCCCTGCAGGGAAATGGACGACTGCTCAAGAAAGTATATAATATATATGATCGGGTGAAGCGCAAAGTGGTTACTGGAGAATCGTGAATGTAGAACCCACAATGTGATAGCACCACGCAGATCACCAAGAATCAGAAAGACTTTCTTCTTGCTGTCCGTGATCAGGCGGGTCATAAAGCCAATCAGCTTATCCGTATTCATGCTGTCCTTTTCAACCACTCATCGGTCTTCTTCCCGTCATGATACGAATCCCATAGCAACTGCTGCGGAAGCCCGCCTCAGTTTTCGGTATTGTGATCATCTGTGCAGGGAGGGAACATGCCATGAAAAAAATCAAAAAGATGCTGCTCGCCTGTCTTTTGATTTTTACGGTCCTGTGTGCCGCGGCACTGCCGGGGCACGCGGACGAAAGCCCGTATCTTCCCGGTATGGACCGGGTAAAGAGAGACGCGCCGAAAGTGGATCTGCAGAGCGCCGCAGGGCTTGCAGCCGAACGAGGAGTAGATCTCACGGATGGTCTTCCTTTATATACGCCCTCTGATCCTCAGCCTCTGAACGCAATTCTGGTCACAGACCCGGACTGTCAGTTCTCATGGAAGAACGCGATGCGTCGCGTTGCAAAGGAAGGTATCAAGCCGGAGTTCAGGATGTGGCTGGACCAGTGGCGCTCTGAGCTCTCAGAAGCCTCGGGGCGTGCAATAAGATTCGTCGCAGATCCGGACAGGGCTGATATAATTATATCCGTATGCCAGTCCTATCACTCAGCAGGAAGGTATGTGTCTGAATCCGGGAAGACTGTAAGCACAGGCTTTTCATGCAGGCTGACATTCAAAGCAAGGCGCCTGACCGTGGCGGGGCAGGTCTCTTTCACGCTCGAAAACAGCCCCGGGGAGAGCGTCAGGGTGCCGGCTGGCGATATGTTCTGGATGGGCGCCCCGGAGCTTGAGGACGCACCGGAGACGCTGGGCTTTGTTTCTTCTATTATGTCATGGTACGGTGGCTTCGCAAGCGATGAATATGATTCTCCCGGCCTTGGAGAATTCCAGAAGCAATTGATTGACCGGGGATTTTTAAACGGCAAAGCGGACGGGGAATGGAACGAAGCTACGAAAGAGGCTCTGAAAGCGCTTGCTGAGGCTTACGGGCTCCCGTCAGAAGACATTGACTATATCGATTCCGAACTTCTTACGGCGGCATATTATAACAAAACTGCTGGCGGCAAAGAGTTTCTGTTTCTGGAGAAAGAAACCATGCCGGTCCCACAGCAACCGGTCGAACCGGCTTCGGCGAAACCGGGTGATACGGTGTCTCTGGGCCGTTTTGAACAAAACAATGATCCTTCCGACGGCCCGGAGGAGCTCGTCTGGCTCGTGCTTGACAAAGAAGATAGCAGATTGCTCGTCGTGAATTTTTATTCCCTGGAGTATCTGCCTTTCGACGATGCGCTGAGCTCTTACACCTGGGACAATAGTTCTGTCAGGGCATGGCTGAATGGCGTGTTTTTCGATCAGGCTTTCACGAAAGAAGAACAGTCAAGCATCGTTTTATCTGACGTGCCCGCAGACGCAAACCCGAAAAAATATGCAGTCGATTCCGGCGAAGCTACTCAGGATCATGTGTTTTTACTCAGCGTGGCTGAGGCTGAAAAACACTTTGCTTCCGGAACGGCGCGTGATTGCACCCTCACGCCATACGCGGAAGCGCATAAAAACCCGCTCGCGCAGCCCGCGTGGTGGCTCCGCACTGCTGGCAAAGCCGGAAAAACAGCCTACGTGATGAATATGGGCGGAATCCGTTATGAAGGCATGTCAGTGAACTCCGGCACACCGTTGGGAGTGCGCCCTGCGATGTGGATCAATATAAAATAAAAATTTACACAAAAGAAAACCGCCGGCTGGGTGAACCGCACCCCATTTGTTAGACAGTATGGTATTCTACTAACGAATGGGGTGTTGTTATATGTCAAGAGAAAAACCAAACAAGAGATATACAGGGGAATTCAAACAAGAAGTTGTTGAAAC
>ONJN01000155.1 GCA_900318155.1 uncultured Eubacteriales bacterium
CGGCTGGATCACAAAAGAAGATGTTCTGGCTGTATATGAGGAACTGAAAAAGAATCAGTACGGTCAGTATCTGAAGGCTGTATTGGACGAAAAGTATATTGATGTCATTCATACGGACATCATGAATAAATAAAACAAGTGAGGGATAGGTCATGACAATAATTGTAACAGGCGGTGCCGGCTTTATCGGTTCAAACTTTGTGTTCCATATGCTTAAGGAGCATCCTGACTATAGAATAATCTGCCTTGATAAGCTGACATACGCGGGAAATCTTTCTACGCTTAAGCCGGTGATGGATAACCCGAATTTCAGATTCGTCAAGGCTGACATCTGCGACAGAGCAGCAGTTGAAAAGCTTTTTGAAGAAGAACACCCGGACATCGTTGTCAATTTTGCCGCTGAAAGCCATGTTGACCGTTCAATCGAGAATCCGGAGATATTCCTCCAGACAAATATTATCGGAACGGAAGTCCTGATGGATGCCTGCAGAAAGTACGGCATTCAGAGATATCATCAGGTTTCTACCGACGAGGTTTACGGCGATCTTCCTCTTGACAGACCCGACCTCTTCTTTACAGAGGAAACACCTATTCATACAAGCAGCCCCTACAGCAGCTCAAAGGCAGGCGCCGATCTTCTTGTACTTGCTTATCACAGAACCTACGGTCTGCCCGTAACAATCAGCCGGTGTTCAAATAATTACGGACCGTATCATTTCCCGGAGAAGCTCATTCCGCTTATGATTGCCAACGCGCTGAACGACAAGCCTCTTCCGGTTTACGGCGAGGGCATCAATGTCCGCGACTGGCTGTATGTTGAGGATCATTGCCGTGCGATAGACCTTATCATTCACAAAGGCAGAGTCGGCGAGGTCTACAATGTCGGCGGCCATAACGAGATGAAGAACATCGATATAGTAAAGCTGATTTGCAAGGAGCTCGGAAAGCCCGAAAGCCTTATTACTTATGTCACCGACCGCAAGGGACACGACATGAGGTACGCGATCGATCCTACAAAGATCCATAATGAGCTCGGCTGGCTGCCGGAGACAAAGTTTGCTGATGGTATCAAGAAAACGATAAAATGGTATCTCGACAACAAGGAATGGTGGGAAGAGATCATTTCCGGCGAGTATCAGAATTATTATGAGAAGATGTACGCTAACCGCTGATATCATTAATCTTGTGTATATTCCGGCTTACGATCAGATTACATAAGTTCAGATATAAAGTTTATTTGTTTATTAAGCAAAGGGGTTAGGTATGAAGGTATTTGTAACAGGCGTCTGCGGACAGCTCGGACATGATGTCGTAAACGAATTAGCTTCAAGAGGTCATGAAGCTGTGGGCAGCGATATTTCAGAAAAATACATTGGTGCCGAAGACGGCAGCGCTGTTGCTTCCGTGCAGTACGAGCAGCTCGATATTACAGACAGTGAAGCGGTAAAGTCTGTACTGGCAAAGGTCAGACCCGACGCGGTAGTACACTGCGCGGCTTGGACAGCGGTTGACGCGGCAGAGGACGAAGAAAACAAGGCTAAGGTTTATGCCATCAATTCGGACGGCACAAAAAACATCGCAAAGGTCTGCAAAGAGCTTGACTGCAAAATGATATATATCAGTACCGATTATGTTTTTGACGGTGAGGGTACTGAGCCGTGGCAGCCTGACTGCAAGGATTACGCGCCGCTTTGCGTTTACGGTGACAGCAAGCTCAAGGGTGAGCTTGAGGTAAGCGGCATACTTGAAAAGTACTATATAGTTCGTATTGCGTGGGTATTCGGCAAGAACGGAAATAACTTCATCAAGACCATGCTCAAGGTCGGAAAGAAGTATGATACCGTCCGTGTTGTTAATGATCAGATCGGAACGCCGACCTATACGTATGATCTCGCAAAACTGCTTGTCGATATGTGCGAAAGCGAAAAATACGGTTACTATCACGCAACCAACGAAGGCGGATATATAAGCTGGTATGACTTTACCAAAGAAATATATCAGCAGGCAGGCTATAAGACCGAAGTTGTACCTGTAACAACAGAAGAATATGGTCTGTCAAAGGCAAAAAGACCGCACAACAGCCGTTTGGATAAATCGAAATTAACAGAAAACGGTTTTACGCTTCTGCCTGCATGGCAGGATGCGCTTGCAAGATACTTGAAGGAGATTGAATACTGATGGGACAGATTACAGTTGAGAAGAATGTCGGCGGTATTGAGGGACTTTGCGTTATTACTCCTGCCGTTCACGGTGACAGCCGCGGATATTTTATGGAAACCTACAATGAAAACGATATGAAGGAAGCGGGAATTAACATTACCTTCGTTCAGGACAATCAGTCTATGTCAACAAAAGGTGTTCTCCGCGGACTTCACTTCCAGAAGCATTTTCCGCAGACAAAGCTTGTGAGAGTCATCAAGGGTTCTGTCTTTGATGTAGCGGTTGACCTCAGAAGCGGAAGTAAGACATACGGCAAATGGTTCGGTGTGGAGCTTACTGAGGAAAACAAGAAGCAGTTCCTCATTCCCCGCGGATTCGCACATGGCTTTCTTGTGCTGAGTGAAACAGCGGAGTTCTGCTATAAATGCGATGACTTCTATCACGCAAATGATGAAGGCGGTCTTGCGTGGAACGATCCCGAGATCGGCATTGACTGGGCTTCTTTTGGCGTTAAGGGTGAATATGACGGCACGGCAAGCGCTTCAAACTATACTCTCGCGGACGGAACTGCGCTTAATCTGAGCGAGAAGGATCAGAAATGGAGCGGCATCAGGGAAACATTCCGTTTTGAATAATAAGATTTTCTATTGCGTGTTCGCTTTTGCGCGATGCAGCTGCGCTTTGGAATACGTACCGGTTCGGATGGAGGAAATATCATGAAAGTTGTTTTGCTGGCAGGAGGTTACGGAACAAGGATTTCTGAAGAATCCCGTTTCAAGCCGAAACCTATGATAGAAATTGGAGAGAAACCTATTATCTGGCACATAATGAAGGAGTATTCATACTACGGATTCAATGAATTCATTATTTGTGCCGGTTATAAACAACACTATATAAAACGTTGGTTTGCCGATTATTTCTTGCACAACAGTGATGTTACATTTGATTTCAGCAGTGGCAAAAACGACATGACGATTCATAATCAGCATTGTGAGCCGTGGAAGGTAACGGTAATTGATACCGGTCTTAACACGATGACCGGCGGCCGTATCAAAAGAATACAGCCTTATGTCGGCAACGAAGCTTTTATGATGACTTACGGCGACGCGGTATGCGATGTTGATATTTCGGCATTGCTTGAATATCATAAGAGCCATGATAAGATTGCAACGCTTACTTCTGTTATTCTCAAGCAGGATAAGGGTGTGCTTGATATCGGCGGCGACAACGCGGTCAAATCATTCAGAGAAAAGAACCTCTCTGACGGAGCGCAGATCAATGCCGGTTATATGGTTCTGGAACCTGAGGTGTTCAGTTATATCGACGGCGACGATACGGTTTTTGAAAAAGATTCGTTGATGCGTCTTGTTCGGGACGGTCAGCTGATGAGTTATTCCCACAAAGGCTTCTGGCAGTGCATGGACACAAAAAGAGAAATGGATATGCTGGAAAAGATGTGGCGGAAGAAAACAGCTCCATGGAAAAAATGGACAGATTGACACATGACCCTTTAAACAGGTTCTGACGTAATAATTTAGAACTATTGAAAGGTGAGACTGTCGATATGCTTATGTTGATTACAGGTGCTTTCCGATGGACGGAGCAACAGATCCGTACAATAGAATCATACGGTTTCACTGTCAAATATTCGGAAAGAGAGGACTCTGAAATTCCTTTCGATGTATCCGCGGTGGACGCGGCGATAGGGAACTGGCTGTTTGTTCATCACGACATACGCCGGTTTAAAAACCTGAAATATATCCAGCTTCTCAGCGCGGGACATGACAGGGTTGATGAGGACTACATTAAGGAACATCAGATAATTTTGAACGACGCGCGGGGCGTTTACAGTATTCCGATAGCGGAATTCATTGTATGCGGAGTGCTTCAGCTCTATAAAAAAAGCAGGTTCTTTTATAATAATCAGAATCAAAAGCTGTGGCTTAAAAACAGAGATATAACGGAACTGTGCGGAAAAAGGATTTGTATTGTAGGCACCGGAAGTATCGGCTCGGAAACAGCAAAGCGGTTTTCAGGATTTACGGACGAGATATACGGTGTGGATCTTTATCCGTCGGAAAGACCGTATTTCAAAGAAATATATCCGATTGAAATGCTTGACCGCGAACTCGGTGTCAGCGATGTAGTCGTATTGACGCTTCCCTTGACTGCTGAAACCGAGAATATGTTTGACAGACATCGCTTCTCGATGATGAAGAACGGCGCGGTATTTGTTAATGCGGCAAGGGGAGGACTTGCAGACGAGAACGCGCTCAGCGAGGCATTGGATAATAAATTATCCGGAGCTGTGTGCGATGTGTTTCGCATGGAACCGCTTTCGGAAAACAGCGGGCTGTGGGAAAAAGAAAATCTGATCGTAACTCCTCACAATTCTTTTGTTTCAGAAAATAATGCCGATCGTATGTGGTCGGTAATCGAAAAGAATCTGAAAGACTTTACGAATAAATAAAATGGGAGAATCATGAAATGGAAAATCGAATTCAGATATTGGACTGTACGTTGAGGGACGGCGGTTTAGGATTAGAGGATGCTTCAAAGAACAAAATATCTGATAAACGCTTTTCTTCAGAGGATATAACTGCAATATCTGATTGCTTGAGCCGGTCGAATATAGACATTGTTGAGATCGGTTCGATTGAAATATCGGAGGATGATAAAAGGGGATTCGCAATATATCAAAATATTGAGAAATTATCCGAGGCGATTCCCGATAATCGAAGTGAATCGCAGATGTATGTCGGACTGTACAGGGGACCTGACACACCGGTTGACGCGATACCTCAAAGGCGTGAAACTATGGTCGACGGAGCAAGGGTAATTATCCGTTACTCCGAATTACAGAAATCACTTGATTTTTGCGCTTCCTTGTCAAAAAAAGGGTATAAGGTTTTTGTGCAGCCCATGCTCACAATGCGATATACTGAGGAAGAACTGGATTTGATTATCAGGGAAGCAAATGAAATGGGTGCGTATGCCCTTTATTTTGTTGACAGCTACGGCTATATGAAAAATTCCGATGTCGTCCGCTTTCTCAAAAAATATGACGAAGCGCTTGACCCTTCTGTAAGAATTGGTTTTCATGCGCATAATAATATGAACCTGGCTTTCAGCAATGCTTTGTGCGCTGTGGACTATCCCACCGAAAGAAAACTCATACTTGATTCCTGCGCGTTAGGCATGGGTCAGGGAGCAGGAAATCTGCAGACAGAGATAATTGCTTCACACATGAATGAGTTCAACGGCTCCGGATATGATATGAATTCCGTCCTTGATATGTGTGAAATCATTGAACCCTATAACGGAGATAATCTGTGGGGATACTCAGTGACAAGACTGATCCCCGCTTTACATAAAACAGCCTATAAATACGCCGTGGCGCTTAGAAAGCATTATGGGCTGAAATTATCGGAAATCAACAACATTCTTTCAGCTGTTCCTGAAGATCTGCGTCACAGATATACACCTGAAAATACGGAACAGCTGCTGAGATCAAACGGATATATCAAATAAACCTGAGGTGAGTATGGAAACAAAAATACAATCCCGGTCATCCTTTCAGAACGGCACGATAGATGTTGTAAAGTTTTTATGCGCTCTGCTTATCGTCACTGCTCACTTTATTACGGAGAATGCGGAAAACAAGGTGCCTTCGTTTGTAAACTATTTTGTGTCCTTATATGTTATTGTCGTACCCTTCTTTTTTGTGTGCGGAGGATATTTTTTGTTCAGGAAAATCTTTTCGGAGCGTGAAAAAGGAAAGGTATATATAAAGAATTATCTCAAAAAGATTCTGATAATGTATCTGGCGTGGTCTGCTGTTTATGTGCTGTTTAAAATCGCGGCATGGATACGGTTCGGGGTAACCTTTGATGAAATAACCCAATACCTGTTCCGGGCTGTTCTTTATTCAACCTACAAGACCATCTGGTTTCTGCCTGCACTGGGTATCGGCGTTTTGATTACATATCTTTTGGAAAAGAAATTCGGAATGAAGATCACCTTGATTGTGGCAGGCTGCTTCTATCTGATCGGCGCACTCGGCGTCAGTTACAGCTTTATTCTGAAGGGCACGCCTGCGGCGTCTGTGCTGGACACTTATAACTACTTTTTTGAAAGTACCCGTAACGGCGTTTTCAATGCTTTTCCGTTTGTGACTCTCGGCGCGCTTCTCGCCGCGGGGAAAAATAAAACGGATGTCACTGAAAAAAGGAGCTCTGTTGTTCCGGATCTGATTTTTACATTACTGTTCGGTGCTCTGTTTGTGGCGGAAGCATTCTTGATAAAAACAAAGTTTTCAGCTGTCAACGCCAACACGCTGTTATTTTTAGTACCGTTTTCCTACTTCTTTGTGAAGCTCTGTCTGAGTATTCCGATGCCCTCAAACAAGGTCACTCTCTGGATGCGCAAAATGAGTACTGTTATTTTTTTGTGTCAGCGGGTATTTCTGACTGCCCTGCCTGTTCTGCTGCCGGAAAGCATATTTGCTTCCGTTTTATCAGGGAATTGCTATATTGGTCTGACGGCGGTTCTGATTTCGGTACTGGCAGTGTCTGCGCTGCTCTTGTTATTATCGAAGAAAATTAAATTTTTCAGTTATTTTTGCTGATGTAGGAGGGTTAAGGCTATGTATGTTATTTATCATAGCAGTGATTCGTTTGCGAGCGTAACCGGCGTTTCCATGCTGTCGCTTTTTGAAAACAATAAAGATGCGGAAGATATTCATGTTTTATACATAGAACGTGGTATTTCCGATAACAACAAAGCTCTTCTAAAAAAAATTGCCGATGATTACGGCAGGACTATTGAATTCATGCCTATGCCTGATTGGTCTGAAAAGATGAGCACGCAGTTGAAATCCTGTAAAAAAGGCTGGCTCGGGTTTGGATTTAACCGTTTGTTTTTAACGGAGTTTATTCCTGAAAATGTTGACAGGGTTTTGTATCTTGATTCCGATACGGTAATAGAAGCTTCGCTTAAGGACTTATGGAACACCGATATGACTGACTGCTACCTTGCGGGTGTTGACGATTGTTTGAGCAGAACCTACAGGAACCTCGTCGGTCTTGGCGAAGACGGCGTGTATGTCAATGCCGGTATGCTGCTTGTCAACCTGAAAAAGTGGCGTGAGGATAATATTACGGATGTTTTTATCAGCATGATCGAGGAGAACAACGGCTATTTTGTCTTTAACGAACAGTCGGTTCTTAATTCTGCTTTCAGCGGAAAAATTAAACTGCTTCATCAAAAGTATAATGTAAACTCATTGGTTTACTTATTTGAATATAATGAGCTTTTGAAATTGAGAAAGCCTTACCATTATTCGATATCAGAGGAAGAATTCTATGATGCCAGAAATAATCCTGTCATCACCCATTTTACCGGAAACTTCTATGTTGCAAAGCGTCCGTGGTTCAGGGACAGCGATCATCCGCATAAGGACGCGTTTTTGCGCTACAGAAGCATGACCCCGTGGAAAGACGAACCGCTGTTTGAAGATAAGCGAAGCAAAAAAAGCCGCTCCTTAACCTCACTCTGTCACGTTCTGCCGCGCGGATTGATGATTTTTTCGGTTTCTGTACTGTATAACGATCTTCGTCCCATATCGCTGAAAAGCAAGAAAAGAAAAAACAGTAAAAAGAAGGAAAAATGAGCATGAATAAAATTCTGGTAATCATGTCTGCGTATAACGGAGAAAAATATCTGAAAGAGCAGATTGACAGTATACTCAATCAAAATGGGGTTGATGTGACGCTGCTGGTAAGAGATGACGGTTCTTCTGACAGAACGCCTGAAATACTGAAGGAATACGAGAGCAAAGAGAAGAGAGTTCGCTGTATATACGGTGAAAATCTGGGCTTCCGCAGAAGCTTTTACGATACGCTGGTCGGCTGCGAGGATACCTATGATTATTACGCGTTTTCTGATCAGGATGATGTCTGGAATGACAATAAGCTTCTGAACGCTGTCCGCGCCATAGAAAATCAGGATAACAAGGTCGCTCTCTATACAACCGGTCTGCACGTAGTGGATGAGAACCTGAATTTTATGTATGACAAC
This sequence comes from uncultured Eubacteriales bacterium, assembly GCA_900318155.1. GTDB lineage: Bacteria > Bacillota > Clostridia > Peptostreptococcales > Anaerovoracaceae > Aminicella. The sequence continues at coordinate 8,239 of ONJN01000155.1, forward strand.
ACCTTTAAAAATATACGTATATCATACGGCAGCGCTTTATCCAGGCAAAGACTGGCGGGCTGCACAATGGTTTTCACAAAAGAATTGACCGGTTATTGCAAAAAATTCAGAATCACCGAAGAAATGGGAAATACTATCAGCCACGATGCTGCCGTGTATTATATCTGCCTTCTTGTCGGCGGTAAAGTTATTTTTACTCCCGAAAGCGACATAAATTTCAGGCGGCACCAATCCACCGTAACTGAACACGGTAAGGGTTTTGGAAAGAGAGTGGGCTCTGTTCTGAATATATTCAGTAAGAACAGTCAGAGAAGATTCTTGCAGAACAAATATCTGTATGAGGTTTTCGAAAAGGATATTTGCGGCGAAGTACGTCCGTTGGCTGAAAAGATACTTACATATAAGGATTCATTCGGAAAGACACTTAGCTTTGCTTTTGATAAAAGAAAACGATGCGGTTTGTTTTCTGTGGATTTTATTGATTTTTTTGCCATATTGACTCGGAACTACTGATTGGAAGTGGATTTTTGAATGGATAATAATAACGGAAAAGTTTTTTACGATCTTAACAAAAGAGCTCTCGAATTCCGCAATTCAAAAGAATACTTTGTCGGGGACAGAATAGTAAGATACCTTAAGCTTCTGAAAGGATTTCATTTTCTGAAATTCTTCAAACAGCAGGGAGAGGATTTCTGCCGTGTTGTTTTCAAGAAAAAGAAAAATCCGCCTGTCCAGGATCTGGATTTCTCACATCCTTATACCGGAGAAAAGATCGCCGTTTATACAGCAATATACGGTAACTATGACGCGATACCAGAACCGCTGTATAAGGATCCTAAGTGCGATTACTATATTTTCACGGATCAGGAGATCAGTCCCGACAGCGTGTGGAAAAAGATAGAAGCCGATTTTCCCGAAGCAGTCGATACTGCTTTTCTGAAAAACAGATATGTCAAAATGCTTCCGCATAGAGTATTGAATAATTACAGATACTCCATGTATTTGGACGGCAACCTCATTCTTACTTCCGCGGTTTCTTTATATATGAACACGTTTGAGTCTTCCTGCGGTATTGGAATGCATCTGCATCCCAGCAACAAGAGTATCTACGAAGAAGTCAAGTATAATTTACGCCTGAAAAAAATCAATAAAAACGAAGCTAAGATAATAAAGGAACAATATAAGAAGGATAATATGCCAAAAAATTACGGTATGACAGAGTGCAACGTGATTTTGCGGGATCATGAAAACAAGGAATGCGTCAGAATCATGGAGTCATGGTGGGAACATATCTGTTCCGGCATCAAGAGAGATCAACTGTATTTCACTTATGTTCTGTTCAAATGCGGACATAAAGTAAATGAATTGTACGTGCTCGGCAATAATATCAATTCAAATCCGATGTTTATAAGGGAAAAGCATATATGATTATTTATTTTGATAACGGAAATAATCCGTTCACACCGCTTTTTTCAGCCTGCGGAGAGCCGCTGATTATGCCGTATAACAGAAAGCTGAAAATCAGAATTATAAGAAAACTGGAAAAATTTCCGTTCCTGTGGGATTTCCTTTATAATAAAAAGGAGATCGTTCCTCGTGATGATGAAACGATCATTGTGTTTGACAGCAATATGTCGGGAGCCTTTCTCCGATGGTTAAAGAAAAGCTTTCCCTCAAACCGTATTATTTTCTGGTACTGGAATCCGGTCAGAACAACGCTTCAGCCCGATTCGATACCCGAGGGAATTGAAAGATGGTCGTATTCTCCGAAGGACTGTGAAAATTACGGCTTGAAGTATAATACGACTTTTTATTTTGACACACTGATCGAGAACCTTCCGCCGACAAGAAAAGCAGGCGGCAAAGTATTGTTTGTCGGTCGTGATAAGGGCAGGCTGTCGGAATTGCTTGATTGGAAACAGTCGCTCGAACAAGAAGGATTACAGTGTAACTTTTTGATCATAGGGCAGCGCAATTCATCCGGAGCCGTACAGACAGAGCTTGATTATGATGAGGTATTTCGTCTGATAACCGAATCGGATATCATTATCGACTACTATACCGACCCGACCGCAGGACTGTCATTAAGACCAATGGAAGCAATGTTTCTGGGAAAGAAATTGATTACCAATAATGTTACGATCAGGGATTATGATTTTTATTCCGATAGTAATATCTTTCTTTGTCAAAACGGTTTTGACGGTATTCAAAGCTTTATCTCAGGGGAATATCAGGCTGTTGATGAAAAGATAAAAACCCGTTATTTGTTTTCTGTTTGGAAATCGAGTTTTGGTGAATAATTATGGAGTTATTATTTTTAGCAATCTTGTCTTTGACCTTATTTGCCTATCAATATCATAAAGGCGACTTCATGTCGCCGGCATTTATCCTCTTTCTCGTTTTTTCATTCTCATCATTTATGGGAATATTGGGCAATCAGGAATGGGGAGTAAATATCAGATTAGCTACCATAGCGGTTGTATTAATGGGACTTATTTCCTTTTTTGTGGGAGAGGTCTTTGTGGATCAGCTTGGCGCTAATATGGGAGTAAGAATATACAAAATGGATTACAGCAAAAAGTATTACAAGGTAAAGTGGCTGTATATTCTTATTTTTTTGGTAGTAGGCGTGGTTGTATTCTATTTCTATTATAAAAAAATCAATGAGATCGCCAGTCTTTACGGCTATAGGGGCGAAATGTCATTCTCGTCCCTGTCTTACGCAAAATTAGGTCTGGGTGAGGGAGCGCAAATCGGAACGGTTCTTACGATTGCCGTTAATATTGTATACGCCGTAGGCTATTGCTGCATCTATATGTTTTGTTACAATGTAACGATCTGCAATATGCTGAAAAGAAAAAACTTTTACCTGTTGCTTCCGATTATTCCTCAGCTGTTATGTAACAGTATAAGCGGTTCCAGAAACGGCTTTATTACTGTTTTTGTAGTATTCTTCTTTTGCTATAATCTGATGTATTACAAAGTAAACGGATTTTCTTTTAGGGCAAAGGATCTTTCAAAGCTATTCAAGATCTTGATAATATTCTTACCGCTGTTTTATCTGGTTTTCCAGTTGCTCGGAATCTTTCTGGGAAAAACCAGTGTAAGAACTCCGCTGGAAATGCTGTATTTATATACCGGTTCGCCAATGCCTGCACTGGGTAAGTATATGAATACCGGCGTTCAGAATTCAGAATTTATCGGACAGGAAACCTTTGTAGGAATAGCGAACTGGATACACAGAATATTCGGTACTCCTGCAGGCGTTAAAATTTTTGAGCATGTCAGGTTTGCAAATGATTCAACCTCTAATATCTTTACATGTTTCAGAGGCTATCTGGATGATTTTGGATATTTTGGATACTTTCTTGTTCCCATGGTATGCGGATTTGCCTACAAGTTCTATTATCTCAAGATAAAGACTACAAGAAAAATAGGAATCGGAATCCTGATTTATTCTTATTTTATATATTATTTAGTATCTGATGTTTTTGCTTGTTCAACCACAATCTATTTTTTATCAAGCGCTCAGCTTTCCCAGTTCTTATGGATATTTATAATGTATTATTTATTCAAAAAGCTGTGTTACCGTTGTGCGTAGGGTTTCAGTGCGTGTTTGATGAAGGGTTGCTGCGGAAAGAACAGATGCCTTTGAAGCTATTGTTGAAAGGATAGAATATGAATATTTTCAAAAAAATGTTTAGTAAAGCCAACAGTGTTTCAGCTCCGGTAAAAGCATCATTTTGGTTTTCCGTATGCAGTGTTATCAACAAATGTATACAATTAATCACAGTTCCCATTTTTACAAGACTGCTGACCACAAACGAATACGGAGAGTACAGTATTTTTGTTTCATGGCAAAGCATAATCATTATCATTGCCACGCTCAATCTGTATTCCAATGTATTCAACAATGGTATGCTCAAATACAGGGATAGACGACTTGAGTTTACCTCTGCGCTGCAAGGATTGACTACTACTATCAGTTTTGGCTTATCGATAATTCTTCTGGTATTCCATCAGCAGTTTTCCGCCTGGATTGGTTTGCCGACTTACATTATTTTACTGATGATGCTGGAAATCATGTTGATGCCCGGTTTTGAGTTTTGGGCGGCAAAGGATCGCTTTGATTATAAGTACAAGAATATAATAAAAGTAACGTTAGCGGTTGCGGTATTAAATCCCATAGTGGGAATAATATTTGTTTCCTTTGCGGACGAGAAGGGCTATGCGCGAATCATTTCAGTATTAGCGGTTCAAATTGCAATTTACTTGTTCTTATTTATCTACAATTTTATCAAAGGAAAAAAATTCTTTTCAGCTGAGTATTGGAAATATGCTCTGGTGTTGGCGATTCCGTTGGTACCGCACTATTTATCCCAGTTACTGCTGAACCAGATGGACAGAATCATGATTTCCGACATTGTAGGAACAGACAAAGCCGGAATATACAGTGTGGCTTATTCTGCCGCCATGGTGCTTCAGATCGTTGGAAAATCTATCCAGAATTCATTTACACCATGGATATATAAAAAAATAGATGCCAACGATACAAAGGGAATAAAATCAACTGTCAATATTATTACCGTTATTGTTGCGTTGTTGAATTTCCTGCTGATATGTATGGCTCCGGAAGTAATAATGCTTCTGGGCGGCGCAAAATATATGGAAGCGATTTATGTTATTCCTCCGGTCACGTGCAGCTGCTTCTTGATTTTCGTATACAGCATGTTCTGTACAATAGAATTTTATTTTGAGAATACCAAAGCAATGATGGTAGTTTCTGTTATAGGTGCGCTGTTAAACTTCGGTACCAACTATTTGTTCATTAACTGGTTTGGCTACTATGCGGCAGGATATACTACTCTGTTTAGCTATATTGTTTTTGTAGTTGCGCATTATTTTGTTATGAGGAGCGTATTGCGTAAAAACGGATATAAATCGCACATCTTTGATATAAGATTCATTGCTGTCTTTTCAGTAATATTTGTTATCGTTGGCGTCCTGTTTACAGCAGTATATGATTTCTGGATTATCAGATACGTTCTGCTTGCGATCATGGCTGTGGTGTGTGTTATCAAAAGAAAAACAATTATCAGCAAGGTAAAAAATATAAAAAAGTAAGAGCAGACAGATAAAGAAAAACGATTAGACCCGGTATTGCTGTCAGGTACAGGCGTACTTGACGGCAGTGCTGTTTTTTGGCGCAGGCGGCTGCGGACAACCTTATTTGACTGAATATTTTTTCGCTCCCGGGCAATACTTAACATTGTTAAGCGGATTGTTCGGGGGTGATTTTTTGCAGTACGGTAAAGTAGAAATTTGCGGCGTAAATACCGCTAATCTCAAGGTTCTCAGCGAGGAGAGAAAGCGCGAGCTATTGTATGTCATAAAAAACGGCAGCGAGAAAGAGAGCAAGAAGGCACGTGACGAGATGATAAACGGCAATCTCAGGCTGGTGCTGAGCGTTATACACCGCTTCCGCAACCGCGGCGAGGAGCTTGACGATCTCTTTCAGGTGGGTGTGATCGGTCTGATTAAGGCGATAAATAATTTTGACCCAAAGCTGGACGTAAAGTTCAGCACATACGGAGTGCCAATGATATACAGAGGTCGAAATCCATGATATAATTATACAGGGACTAGCCCTGTTCCGACCTAAATAAGATATTTGATGTCAACC
>ONJN01000073.1 GCA_900318155.1 uncultured Eubacteriales bacterium
AGCGGCTCTCCCCATACGAACAGCATCGATTCAAACTTGGATTTAATCTCATTCTTTCCCAAGACGACAACACCCCTTTGTCATCCACCAGGTATTTTCCTTCCGGTCTCATCATACGCCGACTCCCGAAACGCGCGTTCGCCGCCGCTGATCAAGATCTCACCGTATGAATATTTCTGATCAACATTAAGGCAATGTTTGCAGGCGAGCTGCAGAACCGACAAAAAGCTGACAACGACGTCACTTTTACTGGTATGATCCGTCACCAACTCACTGAAAGCAACGGAAGACCGACCTTCCTCCCGGGCAGTGTCCAGAATTCCCTCAATATACCGCATTTTTCTTTCTATCGTCTCGCGTTCACGTTCCAGCCGTGTATACCGCTTTCGGGTTTCTTCTATCCGCTTTTTCCGGAAAAGAAAACGGTGAAATGCCGCAGCGAAATCGACAATATCCAAATCAAGGAGTTCTTCAGGATTGTCTGTATAGATCGAGATATCTTCCTGCGGCCTGACAAAGACATTTTCCATCTGTTCTCTGCGTTTTCGCAGCATCTCGCTTAAAGCCCGGAATTCTTTGTAGACGATCAGCTTCTCTACCAGCGCGTTTCGTGGATCTTCCTCCACGACCGGGCTCTCCTCTGCCGGTTTCTGTCTGCTGAGGATCATCATTCTCGATTTAATCCGCAAAAGCTCCGCAGCCAGGACCATAAACTCCGAAGACAGCGAAACGTTCAGCTCCTGCATTTTATCAATGTACGCGAGATATTGCCGGATGATCTCCGAAATCTGAATATCGTAAATATTCATTTCTGAATGCTCAATCAGGTAAACAAGCAGATCAAACGGCCCCTCAAAAACAGGAAGCCGGACTTTGTAACTCATCCGCAAACCCCGCTTTCCTATGATTTCTCATTTTCCGGCAACAAAGTGTATTGCCCGTTCACTCTTCAGGCTTCATCTCACCGTTCTGTTTATCTGCCTGCTTTTTTCGTTTGTTCTTCCGCTTTTCCTGTTCTTCTTCCCGATGGATGTCTACTGCGTTTACACGCGGTAATTTATGATTCGGGTCAGTAAGAAATACATACAAATACAGTATTGCAATTCCGGCAAGAACGATCGCGTCTTTATAGAGTTCACGGCTGACCAGAACGGCCGCCATTCCCATGATCGCGCTGATCCCATACAACATCAGAACTGCCCTTCGCTGACCGTAACCGGAAGCGATCAGATGATGGTGAATATGCTCTTTATCCGCTTCCATAATCGGCCGTCGGTTATGAATTCTGCGTACAATCGCGAAGAATGTATCAAAAATCGGTATGCCGAGAACAATCACCGGCACAGCCACCGCAATAACGGTAGAACGCTTCAGAGGCCCGACAACCGACATTGACGCCAGCATAAAGCCCAGAAACAAAGAACCGCTGTCGCCCATAAATATACTGGCCGGGTAGAAATTATACGGAAGAAAGCCCATCGCGGCTCCCGCGACCGATACCATTCCAACAGAAACGACAAGCATACCATACACATCGCCATGAATGTACGCAACATAGGCTATGCATAGCGACGCTATCATCGTCAGCCCGGCGGCCAGCCCGTCCAGTCCATCGACCAGGTTGATTGTATTGGTTATGCCCACGAGCCAGATTACTGTTACGACAAAACACAGAATTGTACCGAAACGCAGCATCCCCGTACCGAAATAGTTATTGATCAGCCGTATCCTAAGTCCCATCATGTACATCAGAACCGCGACAGCGATCTCAAAAACAAATTTTACTTTGGCATCAAGCGACCAGATATCGTCCAGCACGCCGAGCAGATAAATCAGCGTCCCGCCCAGTGCGGCCGCCATCATTTTCTCGTTGGAATGAAGGAAAATCAATATCGGTATCATCGTCCCGGCAAATATGGCCAGTCCGCCGAAACGCGGCATCGCATGCTTGTGCATCCGCCGGTCATCATTCGGAATATCAATTGCCCCGATCCTGGGAGCAATGCGAATCGCCAGCGGCGTTATGAGCATTGAAATCGCGGCAGCAAAAATAAACAAAAACGCCAA
>ONJN01000061.1 GCA_900318155.1 uncultured Eubacteriales bacterium
CAAAACGTCCGTACAGGATGGTTATTCAAAAATCCTTGAGGAAAAAGTGTCAACTGATCTTGACAATTTCATCTATCCTATTCGCTTAGTTGTCATACCTATAGTTGATAGTATTATATCACGACGATCCCATGTTTTCATCAGTGGCATTATCCATCCTCGTCATCCTCGATCTCCACAGGTCTCGCCCTCCCTGTCTCCACCCCCAGTATCCACTGTGAATAACCTCCTCCGGCACACTGCCTCTAAAAAAGCAACAAAGCGAGAGGGCTGTTACGCCTTCTCGCTGTCTGTCTGCTCATCGACTGTTGTGAGCAAAACAAAGCACAGAACCGAAGTCCTGCGCCTTGCTGTGGTGTTTGTTACGTTGTCTACTCATTGTTTTACGTTTGCTTTTAATGATGATTATTCTAAGACAACCATTCCACTCAGATCGATCTCTGCAGATTCACCGGTTCTTTCATTGATCAGAGTAGCAGTCTCAGGAAGATCCTGCCCGACAGGTATACTATACAGAAATACAAACTGTCCCTGATGACCTGAATCCTTATCAGCGCCAGAAATCGAATTCATAATCAGCCGTAGATCTTCAGCTGGTTTCAGGTCAAACTTAATCGGATCATTTTTCCAGTCATAATTGTTAATATCAAAAGGTTCACTGCTTCGATCGAAATACAGTGTTGCCTGATATCCTTCTCCATCCGCGCTGTCCTGACCGGTTACTCTATGCCAGGCTTCCGTATAAAAAATAAAGTCTCCAATAACTACCGGTTCTCCAATCGTGATTTCTGCAGTTTCTTTTTCTTCTGTTTCCTCTACTGAAGATTCTGTTACTTCAACTTGAGAATCCTTCTGAACAGACTGGCTTGAATTTGTGTTATTGTTTCCACATCCAACTATCAAAAAACACAGGACACTGACCAATATTACTCCACATAATGATTTTTTCATTTACGACCTCCTTTTTCTGTTATCTAAACAGTTCTCAGGGATATCTTTTATTATTTTATCACAGGCTGTGCTTGTTTTCAGTGTGAGGAGCATCCCCTGAATAGAAAAAAACGGCCCTCGTGATCAAGTTAACCACAAGAGCCAGATCCTCACTCGAAACACTTCTTTGTTCAAATGACTTTATCATTATTCCAGATACTTCATTTTTAATCTGTTTTGTTCATTTTCTTCAATCTTTAATCCATTCAGGATAAAGTTGTCAAAACTACCGTACTTATCATTTACAGCCCGATAGAAAGAATCTATATAATCCTCCTCAGCACTAAGCAGATATCGCAATGCTTCATCTGCCAGTTCACTCTCCGTCCCGTTCTTCTTTTTCACATAGTCTATCAGAAACAGAAGATCCTTTTCCACATATTCGTTCGTCTTCAGATAATCTGAAATGATTACATCTCTTGGTATGCCCAAGATTTCTTCTACAAGAACAGACGCGATCCCAGCCCGGTCTTTTCCTGCTGTACAATGCCATAAAATACCATTCTCAGCACTCAAAATGATCTTAAGAAAGCTGCTATACTGACTGACTGAATAATCCGATACAAATCTCTGATAGGTTTTGCACATATATTTTTTAGCCTTTACTGGCTCCATCATTAGCTTTTTGAACATAGCCTGATCAGCTTTCTTTTCACGGGATATACCTGCTGTCAGACTATCCATGATTGGAATGTGGATATTGCTTGCGCCAGGTATGTCCCGGTCCGGCTGCGCTTTTCTCTCTTTATCTGTTCTGAAGTCAATGATCGTACAGACTGTACCAGAGATTTTGTGAATATCCGAATCACTAATCTCTGACAGATGGCCGGAGCGGAACAGAAATCCTGATTGAATGGTTTGACCGTCTGCAGTTTTCATACCACCAAGATCTCTGGTATTCCGTAATTTTTCAAATTGTAAAAGTTGACTCATCCAAAAATCTCCATCGCTTTTGATGCAAAACGTTCCCCGTATACGACAAAATTTTCTTTATAGTTTTCCAGGCGATTGTGTGCCTCTTCATTGTGATTGAACGCAACAGGACCTAGATGAATATAGGGTTTTCCAAATTCAACTCCACTTGAATAACAGAGCATCCCGAAAGACAATCCAATCACCAGCCTGTTTTGTATTCCCTGTTTTGGAATCATAGATAATAGCAAGTTTCATATGCTTATCCCCTTCTGAATGA
>ONJN01000089.1 GCA_900318155.1 uncultured Eubacteriales bacterium
CGTATCGTCTTCAGCATATGCCTGCATGGCCGTCTGCTGTATGAAACAGACCGTCAGGATAATCGAAAACAATACCATCAAAGTCTTAACGATTCTTTTTTTTATTCTTTTGCTCATTTTTCTGTCTCCCTTCATTTGACCGGGTCATCCGGCGCGCCTTTGTCCAGATATTTTTTGTCTAAATAAACGTATCCCGCAAGGCACGCGATGAAAACAACAGCGCTCAGAACCTGTGCCTGTTTCAGCGATCCGATCATCAGACTGTCGGTCCTCAGATGCTCCACCCCAAAGCGTTCCAGCGAGTACAGCATTCCGTACATCAGCGCAACCTGTCCGCGGAATTTCCGTCTCCGATCGAGCCAGAGCAGGAACCAGAACAGCGCGAAACACCACAGCGACTCATATAAAAAGGTGGGATGGACATGTTGTCCGTTGACAACGATTGCCCACGGAAGATCTGTTGGTCCGCCATGCGCTTCGGAATTAAAGAAATTCCCCCAGCGGCCGATCGACTGTGCCAGCGCGACGGACGGAAAAACGAGGTCTGCCATTTCCAGAAAGCTGACTTTTTTATAACGACAGACAAAGTACGCCACGATCAGCCCCGCGATGAGGCCGCCGTGTATCGCCAGGCCGCCCGCCCGGATATCCAGCACACTGCGGATACTTCCTTTATACTCGTACCAGTTGAACAACACGTAGTAGGCCCGGGCGCCGATGATTGAAAACGGGATCATCCAGATCGCGAGATCAAGGACCGTATCGTCCTTAATGCCGTGTGCCGGCGCGCGTACGCAGGAAATCAAAATCGCCAGGACAAAGCCCGCCGCGATCAGAATTCCGTACCATCTTATGTCAAAGCCGAATATTGTAAATGCTACCGGATCTGGTGCACTCATAAAACTCACCTCTCTCATCTGTTTTTCAGAAGGTCTGCAGTTCAAAAACCAGACGGTCAGACAATCCAGACCGCCTCGGACTGCCCTGAGCTGCCCCGGACTGCATTTCCGCGCCTGCCATCAAAAAGCCGCGCGCCTCCTGAATCATCTTAATCATAACACAGCCCGGCCGTTTTTGCGATACGAAAAGCCTTCTCTGCATCCGACTGCGCATAATTCGCCCCGCCTGCGGAAGATCCACTGCCCCGCCATTCGGCTTCTCCGCATCCGGCTGAGCCATCTCCTTCCCTTTTGGCTCCACAAATCTATCCGTCATCCGCCGTAATCCGCACCGAAGCCATTCCGGCAAACCGCACGTCCGAATTCGCCAAAAAATTACCCAAAATCATTTTATTAAAAAAGACGGTTGAAATTAATTTTTATCGGTGCTATACTGTTTACACAATCACGAACATATGTTCTTTTTGAAAAAGAGGGGGAGGTCCATTTTGACTGTATTTCATGTAGATGCAAATTCTGCTTATCTGAGCTGGACAGCCGCCGATCTGCTTGAAAAAGCCTATCCTGTCGATTTGCGGACGGTGCCGGCGGTTATTGCCGGCAGCGTGAAAGAACGGCACGGAATTATACTTGCTAAATCGATCCCGGCAAAAAAACTGGGCATCACAACGGCTGTGAGTCTGCCTGAAGCACTGAAACTCTGCCCTTCTCTGATCGTCTTTCCGCCGGATTATGATCTTTATCTCGCCTGCAGCAACGCCATGTATGACATTTTGAGGGAATATTCGCCGCTTATTCAACGTTACAGCGTCGATGAATGTTTTATCGATTACAGAGACCCGGCAATCCACCATCTGAATCCGGTCGAGGCGGCATTTGAAATTAAGGACCGGATCCGTCGGGAACTCGGCTTTACAGTGAACATTGGGATCGGAAATAATAAGCTTCTTGCCAAGATGGCCTGTGAAATGGAAAAGCCGGATCGGGTGCATACACTACTGACACAGGAAGAAATTGAAAAAAAACTGTGGCCGCTCGATGTCAGCGAACTGTTTATGGTCGGACGCGCGACAACCAGGAAGCTGAGAAAGATCAACATCAATACGATCGGAGATCTGGCGCGCTCGGATCTTTTGCTGATGCAAACACTTTTTAAAAGCCACGGCCGTCTCATTCACGATTACGCCAACGGGATCGATCGTGATCCCGTTGTCACGGAAGACACACTTCCGGTAAAGAGCATCGGAAACGGCATGACGATCCGTTATGATCTGCTCTCGAAAAACGAGGCTTTTTCTTACATTCTTTCCCTCTGCGAACGGGTCGGTACAAGACTTCGGGCACACGGCTGCAAGGGTTCGATGATTGCGGTCAGTGTATGCAGCAACGGTTTTCTTTATTATTCACATCAGGTTACGCTTCCGTTTTATACGGATGATACAGATACGATTTATCAGTATGCCTGCCGGCTTTTCCTGGAATGCTGGACGCGGGAACCCGTCAGAAAGCTCGGTGTCCGGGTCGGCTCGCTGGTCAGCGGGACAGAATACCAGCTTTCCTTATACGATGCTTCGGAAATTAAAAAAACAGAATCGCTGAACAACGTCATCGACCGGATCCGCCTGCGGTTCGGAACAGAAGCCGTTTACCGGGGCATTTTCGCCAACTCTGGTCTGAAACCGGTTGAAGGCGGCGTAAACGACGGAAATTATCTTATGATGGGAGGTTACAGACAATGAAAATCATCGCAAAACCAATCGATATGATCGCAACATTCTCCAGTAACCGAAACCGCCTGCCGATCCCTTTTAAATTCCGTTATGAAACGCGTTCCGGCGAACGCAGTGAAATACGGGTCGACCGGATTATCAGTACAGAAAAAAGAAAACTGGCGGGCACAGACTCCATTGTCTATACCTGCCAGTCTCAAATCAACGGTGAACTTCATCTTTACGAATTAAAATACATCATCGGAAGTTACTACTGGGAGCTGTATAAAATCTGACTCATTCGCAGCGTCACATTTTATTTAAACAGTACCCGGCCGCTTCAGAAACAGATCTTTCGTCTCTGCTCAGTCGGATCAGGAATAAGGCAGTATTCTTTCACATACCAGCGTAAGTTCCCGGTTTTCTCTGCTGAAATGATATAAATTATCAGAGAGGATGTCCTTCTGTCGCAGAATCGTTCGATTAGCATTCCGTATCATTTCTTTGAGCGCTTTGGTATCCACATCGCCAGCCGGGATCGTAATAACTTCATGAATAGAAGACGGAATTACATAGAGATCGTTTCTCTGTCTTTCAGCCAGCTCTGAAAGAACCTGCTCATAAAGTACAGCGGATGCTCCCAGAATTCCCCGTTCATTGCTCAGAACCTCAACGTTTCCTCCCAGACTTTTCACATCTGTCGGCAAAAGTCTCACGGTATTGGCTCTTGCAAGGAAAAACAGATCATTTTCTGTCAGTCCCAGAGCTTCTGCTTCATCATTATTCACGGTCACCAGATTGAACGTTCCGTCATCACATTCGATCATGCGCCGGTAAAAAACAGCAAGATCCAAAATCCTTCGATGCGGAGCATCTTCCAGAATTGCCTGGTTCATATCCGCATTTACAAGAACCATAATAATATTATCATTTCCGGACTTTTTCAGTTTTTCAATATATTTTTTTCCGAGACGGATGCCCTTTATATAAAACTCAGCCGCAGATCGCATAACAAAATCCATATCTCTGCAGTCTCGGTACATCTCGTAGAAATCATCCAGATAGAGACTGGGAACGCCCTCGTACTCCATGTCCGGATCCTGTATGATCATAGCTTCCCGGGAGCCGTTAATCTTATCGATCTTTTTGATTTCGCACCGGTATCCGCGGAATTCTTCCGGAAGATAATCCCTGATGCTGTTCAGTGTTCTTTCTCTAAATTCACAAAAATCCATCGCGGTCATCCTTTCCTGCTGATCCTGTACATTTGTCAGCATATCAGCGAAAGGTTCTGCGCCGCGTTATACAGAAAACGCTGCTTCCAGACCCGCCATAATTTATTTGGAAACGCCTTGACGCTTGTTTTCAGCACGATATTATCCATAATAAAAGATCTGTAGGCCTCAGGAACCAGATCAAGTGCTGAACGAATCGCCTTCACACGGCTTTCCAGCATGGCCTTCTCAAGAGCTGTCTTTTCTGTCGGGCGAATCTCAGAATAATTATTATTTCCGTCACTCACAAGAGACGCGGAATGGATCGCTCCCGTTTCCACATCTCTGTCAATTGCTTTGATACGATCTTCCATCCGCTGAAGATCCCTAACTGCCCAGATAACCTGATAATAAACAGCGTCCGGCATTACAAATTCCTTGAATCGCGTCTGCTGCCATTCTCTTCCCATTACATTCTCCTCCTAACTGTTCTTTCCTAATTTACTAAATCAAACTATAAAAGGCGTTCGCTTCGGTCATGAATTGCGAATACTCACGACGTCCGAAAGCCCCGTCCCGAATCTTTGATCTGGAACGCCGGGCGCCAGCAACGGCCGCAGCGCTTCAGCGCGTGGCGGCCGGCTGCCGGCTCCGCCTTAAACAAGAAACATTCAGAAGATCGGTCACCTGCTGCAGCTTTTGATCATACTCGTCCTGAAATGTACTTTATTTATCGCACACATTTTCCTCTCAGTCAACGATCTTTAGAACAGCATGTCGAAAATCGATATTTTAATGTAGATTATCAGGGATTTAATGTTTTGCCATATTTACAATCAGAGAAACCTCGCAGCCACTCAAGCCTCTTCCCGGTTTTCAAAACCATCTCCGGTAACTACACTGCCGAGATTCAATGCGGCTTTATTCAGTTCCTGCACGATATTATTGATCTCGATCAGTTTATCATTCGGAATGTTTCCGCTGATCGCGAGATTTGTATTGTAAAGAATATTTTCAAGTTCATTATGTACACGCGATACCTGATTCCTGACTTTCTGAAGATCTTCATCTTCCACTCCGCGCCGTACAGCTTCTTCTCTGTTGATGATATTAACATCACTGATACTGATTTCGTACTCAGAATTACCGGAAACGACAACTGCATCATATCCGAGTTTTTCACTGATCAGTGCGGCAAAATCCTCTTTTGATTCTTTCTCCCCGTGCACAAGGAAAACCTGTTTCGGCTTTTTCTCCTGAAATCCCGCGACCCATGAGAACAGCCCGTTCTGATCCGCGTGAGCCGAAAAGCCTTCCAGGTTATATATCTCTGCGCTGACACAAATCTCTTCGCCGAATAAAGTCACATTCTTTTTGCCCTCGACAAGCATTCTTCCGAGCGAGCCGACCGCCTGATAGCCGACAAACACAACGCTGTTTCGGCTGTCCCAAAGATTATGTTTCAAATGATGACGAATTCGTCCGGCCTCGCACATTCCGCTCGCGGAAATGATGACTTTAGGACTGTTGTCAAAGTTCAGCGCCTGCGATTCCTGCGTACTCCTCG
This sequence comes from uncultured Eubacteriales bacterium, assembly GCA_900318155.1. Lineage (GTDB taxonomy): Bacteria > Bacillota > Clostridia > Peptostreptococcales > Anaerovoracaceae > Aminicella. The sequence continues at coordinate 5,390 of ONJN01000089.1, forward strand.
TGAAACGAAGATTTTTGAAATCGAGCGGGTCATCCCCTTTCAGGATATAATCCTTTGTCGTCTCGTCAAAGACCGACGCGTTTCTTCTAAACACTTCCGTCGCGGTCGTTGCCATCGGACTGTCGATGTAAACCGGCAGATTTTCCAGGTCTTTACTGTATTCGCCGTTTCCTTCATAATACTTGTTCAACTCATAAATCAGTTCCTGCGTTCTTCCGACAGCAAAAGACGGAATGACTGTGGTACCGCCGCGGCGCGCCGTTTTTACGATGATCTCAATGAGTTTTTTGACATCCATGGCGTTGTCCGTGTGATTCCGGTTTCCGTACGTCGTTTCCATAATCACACAGTCCGCCTTTTTAATGATCGTCGGGTCGCGCAGGATCGGTCGATCCAGCATGCCGAGGTCGCCCGAAAAAACGACCTTGGACTCCTGATCTCCCTCCGTGACCCAGATCTCGGTAATCGCGGAACCGAGGATATGTCCCGCGTCGTTAAAAACGATACGCATATCCTGATTCAGGTTAATCATCTGATCATATAAAGCCGGTTTAACCAATCTGAGCGCAGCCTGCGCGTCCGCTGCCGTATACAGCGGCTCAACCGGCGGTTTGCCGGCGCGTGCATTTCTTTTGCTTTTCCATTCAGCGTCTTTCTCATGGATATGCGCGCTGTCTTCAAGCATAACCTTCAGAAGATCCGCCGTTGCGTCAGTACAGTAAATAGAGCCCGTAAAGCCCCTTTTAACGAGAAGCGGCAAACGGCCGCAATGATCGATATGAGCGTGACTGAGCACAACACATTCAACCTCAGACGGCTCAAATGGAAACGGATCCCAGTTCATTGCCTCCTGCGCTTTTCCGCCCTGAAACTGTCCGCAGTCGAGCAGGATCTTATGTTCATTTGTTGTCAAAAGATGACAGGAACCAGTTACGCCGGATGACGCGCCACAAAACATGATTTTCATAAACTTTTCTCCTCTCCGATCGATTACCTGAGACCATGGTAATCAGAACCTCGTGTTATAAGAAGCTGATATTTATTCGCCATTTTTACAAGCCGCTCTGACTGTGCTTCATCAGCCGAAGGATGATAGCATTCCAGAGCAGTCGCACCCATTTCTGCCAGCTGTCTGACAATTGCCTCAAGTTCTTCAAAATATTCCTCAGAGCCTTTTTCGCCGATTCCTTTGATTTTCATCGGATGAGCCAGCCCCGCGATACCACCCGCTTCCAGGATCCAGCGAACCGCGTCACGAGTGTCAACTTTCTTCTGCTTCAGCGCAGAAGCATCCGGTGCCGCCAGAAAGTCCTTTGAAGTAAATGCTTCCTGGACACTGCCTACATATCCTCTTTTTACGAGCGCGAGCGCGAAGTTCGGCTTCGCGATATAATCCTGATCCGGGCGCTGAAACAGATCTTCCCGTGTGATCTTATAACCTTTGTCCTGAAGCACTTTCAGAAGCTTATCGTTTCGATTATTTCTGTAATCCCGCATATCAGAAAGTTCCATTTGCAGATTTTCATCATTAATGTCAAGATCGTATCCCAGAATGTGAAGTTCATTCCGGTCATTGATAACGCTTCCGATCTCAATTCCCGGAACTACTTTGACCCCGAACTGACGACCTGCTTCGATGGCTTCCTCAACGCCGCCGGTTTCATCGTGGTCTGTGATGGATATAAGGTCGTATCCATCCTCTTTATACATTTTAACGAGGTCAGTCGGTGTAAATGTACCGTCTGAAAATGTAGAATGAATGTGCAAATCAACTTTACCGGACATACTTACTCCTCTCTGTCACTATTATCAGACAAAAAGGGCTGCGCAATCACAGCAACAGCCCCTGAAAAACTAATCATATCAGTAAAAAACCGTCGTCCGTGGTTTTGTACGGACAGCATTCAAATATATAAAAACAATCAGCATCACGACTCCGATGACCAGGGAAAAGATTATATAGGTTTTACTGAAATTCTGTGTCATCAGCAGCTTTAAACTGGAGCTTTTCCCTAAATCCACGCCGATAAATCTATTGTACAGCCACTGCGGGAAACTGGTCGCAGCCATCAGAACACTCTCTACAGCCAACAGGATTCCCGTGATCCACGAGGCAATGTACGCCTCCACCCGAAGCCATTCCTCCACTTTGACAAACAGCCCGAATTCATAAACAAGTATTGAAAAAGCCAGAAAGATAAGCCCCGCTATTAATTCTTTGAACAGAAAATCTCTGATTCTTTTCATGGCTTCTCGATCTTTTTTACTGAATACCGGATCATTGTAACTGCCGTTTTTTTCATAAATTTGAAACGTCGGTTCTTTTACTGAAGATAAATACGATCCTATTTCATCACTCATATCCTGAATCTCTATATTCAGTCCGGCTTTACTGATCGCCAGGCTGTCAGTAAAATAAAATTCATAGGTCTGAGGAAGTCTCAGCGCGAAATTAAAACTCAGCAACAAAATCGCGGCCGGGATCGTTACCGTCAGTAAAACCGAAAATACGATGCTTATCTTCTGCATTTTAACACCTGTCAATCACTCTTCCGGAACAACGGAAGGCTCCAGATAACTAATATAAGGAAGGTTTCTGTATTTCTGGTCAAAATCCAGCCCATATCCTATGATAAACAGATCATCAACAACAAAACCGATATACTCTGCCGTCAGGTCGACACGTCTGCGCGAAGGCTTATCCAGCATCGTGCAGATTTTCACACTCTTCGGCCTGCGGTCCTGAAGATATTTCTTCAGATAGTTCAGCGTGAACCCGGTATCAATGATGTCCTCAACGATTAACACGTTCTTTTTATACAGATCAAAGTCGACGTCTTTGCTGACCTTGACGATACCGGTGCTCGTCGTTCCGGAACCATAGCTGCTCGCAGAAATAAAGTCGATTTTTGTGTCGAGATTAATATTCTTAATAAGGTCGCACATCCACATAACTGCGCCTTTGAGCGTTCCCAGTATGATCAGCTCCTCACCCTTGTAATCCTGCGTGATCTGTTTACCCAGTTCAGCAGCTCTCGCGCGGATTTCATCTTCAGTATATAATATTTTTCCTATCGTTTCCTCCGTCATGAATAGTGCGCAACACTCATCGCAGGGTTTGCCGCCCTTAAAAATCGCGCTTACCTCCCGTCTATAAATCTATGATCCAGATTGGTTATTCACTCATCTGCAACGATCTGTTCAATCGCGGAAAGAAGCTTATCTTTTCCACTTTTTTTCAGAACAGAAACCGGTATAATCTCCGCTTCGTCACTCATATCAAGGGTTTTGCGGATCAGCTGCAGATTCTTGTTCATTTCACTTTTTTTAACTTTATCACTCTTAGTCGCAATTACAGGACCGTCTAGGCCGTAATATTTCATGAAGTCATACATCTGTACGTCCTGCTTTGTGGGCTTATGACGGATATCGACCAGCAGAATGACCTTCCGCAGGCCCTCCCGCGACTCAAAAAAGCGGTTCATCATCTGTCCCCAGTTCTTGCTGACCGATTTGGAGACCTTGGCATACCCATACCCCGGGAGATCAACGATCCGAAATGAATCGTTGATCAGATAAAAATTAATTGTCCGCGTTTTTCCTGGTGAAGAACTGACCTTTGCCAGCTTTTTCCTCCCGGTCAGAAAATTCAGCAGTGATGATTTTCCGACATTGGAACGCCCTGCAAACGCCACTTCCGCCATATCGTCGGGCGGATACTGCTGCGGCCTGACCGCCACGGCAATAATATCAGATTTTACTATTTTCAGCATAATTTCACCGGTTCTCCACTATCCATTACATATCTTTTAATCTCTATGATGCATGCACGCCGCTTTACGACCTGGCTAAAGCTTCATCAAAAGCCTGTTCGACATGATCGATCAGGACAAATGTCATCTCCTTCTTTACGACACGCGGCAGTTCATCCATATCAGGTGCATTCTTCTTCGGCAGCAGAACCTTTTTAATACCGGCCCTGTGCGCCGCAAGAACTTTCTCACGAATTCCGCCGACTGGCAGAACGTTGCCGTGAAGGGTAATCTCACCCGTCATTGCTACGTCGCGCCGTACCGGAATCTTTGTCAGTTCTGAGAAAACCGTCGTCGCCATCGTTACGCCGGCAGACGGTCCGTCCTTTGGAACCGCGCCCTCAGGGATGTGGATATGCAGATCACAATTTTTGTAGAATTCTTTATCGATATCATATTTTTCAGATACCGACCGGATGTAGCTGATACTCGTCTTTGCGGATTCCTGCATAACATCTCCGAGTTTTCCGGTCAGCTGAATCTTTCCGGTCCCCGGAAGCATCGTCGCTTCAATTTCAAGTGTAACACCGCCGACAGCAGTCCACGCAAGGCCGGTTGTTATACCGATCCGGTCCTCCCCCTCTACGATATCATAAAGATAGCGATGTTTGCCAAGATAATTTTCCAGATTTCTCGGTGTAATTGAATAAGATTTATCCTTCTCCGTCACTACTTTTCTGGCAACTTTTCTGCACAGACTGCCGATCTCTCTTTCAAGGTTACGCACGCCGGATTCTCTCGTATAATAATTGACGAGATCGTGGATAGCGTTTTCGGAAATTTTTACATTATTTTCTTTCAGGCCGTTTTCGCTGACCATCTTTGGAATCAGATAACGTTCTGCAATCTGAACTTTTTCATCTTCGGTGTAGCCCGGCACCTGAATCAGCTCCATTCTGTCCAGCAACGGCGCCGGAATCGTATCCGATGTATTCGCTGTTGTAATGAACATGATCTTTGACAGGTCAAAAGGAATCTCCAGGAAATGATCCGTAAAGGTGTTATTCTGCTCCGGATCCAGCACTTCCAGCAATGCGGACGCCGGGTCACCCCTGAAGTCCGCGCCGATTTTATCCACCTCATCAAACAGGAACAACGGGTTATTTTTTCCGGTTTCTTTGATACTGTTGATCACTCTGCCCGGAATCGCGCCGATATACGTTCTCCGATGCCCGCGAATCTCCGCTTCATCCCGCACGCCGCCGAGCGACATACGAATAAACTCGCGGCCCGTGGCTCTCGCGATCGATTTGGCGATCGACGTTTTTCCTACGCCCGGAGGGCCTACCAGACAAAGAATCGGTCCTCTGATTTTCTCTGACAGATGCGTTACTGCAAGATATTCAAGAACTCTCTCCTTGACCTTTTCAAGTCCGTAATGGTCTTCATCAAGAATCTTTTCCGCGCGCTTCAGATCGTTATTAACTTCTGAAGACTCATGCCACGGGAGATCGAGAATTGTTTCCACGTAATTCCTGACAACAGCGCTTTCTGCCGATGACGGCATCATTTTGGCGTATTTATTGATCTCTTTCCTTACTTTTTCATCGATTTTTTCATCGAGCTTTAACGAATCCAGCTTTTCCAGCCATTCTGCCGTTTCAGCCGCAGCATCTTCCTCTGTGCCCAGTTCAGACTGAATCGCCTTAATTTTTTCACGCAGATAATACTCTTTCTGCCCGGTGTCAATATTCTCTTTCACCTTCTGGGCAAGCTGCTTCTCCACAATCGCAATTTCATTTTCTTCCGCGATCATGTCGCAGACCAGCGAAAGCCTTTCCGAAAAAACAAGCGCTTCAAGGATTTTCTGTTTTTTATCGGTACTGACATTCAGCTCGTTGGCGATCGCATCCACCTCAATGCCCGGATTCTCCAAAGCCAGTGTCTTCTCTACGACTTCATCACTTACCTGCGATGTGATCGCCGCATACTCCGTAAACTCTTCCGCGATCAGCCTCAATTTGGCCTTGTCTTCCACGCTAAGACTCTCATCCCGTATATCTTCCTCGATCCTGTTGATCGTACAGGAAATATAATGCTCTTCTGTCACACATTTATCGATGGTCGCCCTGCAGATCCCTTCAACAAGCACTCTGACCGCGTCACCCTGAATTTTCAGCATTTGTTTTACTCTGACAACCGTTCCGACCGTATAAACATCCGCGATTGAAGGAATGAGAATCCGATCGTCGCGCTGTGTCGAAACAAACATCAGCTTATCAGTAGCCATTGCCCGTTCCAAAGCCCGGATCGACTTTTCACGGCCGATGTCAAAGTGGATCACCGTGTTCGGAAAAATCGTCACGCCCCTGAGCGGTACGCACGGAAGAATCTCCTTTACGTCCATCGTATCATTTCTCATTGCAGACGGTTCCGTTATCCCCTGATTCAGAGAATTGTCCATTAAAGAATTATCTCTGTTTTCGTATTCTTTCGTCATAAAATCCCACCTTTCAAATATATCGGGTCGGAAATATCTAATACTTCTATATTGTTTCTATTAAGCAACAAGGCGACTTACGTCGCCTGTACTATTTAAAAATACCTCTATCATATTTATGAAGTATATTACGAAGCGCTCTTGCCGTCGGCTCCGGCAGTGATCCAGTTTTCTTCCCCCGAAGACCAGTTATCCTTATCGAGCCACTTGCGCTGCTGTGTCCCGGTAACCAGTTCCGGTTCCGAGTCTGCTTCGATCGTTTCCTTCGTGATAACACATTTTTCAATGTCGTCTCTCGAAGGAATATCAAACATGATGTCGGTCATGACTTTTTCAAAAATTGTACGCAGTCCTCTGGCGCCGGTCTTCTGCTCAACAGCCTTCTTCGCAATCGCATGGACAGCGTCTTCCGTAAGTTCAAGCTGCACGCCATCCAGCTCAAACAGTTTCTCATACTGTTTGATCAGCGCATTCTTCGGTTCATTCATAATACTGATCAGCGCTTCTTCCGTCAAAGCGTCCAGCGTTACAATGACCGGCAGTCTGCCGATAAATTCCGGGATCAGTCCGAACTTCCGCAGATCCTCCGGTTCCACCAGCGCCTGCAGATCTTCCGGTTTTTCCTGCAAAGCCGAAATCTCTGAATTAAAACCGATCACCTTATCACCCAGTCTCCTCTGAATGATCTTGTCCATACCGTCAAAAGCGCCTCCGCAGATGAACAGAATGTTCGTTGTATCGATCTGAATAAATTCCTGGTGCGGATGCTTTCTTCCGCCCTGAGGCGGAACATTCGCAATCGTTCCTTCCAGAATCTTCAGCAGCGCCTGCTGAACGCCTTCACCACTCACATCACGCGTGATCGAAGGATTCTCCCCTCTTCTGGAAATCTTATCTATTTCATCGACGTAAACAATACCGCGCTGCGCTTTTTCAACATTAAAATCAGCAGCCTGAAGGAGGCGCAGAAGAATATTTTCCACATCTTCACCGACATAGCCTGCCTCCGTCAGCGCCGTCGCGTCAGCAATCGCAAAAGGCACATCCAGAATCTTTGCCAGTGTCTTAGCAAGAAGCGTTTTTCCGGATCCGGTCGGTCCCATCATCACGATATTACTCTTCTGAAGCTCGACGCCGTCGCGCTCTTCTTCCGTAAGACCATTGATTCTCTTATAATGATTGTATACCGCAACGGCCAGCGCTTTCTTCGCGCGTTCCTGACCGATTACATAATCAGAAAGCGCATCATAGATTTCTCTTGGACGAAGCCGGTTGTACGCCGGGTTGCCCGCAGGGTCCATAGCCGGACGCTTTCTGCTGTCGCGGTCAAAGTCTCTGATTATATCACTGCACATTTCTATACATTCATCACAGATGTAAACACCCGGTCCTGCAACGAGCCGTCTTACCTGGCTCTTTCGTTTTCCGCAGAACGAACACCTGAGTTCATGCATGGAATCGTTATTATTTCCGCTCATTATTTATTTTCCCCTTTTCTAAATTCTATTACTTTGTCGATAAGACCGTATCTGCAGGCATCCTCTGCATCCATAAAGAAATTTCGATCCGTGTCTTTTTCAATCGTGGCGATGTCCTGTCCCGTATTCTCGCTCAGAATTCTGTTCAGTTTTTCCTTGGTGTGCTGAAGCCAGTCCGAATGAATCCGAATATCCGTAGCCTGTCCCGAAAGCCCGTCGCCTCCGATCAAAGGCTGATGGATCATGACTTCCGCGTTCGGAAGCGCATATCGTTTTCCTTTTGTTCCCGAGGACAAAAGGAACGCTCCCATGCTTGCGGCTGACCCAATACAGATTGTCGATACGTCCGGTCTTATATACTGCATCGTGTCATAAATCGCCAGTCCGGCCGTCACGGAACCGCCGGGGCTGCTTATGTAAATACTGATGTCTTTTTCAGGATCTTCCGCTTCCAGGAAAAGCAGCTGCGCGACAATAAGGCTCGCAACCGTGTCGTTGATCGGCTCTCCAAGAATAATAATCCTGTCCTTGAGCAGTCTCGAAAAAATATCATATGATCTTTCTCCCCTGTCGTTCTGCTCGATTACATAAGGTACCAATGCCATCTTTAATCCCTCCTGAAAATTACAAATAGAGTTACCGGTCTGCGTCACGCGTCACAGACCAGGCAACTCAAAAACTCACCATATATATTTTACCCGGCCGAAAGGCTGTTAAACGTATTTATTCTTCAGCGTCCTCTTCCGCTTCTTCTTCCGTAATAAGCGGCATCTCTTCAGGTTCCGGCGGATCAACCAGAATGACCTCGGCTTTTTCATAAAGCATCTCGGCAACCTTCTTAAGGATGACCTCATCCCGCAGCTGGAGTACCATATCCGGTCCGACTGCATCCTTGAACGTTTCAACGTCCATACGATAATTGTCGGCAAGAGACTGGATTTCCTCATTAAACTCTTCTTCTGAAATCTCGATGTTATCCTGTCTCGCGATGGACTTCAGAACGATCTTGCTCTTCGTATTTCTTTCAGCGGAATCTCTCATCGTGCCGCGGAGATCTTCAATTGTTGAATTTGTGTACTGGCAGTACATCTCAAGTGAGATCCCCTGTCCGGCGAGCTGATTGCCGAAATCACTGATCAGCTGATCGATCTCATTTTCAATCATGACTTCGGACGCTTCAAAGTCATTCGCTTCGGCCAGCTTGTTTACGAGCTGGGACTGTGCCTTAATTGTCGCGGATTCGTCCTTATCATCCTGCATCTTCTTTCTGATGTCTTCCTTCAGTTCATCGAGTGTGTCAAATTCACTGACGTCCATTGCGAAATCATCATCCAGTTCCGGGAGTTCTTCAACTTTTACTTCATGAATGTCGCATTTAAAAAGTGCGTTCTTTCCCGCAAGTTCGGTTTCCTGATAGTTTTCCGGGAAAGTAACGTTGACATCCTTGCTCTCTCCGGCTTTGACGCCGATCAGTTGTTCTTCAAATCCCGGAATGAAGGTGTTGGATCCGATCACAAGATCCTGTCTTTCAGCCGTTCCGCCTTCAAACTGATGCTTTCCGATAAATCCCTTGAAATCAAGAATAACGGTATCGCCGGCCTCGATCGGTCTGTCAACACTGACAAGACGGGCGTTCTTTTTCTGCATCGCCTGAATTTCCGTGTTAACGTCCGCTTCCGTAACTTCATCCTTTTCCTGTTCGATGGTAAGATTATCGTATCCGGTTACCTCCATATACGGGAACAGATCAACACTGATTTCAAGAGAAAGCGGCTGCTGCTTCCCGATCTCCTTAATGTCGACTCTCGGACTGCTGATCGGTTCGAGCTCGATTTCTCTGGCGGCATCAGAATAATGCTTATTCAAAAGAGTATTGACAGCATCTTCAAAGAAGATATTCTCTCCGTACTGACCTTCGATCATACTTCTCGGTGCTTTGCCTTTTCTGAATCCTTTGACTTCAAAATGCTTTTTATTCTTTGCATAAACCTCATTTACCGCGCCTTCAAATTCTTCAGCTGTGAAATCCAGCGCAAAAGTTGCCTCGTTATTTTCATTAGAAATCAGTGTAGTTTTCATTATGATATATTCCTCCTAAATCGTTTGCTTTGTTAAAAATATGCGGATGTAACAGATTCCGCATAGTAACTTAGTAATTATACACTTTAAACAGCACAAAGTAAACATTCGACTTAGTTTTTTTCAAGTTCCGGCTGTTTTTTTGCAGGAAACTACGCCTAATCGATAATTAACTGAAATTTTCCCCATTTTCCTTAAATTGTTCCGGCAAAACTCAGCTAAATCCTTCTTCGCAGGGACTTACCCCCGCTTTTTTGTCCGATTATCCCGGATTCTATGCATATACCATCAATATCCGGAGCCGATCAGGCCCAAAACGCCATTAAAGCAGTGCCAGCCCCCGCGCAAACTTACTCTCCGTTCCGTATGTAAGACCATACTCCGATGCCAGCCTCTCTCCGATTCTCTTTAATTCGTCTTCACTTCCTGAACAAAGCTCAAGTTCCAGTTCCAAAACCGGAACCGACCGGCCGCCCGCACAAATATCTCCCTTATCCGCAGCGATTTCGATCACCGACTGCCCCGTATCGATTTTTACCAGCTTTCTGACAAAACTCATTTCCATCAGCGGAATCAGCATTTCTGACTGCGTGACCCCGGATAAAACCTCTCGGGCTTCCGTCCCGTCAAAAAGCTTCGGTTCAGGCTTCCGGATCATGACCGGATCAAGAACCGGGATATTCACTTCCTTTCTCCGGTAAAGATTTCCGGCGCCATACTCTTCTCCCCATTTCAGCGTCGCGATGTCGGTATCGCCTTCCTTTCTGATTCTGAGCGCGGCCCGCTTCCGGGTAAGCTCCCTCCCGGGCGTGTCATAATAAACCGCCTTCATCGTCACATCTTTGGCGGTACCCGTCTGCATCCGGACGATCTCCGGATCACTGAAAATCTTTGTGATCTTTGACGGATCATCGATACTGTATTTCAACTCAATTTCCATAAATTCTCCTTTCATGGGAAAGACGCGGACAACTATGGTCCGGCAAAGTTCTGCTGAATGCTCGGCCGCGGTCTATAGCAACGGAAAACCCGGCCTCCTGTTGTTTATCAAATAACAAATTTAAAAAATCGTCTTGAAATTATTCTCTTTCATGTTATAATAATACAGGTCGGCGGGGTATAGCGCAGTTGGTAGCGCGCTGCGTTCGGGACGCAGAAGTCGCGTGTTCGAGTCACGCTACTCCGACCAGACACAGCCGGAACTTTGTTCCGGCTTTTTTAATGCCCAGGCCTGACTTTAATTCCGGCTTTATTCCCGGTTCCGAAAAACAAAAACATCCTGATTCCTGCCCTTCCGCAATATCAGGATGTTTTCTGCGTTTTACATTCATGCGTGCGTGTCTATTTTGCGCCGCGTTTTTTAAACAAAACGTTTTTATATTTCCTGAGTATCTTTCCGAACGTCACACCAAGCACTCCGCAGGAAATGATTTCTCCGATACCCACCGACAGCATAAGCAACGGAATCGGCAGTTTGATACCGTACGCGTATTTCAGGAGAAAAGGTACCACCAGCGCATTCGCCACAATCGGCGGAATTGCTGCCACAATCAGGCTCCTGCCTCTGAGACAGAAAGTCCCGACTGCGCCCGCCAGCGTAGCCAGGCTTCCGAAAATAATGTCGGGAAGAATCGCTCCGCCCAACGTATTACCTATAACGCAGCCCAAAAAAAGTCCCGGTACGGCTGCCGGCGTAAAGACCGGCAAAATCGTCAGCATTTCTGCGACACGCACCTGTACCTCGCTAAAGCTGAATGCTGCCAGTAGAACGGTTAGTACGACATAAAGAGCAGCAATCAATGCTGCTTCCGTCAGAAACTGTACTCTTGATTTTCTCATATTAAATTGCTCCTTTAGTTTTTTTTAACGAGTGGAAGGTCTCGAACACTCGGACATTAACGGTTTCCTGTGATACCGCTTATAATCTGTTTTTCATTATGATTAGAGAAACAGTCTGGTCCCGCGAAGCGAGCAGTAAGCTGTAAAACAAACTAATAAAAACGCTGTGATTGGCATCACAGCGTTTCTGATGCGGTTGGAGGGATTCGAACCCTCACGGTTTTACCCACACGGACCTGAACCGTGCGCGTCTGCCAATTCCGCCACAACCGCATGACTTTTCAGCAAGCAAGATAAATTATACACAATATAATCTGTAAATGCAAGAGGAAAATCACAAGCCGGAGCATATTTTTTTCTCCGGCCTGCTGTATATCTTTCTTTAAACACGCCCGTTAAGAGAATCAGCACGGCGGATTCCCCGTATTCAGGCAAAATCAACGATACTTTTCCGCGAGAAGTCTGGCCACATGGATACCGCTGGCTGATGCCTGCGACAGCGAATGCGTAACGCCGGATCCATCGCCGATCGCGTACAGACCCGGTATTTTCGTCATCAGATTTTCGTCAACGTCAACTCTTGAATTGTAAAACTTGACTTCAACACCATAAAGAAGCGTGTCCTCATTCGCCGTGCCCGGCGCGATTTTATCCAGCGCGTGAATCATTTCAATGATGTCATCCAGCTGGCGCTTTGGAATAACCAGGCTTAAATCACCCGCCGTCGCGCTCAGCGTCGGACGCGTAAAACACTTCTCCATCCTTCGCTCGCTGCTCCGGCGCCCCTTTTCCAGATCGCCGAATCGCTGCAGCAACACGCCGCCGCCAAGCATATTGGACAGACTGGCCACCGCCTCACCATATTCATTACTGTCTTCAAACGGCTCCGTAAAGCTGTTGGAAACAAGCAGCGCAAAGTTCGTATTCTCTGTATGAAGCTCCGGATTCGCGTAGCTATGCCCGTTTACGGTCACAATTCCGTTCGTATTTTCAGCTACGACTTCTCCGTGCGGGTTCATGCAGAATGTCCGCACAAGATCATTGTATTTTTCTGTCTGATAAACAATCTTGCTTTCATAGACACTCTCCGTGATATGTTCAAAGATCTCAGCCGGAAGTTCTACGCGCACGCCAATATCCACCCGGTTCTTCTGCTGTTCGATCCGGAACTTGTCACAGACCTTTGAAATCCCGGCGGAGCCGGAGCGTCCTGTCGCCAGCACCAGATCCGTGCAGAAGAAATCCCCTTTGTCCGTGTGGACTGTAAACGATCCGTCGTCGTTGCGGTCAATGTCGGAAACCGTCGTATAAAACAGGATGTCAATTCTGTCTTTTACAAAATCAAAAATATTCCCGAGGATTTTTACATTTGTGTCCGTTCCCAGATGGCGAACCTGTGCATCAAGTAAATGAAGATCATTCTGAAGACACTTTGTCTTCAGCTTCGTATTCGCCGTGGAATACAGCTTGGCGTTGCTTCCGCCCATACTGCACAGAACATCATCTACATAATACATAAGTTCCATCGCCCGGTCTTCGCCTAAAAAACGATGCAGATCGCCGCCGAACTGCGTCGTCAGATTGTACTTTCCGTCCGAAAGGCCGCCGGCTCCTCCGTACCCGTTCATAATACTGCACGGCGTACAGCGAACACATGTTTTGGTTTTACCCGCGCTGATCGGACAAACACGTTTTTCAATCGGCGCGCCGCGGTCGATTACCAGAACGCTGGCGTTATTATCAATCTTTGTCAGCTCGTACGCCATAAAAACGCCGCCGACGCCGGATCCGGCTATGATGATATCGTACTTATTCAAAATCTGTCTGCTCCTTTAAACTTATCTTAAAACGCGGCCGAAGCCCACTGTACACGAAAGATGCACCATGACTCATTACGGCCAGGTGCATCCAATAATATAATAAACACAAAAAAAAAGTAAAGAAGTTTATTCCTCTTCATTCTCAGCCATGATGGCATCAAACTCCCTGGCTACTTTATGGAACTGCGCGTCATCATCGATATCCATCAGTTCAAATGTTCCGTCATCGTATTCCTGATATCTGTACAAATAAACGTCGTCACTTCCATCCTGAGGAATCAGCGCGATATAGTCCTTGTCATCCAGCGGAAACACGCCCATGATCTCGCACTGCATCTTTGTGTCGTCATCGAATTCAAGCGTTATGACTTCAAGCTCTTCCTCTTCCGTCGCCGCCGCGTTTCTGTTTTTCTCTTCAGCCATATCTTTATCCTCCCTTTCAATAGCCGGCAAAAGCAGGATCGGTTTGTCCCCGCATATTTCTGATGCAAAATCGCACATTGATAATATAACACTCTCCGCTTATTATTTCAACAATCCACTGTCAAAATATTCCCGGATGGCCAGGGCATTTTTTTCCGTAATCGAAGGCACCTTCATCAGTTCCCCTACACTTGCTTTACGGATCGCCTCAATATTTTTAAAATAATAAAGGAGTTCGTTTCTTCTCTTCGGTCCGATCCCTTCGATATCATCCAGCGCCGAACGGATCTGCCTTTTCCCGCGCACATTCCGGTGATAATCAATGGCAAAACGATGTACTTCCTCCTGGATCGTTCCCGCATATCTGAAAAGAAGCGGTCGGTCTCTGAGATCAATTTCTGTTCCGTCCCGGAAAACGACGGCACGTGTCCGGTGACTGCCGTCCTTTGCCAGACCAACCACGGGTACTGAAAGCTTCATTGCGTCAATCACTTTATATGCAGCGCTGACCTGTCCAAGCCCGCCATCCATCATGATGATGTCCGGGATGCGTATAAAACCCGGATCGCCTTTAAGCGCTCTTTGAAAACGCCGGTACAACACCTCCTGGAGGCTTGCGTAATCATCCGGCCCCTCGACCGTCCGGATTCTGAATCGCCGGTAATCCCTCCTCACCGGTTCCAACCCGTTGAAAACAACCATCGCGCCGACGGAGTCGACACCATTTGTGTTGGATATGTCAAAGGACTCCACCCGTATGCGCTCGCCTTCCCGCTCCGCGCTTCGCTCATAGCCTCCGGTCCTGAGCACGTCCATCATTTCCCTGTAAACAGCTTCCTCCTGTTCCTTTTTCGTTTCAGCCTTTTCCGCGAGCGTTCTCGTCATCTCCGAAATATCATTCCTGGTCAGATCCATGAGTTTTCTCTTCGGGCCTTTCTTCGGAACAAAAATACGGACTTTATGCCGGTCACGGCCGAGGAACTGTTCCAGCAGTTCTTTGTCATCCAGGTCCTCTTCAACCAGAATCTCCGGCGGAACGACCGCCCACTGACTGTAATACTGCTTGATGAATCCGGATACAATGTCTCTCCGGGTGTCCTCTTCATCGGCCTGAATACTGAAATTCTCGCGCCCGCTGAGTTTTCCGTCCCGGACAGGAAATAACACGACAAAGCTTTTGCCGCCGCTTTTCACCGCCAGCACGATATCAAGATCCTTGTCGCTGACCATCGTGACACGCTGTTTTTCCTCCAGCGCCTTCAGTGCGGCGATATCATCGCGGTACCTGGCCGCGCGCTCAAATTCCAGCGCATCAGACGCCTCCTTCATTTTTTTATGGAGCTCATCGAGCAGCGGCTTATCTTTCCCGGACAGAAACTGAATGATTTTCCCGATCGATTCTTTGTAGTCCTGCTCGCTGACGGAACCGCGGCAAATCCCTCTGCAGGCCTCAATATGGTAATTCAGGCACGGCCGGTGCCCGCCCGAAAAGGATACCGCACTGCATCTTTTCAGCGAAAACATTGAATTAAAAAGATCAACAATATGGTTTACGGCGCCGACGTCGCTGTACGGTCCAAAATACCGGTTCCCGTCCTTCTTCAGGTGTCTGGTCTTTAAAACCCGTGGAAACTGCTCACTCGTTGTCACAACGATATACGGATACGTTTTGTCATCCCGCAGAAGAACATTGAATTTCGGCATGTATTTTTTAATCAGATTGCATTCCAGAATCAGCGCTTCCATCTCGCTTCCGCACCGGATATATTCAAACTCCGCGATTTCAGAAACCATTGTTTTCACTTTCAGGCTGCTGTTTCGATAAGAGGTCTGAAAATACTGCCGGACACGATTTTTCAATGAAACCGCCTTCCCTACATAAATGACCTGACCCAAACGGTCCTTATGTATATAAACTCCCGGGCAGTCAGGGAGTTTTTTCAGATTTTCCTGTATATCAAACATAATTTTTTCTTTGCTAATTGCTTTTTCAGGCAAAACCGACAGCTGGCCGCCACTCGCTGAAGCGCTGTGGTCGCTGCAAAAAATCAGCGCTCCCGATCAAAGGTACAGGTCCGGACTTACAGGCGCCATACGCGGCTGCTAAAAATACCAGCCGCGTTCCTTTCTTTCCTGTTCTTCACGCAGCTGCTGTTCCGCAAGCTGCCAGATTCTTCTGGCCTTTGCCATTCTTTTGCGTCTTCTGGCCTTCTCCCTTGCGGACGCGATCAACAATCCCGCAATGATCACAACAAGAACAACCGCACAGATCACGATCGCGGCGTTATTCGAAATCCCCAGGTAAGACGGGAACCATCCTTCAGGAATATCTTCATGAATAACAAGCGGTACGCTGTTGACCAGGTCATTGCCTACGTAAATCTGATACGACCCGACAACCTGATAGCGTGTTACCGGCGCTTTGATGTCATTATCAAACCGGGGCCTGGTTTTAATCAGTTTTTTGGACCCTTCCTTCGGAATATACGCGTATCCCGTCTCAAGCGTATAAACATTCGCCTTTGTCTTTGCACCATGACCGATTCTGATTTTCCCGACATTTTTCCCGGCCGAAATCACTTTTTCGCCTCGGATATGCTCTTTTGTGTAATCAATCACCGCTTTAAGATCTTCACTTCGGTCCGCGTTGGTATCGTCGAGAAGGACAATGTAAAGCTGAAGTCCGCTCTCAAGATAACCTGCCGCGATGCTGCACTGATCGCCTTCAATACCGGTTATTTCTGTTTCGATCCCGAAATTTTTTTCTGCCGTAAACGTCGACAAAGCTGTAATCGTTCTCGATTCATGTTTATTCGTTTTCGGAACCGTATATTCCCGGGCGGAGGCAATTTTTTTGATCGTTGAATTCGACAAAGCGACTCGCGCGATCATCATAAAATCCGATGCTGTCGTGTAATTGCCCTCCTGGCTGCTTCCTGCCGGATCACTGAAATGCGTATGCTTGCAGCCGATATTCTTTGCCGTTTTATTCATCCGCCTGACGAAGGACTTCACACTGCCGGAGTAATTCTCGGCAAGCGCATAAGCCGCATCATCTGCAGAATCCAGCAGCATCGCGTAAAGCAGCTGCTCGACGGTCACGACTTCGCCCGGCTGAAGCTCCGCCGAGCCGCCCGGCTGCTCCGCGGCCTTTTTTGAAATGGTAATCTTCTTGTCCGGGGAAAGCTTCTGGATGGCGAGCAGCGCCGTCATCAGTGTTGCAGTGTTGTACGGTTTCGCTTTTGTTGAGGCATTCTTTGAAAAGACGACTTCTCCGGTGTTTTCGCAATAAACCTCCGCGCCTTTCGCATGAAGCACAGGTTCTGCGTCCGCATCCGGATCACCGGATGGAACAGGATTTTGATCAGTGCCGGTCTTTGTGTCCTGATCCGAGTCTGTTTTTTGGGACGCGTCGTCCGTATCCGCCTGTCCGGCCTTATTTGAGGCGTTGTTTGCGTCTGTCTGTCCAGCCGTTTTTGCGGCGTTTTCCGTATCTGTTTTATCCGCGGATTTCGATCCATCATTCACGTCCGTCTGTCCGGCTTTCTTCGTGGCGTCATCAGCGTCCGCCTTTCCAGCCGGGTTTGCGGTGTTTTTCGCAGGCGCTTTTTTAGCCGCATCACCCGATGCGGTTTGATTCGCTGTACCGGATGAACCGCCTGTTTTATTCTTTTTTGCCTTATCCGTCTCTGTTTTCTTTTTCGTCGTTTCTGATGGTTCCGCTTTACTATTCTTTTTTTTCTTTTCCGCAGCTGTTTTCTTTTTTGCCGCCGCTTTAGAAGGCTTTTTTTTAGAAGTATCGGTTTTTTTCCTCACCTTCTTCATTTTCCCGGCCTTCTTTGCTGCCTTTTTCTTTACCGCTTTTTTCGTCTTCTTCGCTGCGGTCTGTTCGGTTTTTTTCGTTTTCGTTGTTTTCTTCGCAGCATAACAAGCCGGCCGGAGCGCTCCCGTCCAAACGATGAGGACCAAAATCAGCAACACTGCAGCCAGCTTCTTAATTCTGTGTTTTATTTCATTATTTCTATTATTGAACACTGTGTCACAGCTCCTGTTCATGTCTTCCCGGCGATCATGAAAAAGCAACTGTTTTCCTTTATGATTATTTATTCTCGGTTTCAAACTTCTTCATGAACGCAACCAGTTTATCAACACCTTCAGGAGGCATCGCATTATACAGGCTTGCACGGATTCCACCGACACTGCGGTGTCCTTTCAGATTTGCCATACCCTGCGCCCGGGCTTCCTCAACGAACTTTGCATCCAGTTCTTTGTCACCCGTAACAAAAGTAATATTCATCAGCGAACGATCCTTCGGATCGGTCGTCGTTTTATAAAAATCAGTTGAATCGAGATAATCGTAAAGCTTACCCGCTTTTTCAACGTCCATCCGATGCATTTCCGACAGTCCGCCGATGCTCTTCAGGTATTCAAAAACAAGGCCCGCGATATAAATCGTATAGCATGGCGGTGTGTTGTACATCGAGCCTTTATCCGCGTGAATCTTATAATCGAGATAAACCGGCGTTTTTTCACCGGCATGCCCGATCAGATCCTCCCGGATGATGACGATCGTTACACCCGCAGGCGCGACATTTTTCTGCGCTCCGGCGAAAATCAGGCCAAATCGGCTGACATCGATCTCTTCACTGAGGAAGCAGGAGGACATATCAGCAACCAGCGGTATATCACCTGTATCTGGAATGTACGGATAATGCGTCCCAAAGATCGTATTATTATAACATATGTAGACATAATCTGCATCGGCCCTGAAATCCTCTCTTCCACATACCGGAATATAAGAAAACTGATCGTCTTCGGAACTTGCAGCGACTTTGATATCACCGAATTTACAGGCTTCTTCATAGGCTTTCTTCGCCCAGCTGCCGGTCAGGATATAGTCAGCTTTCCCCGTGTTCCTGAGAAGATTCATCGGTACCATTGAAAACTGCAGCGTCCCGCCGCCCTGTAAGAAGAGAACCTTATAGTTGTCCGGGATACATAATAAGTCTCTGAGATCCGATTCCGCCTTATCGATAATTGCCTGAAATTCTGCTGAGCGATGGCTCATTTCCATAACAGACTCTCCGGTTCCGTGATAATTAAACATCTCTCCTGCTGCTTTTTCAAGAACCGACAAAGGAAGCATAGACGGACCTGCCGAAAAATTATATATCCTGTCATACTTTGCCATTTCAAATTCCTCCGATACCATTGATATTACAAAAAAATTATCACTCAAGCACAATTATTCATCTGATTTTTGTGTTGCGTGAAAAAAATATGAACTTATTATAGCACTATGTATCTTGAAAGTAAAGACAGTTAATGTTATTCTATTGTTTGAAACCTTGAAAATAAAAATATGTATGGCAACATACAGATTATAAAAATATCGGAATACTGGAGGCATTGCTCATGTACAACATCGCTAAATTAAATAAAATTTCGCCCGCGGGACTGAAAAAACTAACCGACAATTACCAGATTACGGAAGACATCGATAACGCGACCGGGATCCTTGTCAGAAGTCAGGATATGCATAACATGAAATTTTCACCGGAACTGCTGGCAATCGCTCGTGCCGGGACCGGCGTCAACAATATTCCACTGGAAGCATGTTCAGACAAAGGCGTCGTTGTTTTCAACACACCGGGTGCCAATTCCAACGCGGTAAAAGAACTGGTACTGGCCGGAATGCTCATGGCAGCAAGAAATATTCCGGATGCCATGAACTGGACAAACAGCCTGGCCAGCACCGATCATATCAAAGAAGAAGTCGAACAGGGAAAAAGTCATTTCAGGGGACACGAGATCAAAGGCAAAACGATTGGCATCATCGGTCTTGGCGCAGTAGGCGGCAGACTTGCCAACGCGACCATCGACCTTGGCATGAAGGTCATCGGATACGACCCTTATTTCAACACAGATATGGCTCTGAACCTGCACCCGAGCATTACGCTCGCGGACAGCTTACAGGAGGTTGTCAGGGGCTGCGACTTTGTGACGGCACACGTACCTGCAAACGATTCTACCAACGGCATGTTTAATAAAGAACTGATCAGCCTGATGAAAGACGGAACCGATCTCCTGAACTTCTCGCGCGGATCGATCGTCAATCAGGACGACCTTCTGGAAGCACTGGACAGCGGAAAGATTCATAAATACATTACCGACTTCGCGTCAACCGAAATTCTTTCCCGTCCGAACGTTTACTGCCTGCCGCACCTCGGCGCATCCACATCCGAGTCGGAAGACAACTGCGCGATCATGGCCGTGAACGAACTGCGGAATTACCTTGAAAACGGCAACATCGAGAATTCCGTGAACTTCCCTAAGGTCACACTCGGACCGCTCGACGGAGATACAAGAATCTCTGTTCTGACAAAAGGAATTAAGAATCCTGTCGATACTGTGCTGAAGGCTTATCATGATTTTGAGATCAATGCCGCTGCCGGAGGAATTAAAGGAGATTATGGCTATGCGCTCGTATCGACTGCCTCATCATTTGACACGCTGCCGGAAATCGAAGGCGCTGTCCGCGTAAGAGTCATCCGATAATTCAGAACAGTACCATATGCGCATCCAAAAAATCATCGGACCTGCAGAAATCAATTTCTGCAGGTCCGCTTTTCTCTTTGCATTATTCCTTTTTTCCTGAATATATCAGTCAAAAATCCTTCTTATTGTTGTAATCCTCTTTCCGTTGTATCCGATCCTGCTGACTGTGATTCCATTAGCCGGATTCATCGCGTGGACGATCTTATTATCGCCGATATAGATTCCGATATGGTTTGAATAACAAATCAAATCACCCGGCTTCGCGTCTCTGTAGCTTACGCTCCTGCCTAACCGACTCTGCTGAACAACTCCATGCGCCATAGAAACGCCAAAATGCTTATAAACCGCCAGAACAAACCCGGAACAGTCCGCACCTTTAGTCAGACTTTCACCGCCCCATACGTACGGGTTTCCGACAAATTTCAAAGCAAAGTCCGCTACAGCTTTACCCTTGCTTCTGTTCTTGAAAGTTCCGGACTTTACGTTCGTTTTTCCTGACAAAGTACTGTCTGAACCGGAAGATTTGCTCTCTTTTGCCGATGCTTCTTCCATTCGGCCCTGTGCGTCAGCTTCCGCTGCCGCTCTCGCCGCAGCCTTCACTTTCGCTTTTTTCTTTTCCTCGGCTTTCTTCTTTTTCGCTGCTCTTTTCTTCGCCTCGTCTTTCTTAATATCCGCTTTAACGGTCTTCACCAGGTTATTGACCTGCTTCGATTCATTTTTTGAATCGGCCGTGATATAGTCGGATTGATCTAGCTTTGTAAGAATCGAACAAAACCCCGCATCTGATACGTTCTTATCCTGACTTTTCGCCGCATAGCCCGGCAGCGGGATCAGCGCGACGCTCATTACAAGAGCTGTTATAAAAATCAGTAAGGATAAACAAATGTCCTTTCTCTTTAATGAATGCTCTCTGAACATTGAATCATGCATAAAAAATCTTAACCCCTTCCGCACAGTATTTATACTATTGTACAACATATACTGCAAAACGTCAAATAAACCAGGATTTTCACTCCTCAATTCACCTTTACTCATCGTTACCCAGAATAATCCGGATCGCACTTTTCAGGTTTTTAATAACGATATTCTCCGTACCCTTCTGATATTCACCATCCAAAGTCCAGTCCATCTCCGGATCCGCTTTGACCGTAAGTTCACTGGCTGTAAAAAATGAAATCAGCGGGCAATTGTCATACTTTTGTGAAGTCAGCGCTACGATTTCCTGATTGAGTTCCAGTATATTCGACGGAGCTCTGACGAGAAGAACCTCAAATAATCCGTCATTCATGTCCACGACATCCGCGTCGAGTTTTACGATCCCGCCCATTGAAGTCGAATTGCAAACGGCACCGAACAGATACTTATTTCCGTAAACGCCGACTTCATTTTTAAGCTCCACATAAAGCGGTTTAATCGACAAAACATCCCGGACTCCCTCCAGAATATATGCTGTATGCCCGAGAAGGTTCTTCAGATTCTGCGGAACATCATATGAAGTGCTTGTAAACGCTCCGAATGAGGCAACATAGGAAAAATACCGGCCGTTAAAACTTCCTATATCCACGGTCTTAGGGGTCCCGCTCACGACAACTCTGGCTGCATCCACAATGTTCTTCGGAATTCCGAGACTGGAAGCAAAATCATTGGTCGTGCCTGCCGGAAGATAGCCGATCGGTACATCGGCGCCTGACTCCATCACGCCGGCCACAACTTCATTAAAAGTGCCGTCACCGCCGACGGCAACCACAACGTCCGCGTCTGCAGCGCGCTCCCTCGCAATCTCCGTTCCGTGACCGCGCTCTGCGGTCGTCGCAACGATCGTTTCATAACCGCCTTTGCAAAAAACATCAACAATATCGGCCAGATACTTCGCGGCCTGCATTTTACCCGCTTTCGGGTTGATTATCATTAATAATCTTTTCATTTACAAATCACCTCAGCATAACATTTTTTGCGGATCATCAGACTGCCGGATCCACTGATGATCCTCATTCCGGGCTGTTATCATCTGATCAGAGGCCTTTCTCTCTGATCAGCTCCTCCAGTTTCTGCAAGGCCCCGGCCCTGTGACTAATCTGATTTTTTCGCTCCGCGCTGATTTCCCCAAACGTCAAAGACTCTCCATTCGGTAAAAACAACGGATCATAACCAAATCCGCCCGAGCCGCGCCTCTCGGTAAGAATATGCCCTTCACACTCGCCGCGCGCGACCAGCTTTTCACCATCAGGAAATACCAGCGTGATCACGGAAACAAAACGCGCCGTTCTCTTTTCATAAGGAACGTCCTTTAAAAGCGCCAGGATTTTATCATTATTCTTTTCATCATCGCATTCGTCTCCCGCAAATCGCGCGGAATGGACACCCGGGGCCCCGTCCAGATAATCAACGACAAGCCCGGAATCATCCGCGATCGCCGCCTTCCCTGAGTAGTTCATGATCGCTGCTGCCTTTTTCAGTGAATTCTCTTCAAAAGTCACTCCGTCTTCCTCTACATCAAACGCGTCCGGAATCCCCGCTTCACTTCGGGAGATCACCCGGATCCCAAAGGCACCGGTTATTCTTTCCATTTCTTCGATTTTATGTTTATTCTTTGATGCTGCAATGATCGTATCCATTATTTATAACCTCCCGCTCAGACAAAAACGAACTGAGCCAACTGTCCGTCAAAAAAACCGGGATATTTTTGAATTTCCGTATTATTCAGTATAATTAAAGTATAATAATAAATTATACCATAAAAGCACACATCTTTGAACTATTTAAGCCGGAGCTGAGCGCAATACCTCAGGACACACGCCGCAGTGAAGCTATAAACCGATCAGAAAACGCCCAGATCCTGAAGCAGAATCTTCAGGCCGATCAGAACAAGAATGATCCCGCCTGCCAGCTTTGCCCGAGACTCGAACCTTGAACCAAGTGTACTGCCGAATTTCACGCCAACGCAGGACAGGGTGAACGTGACACAGCCGATAATCCCCGAAGAAAACCATACATTCACGCCATTCATCATCGCAAAAGAAACACCGACCGCCAGCGCGTCAATGCTTGTCGCGACCGCGAGAACCAGCATCTCACCGGGGTTCATGGAGGCGTTCTGTTCCCCTTCGCTGCTGAATGAATCCCGGATCATATTGCCGCCGATCAGAGCCAGCAAAATAAACGCGATCCAGTGATCGTAACGCGACACATACGCCGCCGCAAACGATCCGATATAATAGCCAATCACCGGCATCAGAAACTGAAAGCCCCCGAACCAGACGCCGGCCGTACAGATTTCCTTTGTCCGTATATTTTTCAGCGAAAGTCCTTTCCCGACCGATACCGCGAAAGCGTCCATCGACAAACTCACACCAATCATGATTATTTCAACTATACTCATCTTTTATCGTTCTCCAATATCAAAAATCACAGATATTGTCCAGTATAACACCAATCAAAAGATATTGTCTAAGTTTCTCTGATATGTTAAAATTTTTGCAGCTTTTGAAAGGATTTCCTATTCATGAAAACTTCCGGAAAAAATAAAACGATCAATACCCCTTTGTCTGAGGGGCAGGATTACCTGGATCGCTGCATTCGTCTGAAACATGCTGTTTCATCAACGGACGCCGTCCTGGACAAAACGATACTCGGCGACTGCTTCCACGTTATGACACTGCTGCCGCCTTTGTCGGTCGACCTGATCATCGCAGACCCTCCATATAATCTGAGCAAGAAATACAACGACAAAACCTTTAAAAAAAGAGACCCGGAAAAATACATCGAATATACAAGGAAATGGATGCGGCTGGCAAAGCCGCTTTTAAAGGAAACCGGTTCGATTTATGTCTGTTGCGACTGGAGAAGCAGTGGAGCCGTCGAAACCGTCATGAGCGAACTGTTCACGATCAGAAACCGCATCACCTGGGAACGGGAGAAAGGCCGGGGTTCCCGGAGCAACTGGAAAAATTGTCTGGAAGATATCTGGTACGGCGTCTGTTCCGATCATTTCACATTTAATGTTGACCGCGTCAAACAGCGCCGCAGAGTGATCGCACCATACCGGGAAAACGGAAAACCAAAAGACTGGACCGATTCCCCGAAAGGCCGCTATCGCGACACCCATCCATCCAACCTCTGGAAGGATCTGACGGTTCCATTCTGGTCCATGAAAGAAAACACCGCGCATCCGTACCAGAAGCCGGAAAAACTGCTGGCAAAAATCATTCTCGCCAGTTCCGACCCGGAAGACGTCATCCTGGATCCTTTCCTGGGTTCCGGAACGACCAGCGTAACAGCAAAAAAGCTCGGCCGCCGTTTTATCGGCATTGAAAACGATCCGCTTTACTGCGTGTGGGCGGAGCAGCGTCTGGAAATGGCCGATGACGACAAAACGATCCAGGGATACGCAGACGGCGTATTTCGTGAACGGAACGAAAAATAAAACCGCCGCGCGACCGCGCAGCGACAAACCCTGAAATTACTGCAAAAAAAACGCGAACTGACCGCGTTTCATAAAGGACTTATTATGTTAACAGTTTTAATAAAAGTATTTACGATTTTTTGTATTCTGGGCATCGGACTCATTGCCAACAAAACGGGCATACTGCCGACAAAATCAGCCCCTTACCTGACAAATCTTCTCCTGATGATCACAACACCCTGCCTGATTCTCAGCACAATGGGCAGCGCGGAACTCAGCGCCAGGACACTCCGCCTTACAATCGAAGTTCTGGTCGGCTGCAGTCTTTGTTTCGCGGCGGCGTGCGCTGCATCCTATTTCGTGATGAGATTACTGAAATACCATCCTCCGGAAGACCGCGGCGTTCTTATGGTCATTATGGCTTCGATCAACTGCGGCTTTATGGGGTTTCCGGTCTCCAAGGCCGTATTTGGGGACATGGTCTTCTTTCTTTTTATCGTACAGAACATAGTTTTCAATGTATATATTTACTCCATCGCGTACATTCAGCTGAATTACGGAACCGGAGAAAAGCATGACAAAAAAAGCCTTCTGCGCGCCTTTCTCAATATCCCGATCTTTGCGACCGTCGTAGGCTGTGTCATCCTGTTTGCGCAGATCCGGCTGCCGGGTCCGGTACTCGATTTGTTCTCAACGATCGGCGACGCCACGATTCCTCTTTCCATGATCATCGTCGGTGTGCAGCTCGGAGAAAGCCGTCCGGGAAAAATCTTAAAAAACAAAAAACTGGTCATCGCCTCATTGGCAAATGTCACGATCATGCCGTTTCTGGCTTTCCTGATCGCCTCGATCCTGCCGTTTGACAATCTGACAAAACTGACCATGGTATTTTCAGAAGCATTCCCATGCGCTGTGACGACTTCAGCGATCACGCTCCAAAGCCGTAAAAACGATCAGCTGGCGGCAGAAGGTATCACGCTGACTACGATATTTTCACTTGTCACGCTGCCAATCGTCGCTTCCCTGCTGATGTATCTGTATATGTGACCGGACACCGGTCTGTCATTGACTGTATAGTATATCTTGCAAAAGGTCTGCCGCGAACGCGGCAGACCCTTTGATTCTGTCATTTCTGAGATTACTGATCCAACGTTTCAGAATGTTTAATTACTCAATACTCAGTCACTCTTCTTTGGTGATGATCTCTACCAGCTCTTTAATCTCAGGACTGTCGTAATCTTCTACAGTCCCTTTGTCGCAGGCCTCCGCCAGTGCCGGATCAATTGGAAGCTTTGTAACATTGGCGATATGGAGATCCGCGGCAAGGTCATCCACTGTGCTTTCCCCGAAGATGCTGTGCGTATTCCCACAATCCGGACAGGTAAAATATGACATATTCTCAACAATACCAAGAATTGGAATCGCCATCATATCCGCCATATTCACCGCCTTTTCTACAATCATCTCAACAAGCGACTGCGGAGATGTTACAACAACAATCCCGGCAATCGGAAGCTGCTGATACACCGTCAGCGGAACGTCGCCTGTTCCGGGCGGCATATCCACAAACATCACATCGGTTTCACCCCATACGACGTCGCGCCAAAACTGCTCGATCAGGCCGCCGAGAATCGGACCGCGCCAGAGTACCGGCTGCCGCTCATCTTCCAGAAGCAGATTGGTCGACATAATCTTAATGCCGCTCTTTGAACGAATCGGTGTCAGCATCTGGTCAGCCGTTGCGCCCGGCCTCTCGCTGAGACCGAATATCTTAGGGATCGAAGATCCGGTAATATCCGCGTCAAGAACGGCTACATTCTTACCGAGCTTCTTAGCTTCAGCCGCAAGCATCGCTGTAACAGATGATTTGCCTACACCGCCTTTCCCGCTTACAACACCGATCACCTTGTGAACGTTTGAAAACATATTCATCGGTGTCTTCTGAATCCCCTGATCCTCTGTTCTTTCACCGCAGTCAGCACCGCATGTACTGCAGTCATGTGTACATTCACTCATTTTCTGTTCTCCTCTCCATAAAAATAATGATTAATCAACTACGACCCGGTACGCGCCGGATTATACTATGTATATGTATATGTCCTGCCGCCGCTTTTTATCATAATGCGCATTATAATACGCATTTTTATCATAATATATCTACACCTTTTCTCTGACAAAATAACATATTCATTTACTAAATGCAAATACATCGTAAAACCAATATGAACAATAGGCTTATAAAACCGTTACGCTTCATTCACCTGCGCCAGATTATCAATTGCCGCCCAAATATCCATAATCGGCAAAATACTTAATCTTACAAAAGATTACCGTTTTGTCAGAAGATCCCCATTGTCCTGAACAGAAACAGCCAGAAAAACAAGGTAAAAACCGATAAAGCTGAGGAAAAAATCACAATATTTCCCGCCAGTTCGCCGTCCGCGTCCATCGCTTCCGACATCGTAAAAGATGACAGCGCAGCAGGCGCCGCGAATACAATGAGCAGAATAACAAACTCATACCCGCGAAAACCGGTCAGCGCTGAAATCGTCAGTCCGATGCACGGTGTCAGTAGAAGCCGTATGAACACACCGGCAAACAACTGTCTCCCACTGTCCGAAACACTTTCAAACCGGAAAGAAGCGCCGAGGATGACCAGCGCGATCGGCGTACAGGCTTCCCCCATGCTTCTGACCGGCTGTTCAATAACAAACGGCAGTTTGATATGAAGCGCAGAGACAATAATCCCGGCAGCGGCACCCAGAATGATCGGATTACGCGCCAGACCTTTCAGGATCCTGACCGGATCGACTTTGCTCCCCCGGAAGACTTCCAGAATAATGACGGCAAGAATATTATAAATTGGAACAATCACAGCCAGAATGACCGTCGCCACGCCCACTTCTTTTTTTCCGTAAAGATTCGTGACGACCGGCAGGCCCATGATAATCAGATTTCCTCTGTATGCGGCCTGAACGAGCACACCCCGCCTGCGGTTATCCTTCTCCAGTTTCATAACGATCGGAATTGAAACTGAAAAGATTGCCAGCACCATCACAACGGCAAAAAAAAGCAGTCGTTTATGAATGCTCCCGCCGAGCTCCGTCGAATAAATATTATTAAACATAAGCGGAGGGAAAAAAACATTATAGATAAACTGGTTGACTTTACGAACCTCACCCGGAAGCAGCAATTTCCCCTTTCTGACGCCCATTCCGACAGCGATCAGCAGAAACATCGGCAAAATCGCCCTGATGCAAATATAAAAATTATTAAACAAACCCGGTCTCCTTTTATCCGTTTTCTATTATTATAACGCAGAGATGCGGCTTAGCAACCTGATCATTTAAAAGCATTAATAATATATGGCAGAATTATGAGTTTTTTTAATATTTTGTCACTTAATGTATTGACATTAATACAATCCTGATGTATGATAACTATATCAAATAAAGAAAGGAGCTGGTACCAATGGTAATCAAAGCAAAAGGACCGGGAGACATATCCGGGCGTGGTCTCAGTTCCGGGAGTTTCATATAGTAAAAGTCAGAGACTCAAACAGTATTGTACTGATCAGGACGCGGACACCGAACCTGACGTAAATCTCTGACGGTTTACTCAAGAGGATTCCGGAAGGACGTGATCATGCCCGAGGCGGCCGTTATCACACAATACTGCGGCATCTTAAAGGCGCGCACATATCTTTATCTGAAACAGGAATGTGACACGCCGAAAGACAGACCGACGTTTACATAGATTAAATTCAATATTTATATAGATCGCTTAAATATGTTTTTCGGCTCCGAATTAAATATTGATTGATTTGTAAATTAAACCGGCTGCCTGTTTTCAGCAGCCGGCTTTTTATTTACTTCATGTTCCGATTCCCCGTCTTATTTAATCATTATTCCACTTGTCTTTATTCTGTTTCCATCCGTTTTTTCATGCTGCGGCAGCACTCCGCCTCCTCTCTGAAGCGGTTATCACCGCTCTGATTAAACAAATCGTCAAAGATCTTCTCTGCTTCTTCAATCATTTCAATATCACCGTCTGAAACATATACTTCACTCCCGGCGATTCGGCGCAGCACAAAAGCGAGACATTCCCTGAGCTTACTCGAGTCCCCGTGATCCGCCATCGAACTCCGGATATCTTTCTCCAGATTTCTGTATGACTGGACCGCCTTTGTCTGTATCTGCCAGATTTTATGCGTGACTTCTGTGGTCCGCTCTT
Organism: uncultured Eubacteriales bacterium; assembly: GCA_900318155.1. Classification (GTDB taxonomy): domain Bacteria; phylum Bacillota; class Clostridia; order Peptostreptococcales; family Anaerovoracaceae; genus Aminicella. The sequence continues at coordinate 34,474 of ONJN01000089.1, forward strand.
CGCAGGAATTTCTGAATGTACAGTATCCGCATATATCTCTTCCGTATTCCTGCCCGCAGTATTCTATCTTCAGAAGTTTACTGAGCATACTCAGTCCACTGTCTTCCAGCTTTCTGATGCGTTTGAACCGCGACTCAAATGAAAACTCTCTCATGTTTTCTGTCATAATAATCGCCCCCGATCTTATTCTTTATTTTAATATAAAATTATGCGAAGCGTCAAACAAATGAACAGAAAAAGAAGCTAAAAAAGCATCTTTGTTAAGAAGATGTCAATGATTCCACAAATTAGCATAACAGACGCCGGATATCCCCCGCCTCTACGTTTTACGAAGGCGGCGGGTTCTGTCTTCGAACGTCGGTGGCGGGTATCAATCCCC
>ONJN01000063.1 GCA_900318155.1 uncultured Eubacteriales bacterium
CGGAAGCTTATATGCCCCGAAAATGACCTTTCTACGCACCTCCCCGGTCAGATAACGGTTTTCAATTTCGCTCAGATAAATTGTCGCCTTATTAAAGAGGCCGGCTGAATCCCGCTCAACCGCACCAACGTGATCCGTGTCCTGATGCGTAATCAGAATATGACGGATTTTTGCCGGATCGAGGTCCAGCCATCTCATCTTTTCTTCCAGGCGGTCGTAACTGTAGCCGGCATCGATCATGATTGTCGTTCCGTTCTTTGTGTAGAAAAAGATATTCGCAATCCACTCACGGACGCAGGCGACATGGTTGTCAATCCTGCCAGTATTCAGAGGCTTGAATATCTCCTTTCCCCTGTAACCCAGGGACATGGCCTTCTTCTGAAAATTAGAAGCTTTTTTTGACATCGTATGAACCCCTTTCAGTCCTTTTTACTGCAGCAAAAAGCAGACCCGCTCGCTGATCAGTTCTCCCCGGTTCCTGTTCTTTTATCAGACAGTTTTATGCCAGATGAACGGATGCTTTATGCTAGTTAGTTATGTCAAACTATAATTATAAGCCTCTTTTGAAAGATTACAAGGGAAAATTTAAAGTACAATTAAGGCGTCTCCATTCGGAGGCGCCTTGTTTATGTTGGGGTAATGTCATCAAAACATCTTTATAAAGGGTACATCAAACCACTCTCAGTTCTGCAGAAGGCCAAAGAAAAAGCGCTTTAATCTGCCGTCTGAAATGACGTGTAACGGTTTTATCTGATTCGGAGAAGCACCTCCCATCACCTTCAAATCTCTGTACAAAGCATAGGTCTGGGGCTGTACGAATTTCACTTCCAGGGGCAGCATGGTTTTCTGCCTGATTTTTGTGTCATAAGAGACATGTGCTTCACATAGTTTGCGGTTCAGGATCTCCGAATAATATGCCCACGTTTCCGGCAGGATCTCCCGGTCACTTTCCAGTAAAACGATATAATGTCCCGGGTCTGTTCCCGTATCCGCATATACGCTGTATTCCATCACCGGTGTCCCGGATTCTTCCGACATGGATTCCACCGCCGTACGGAGGGCGGTTTCTGTCACTTTTTCTCCGTACATGCTGATCAGCTGATTTTCCCGATAGGAAAAAGCGATCATGGGGCATTCGTTGTGATAACCAACGACCCGGATCACATCTCCCAGACGGTAGCGGTAAAAGCCGGACAGATTGGTGACTATCAGTTTATATTCTTTGCCGGTCTCAAGCTGATCCATAAGCAGCGGGGACGCTTCCGTGTCATCTTCCACAGGAATAAACTCATAAAAGCCACTGAAAGGAAGCAGCATGCAGGCGGGGTCTTCCTCCCTCAGGGGAACCGCTACTGTAGATTCAGAGCATACATATCCCAGGTAATCAACAGCGATATCTTTCCCAAGGAACGGACGCAGCCGATCGATAAACGGCGCAAAAGTCGCGGTGCCTACCGTGGCAATTCTCTTCATATCAGGCCAGAGCAGCGGAATAAAAGCATCCTCTTCATGCTTTTCCATGATTTCTCTGATTTCCCTGGCTCTTTCCGGGTCGGGTCTCAGTTTTTCTTCCAGTTTCTTACGCATTCTCGGGCCCATGACAATATCCGGATTGATGCTTCCGGCCTCGATATCATCGCACAGCGAATGCCAGTGATGCTGAACATAAATGATCATGTCATAAATCGTCGGTGAAAAAGTAGACATCAGAAAGCTGAGGTGCTTTTCCCTCAGCGAAAAAAGCATCTTTACATGCCGTCGGTCAAACTCTTCACCCGGATAAACAATCTCTTCCGGCAGCGCGTTGTAAAAAGGCGTATCCTCCTCATGATTCAGTGTTTCAGAAATGGCGCCATGGGCGGCACCATGAGGCGTATAGCCAATCTGCGTTTCCATGAGATTGACTCCCGGGTGCGCAGGCATCCCGATTGACTTGTCATAGCAGCCGAAAAAGCGCTGAAATACGGTTGTGAACAAAATATCCAGGGCATCCCGGGTGCATGGGATCATCTTTGACGCGCCGGAAGTGCCGGAGGTGTGCGCGTAGTACACTACTTTATCCGCTGTGATCAGATGCTGCTGCCCAAAACAGAGCATTCGTTCGATATAGGGTTC
>ONJN01000100.1 GCA_900318155.1 uncultured Eubacteriales bacterium
AAATCGGGCACTGTGCACCCGTAATTCCGAATTCTGTTCATTTACTGAAAAAATATCTTGAGTCCCGGATTTTCATTTTCCGCGTCACTGCACATTTCTCTCATCATATCCAGATATTCGCCCAGCGACCGGTCCGCCTGATCCGCGCCGGAAAAAAAGATTTCTGTGCCCTCATCCATCTCCGTCAACAGATCGTAAAGAGCGTCCAGATTCTCTCCGTAGTATTCCGGCAGCTCCATCGCCCGCCGGATCCGGCCATGCAGGTCACCCTTTGTCGCAAGACCTGCCAGATCGACGACAAAGCGCTTTGCCCCGCTTTTTCTGTTATTCATTCCGCTCGTATTCACTCCGCTCACTGTTTCTCTCCGTTTTTATCATAAAGCTCCGTAAACGTATTGTAATGATCATCCGTGTAATAAATATTACCTCTTGTCGAATAGACGATCCGTTTGGCGCCGCGTTTGCTTTTGCCGAGTGTATCAATGTCGCATTCGTGATACTGATTTCCGTTCTTCGGCAGGCGCCCTTCATAATTCCCGTAACGGTCGCCGCCAATGCATTTGCTTTTGGCGTATTTCTCCAGCGAACCGCCTCGCCAGCCAAGCTTCCGTGCCTGTTTCTTGGTTATATAATTCGACGGCAGCTTGTTATACGTATGAATGTAAAGAGCGACCTCGTCCTTTGAATCATAGGTTCCGCTCTCACTGATCTGCCGTTCCGGACTGCCTCCCTCATCAAGCAGATCGAGCACCGAACAGGACGTCGTCATCATCACCGCGAGAACCACCATCACAAGGATCGACGCGATCTTTGCCGGCCAGTTTCTGTTTTTAATCATAAAGAACCTCCTTTGCTTTCTCCCGACGGCTGTCCCTTCAAACAGAAATTGTTTGGCTGAGCGCCGGGAATACAAATTCACTTTGTTTATAAGCTACGATTCATTTACCAGTTTCCCCGTCATCCGGTCAATCGTCATGACCAGAACATTTACTCTGTCGCCGGCTTTTTTCAATACTTCCAAAGCGGCCTCCTCAGTCGGATAGAACTTTTTTGCTAACAAAAAGCACTGTTCCAGCACCTTATTGCGATCCACAACCGTCTCAAGCCTCCCAAGGCATACCACACTTTTTATATTCAATGCCCAGTCACCTTCTTTGACAAATCCTTCATCCATGACAGTGAAGCAAACCTTATTATCCTCTGTCATCAGGTCAAGTTTGAGTCCCTGCCCGGCGCCATGAAAATATAACTTTCCATCTTTTTCATCGTAATACTGATTCAGCGGGATCGCGTACGGATATCCGTACTCTCCATGGAATGCCATAATCCCGCGAGACGCGGATTTCAATACCTCGATACATTCTTTTTCAGACAATTGTTGTTTGAATCGTCTCATCTTTCTGAATTCATTCATTCTTTTCAGCTCCTCCCCGGGATCCGATATTTATCTGCTGTACTCATGGTTTAAGTCGGAGCATAGCTCCTGACGTGACCTCACGTCGAGGACAAAGCGACAACTGCAACGGGCGGCGGGGGACATCCAGCGCCCGTTATAATCCTCACTTGATCATGATTCAATTCTAAGTCATCCCGCAACATTTATCAAGTCCGGCCGCACAAGCCAAAGCGAGACAAAATATCCGAAACAGCTATGGTAATCAGCAGCTTTGCATGGTTATCGACCGATCTGCAAAACGGTTCACTTCCTGAATAATTATTCAATACAAAAATGGCCATTGGACAGTCATTTTATTTCAAAATTCCCTGAACTCGCATTTAAAAATAAAAAACTTCCGCAATATGGATTATTATTAATACAAAAGTATAAATATAGAAGAAATCAGCCGCTTTCTGGACTGTGGTCAAGAAAAAACGGCTGATTTCGCCGCATTAATATTCACTCAGGCGGAATATAATAAATCTATTATATTTTTTTGTTGATTTCTGTCAGTCTGAAATAAAAAAACTGGAAAATAAAGGCCGCAGAACGCGGCCGACGTAGTTTAACAGGAGAAAATAGTGTCTGAATTTTTCTGCATTTAATCTAAGCTTTATCTTTCATGTAAAGGGAGAGCCGTATCAGCGAATCATTTTCAGCGTTTCGACAGCGGCTTTATCATCACGAACAGCCGAGCCGGTCGGCGGCGTGTTCCTCCAGGACGTTCCTCAGCGCCGCTGCGCTGGCGGAGCGGGTTCTTGCGATCTCTATGTTATTCCTTTTTGCTTCCGTAACAGCATTATGTACCATTTTATGTGAAACAGTTCCGGTAAACAGTATAAGCAGATCCGGACATCCCATTTTTCTGACCCAGTTCCCTTTTTCCTTAACAAAGACTTTGGCTTTGTGGCCATACTGTTTGCAGATCTGTTTGTACCGGCATTCCATGCACTCGTTCCCGCCTACAATAACAACACTCATAATCAAAGTCCTTTCTGTCTCGTTTGTTAGATATATTTAACTAACAAAATATTACCACATCTCCACTCTTTCGTCAAGGTTTAATATATTTAACTTCGAAAAAACTGGAATCTGTGATTCATTTTATTATTTCAGTATATATATACTAAACGGGTATCCCACCGGGATTTATGCCCTTACGGTGCTTTCATCGGGAAAGCTGTATATTTTCCAATACTGCAAAGGAGGAATTCATGGCTATTACTATTTTCGACGCAAACGATCTGAAGAAACTCATACTGGAGCGCTACGATACAGTCCTGCACATTCACGACACATGCGGAAGTTTATATATGAATCTTGACGAACCGAACAAGGAAATCGAGGAATTCATCACCGATTTTTTCGCAAAGAAGAACGCGAAGGCAGTCTTCAGCGATGATGGTCTATCCCTGAAGGTTCAATAAAATCTCTGAAATTTCAATAAATATTGTCAATAGTGGAATCAAAAATCAGAGATCACTGTGCCGGGCCGCCGCATTAACGCGGCGGCCCTGAATTTGGCCTGTTGGTTCGTTTTTTTAACCACCCGTTCAGACCATTTTTACCCCAGTTACAAACCCGCTGGTACGAGCAGCTACTCCGCGAGAAGCCGCAGGCGCGCCGCCACTTCTTCTATATTCTCCCTTTTTGTCGCCAGGTTAATTCGGATAAATCCGTCGTACTCTTTGCCGCCGAACCATTTCCCCAGATCAACCGCGAGCCTGCAGGTATCCCGCATGAACCACTCCGTGTCACGATCGAAGCAGCCTTCGCGGCCGTCACGTTCCTTCATGTACGCGGACACATCGATCCACATCAGATATGTGCCCTCCAGCGGCGAAATGACCGCTTTCGGCAGCGTTTCCGCCAGCGCGGAGCACAGATAATTATAATTACCTTTTATAATCTCAAGGACCTCATCAAGCCACGCGCGCCCGCCCTCAAAAGCCGCCTGACCGGAAACATATCCAAACGCACTGCCTGAAGAAAACCCATTTCTGCGTGAAAACGCGCGGTATTTCCTGCGCAGCGCCTCATCCGGCACGATCAGCAGCGCGTTGCGGCATCCCGCCAGATTAAAAGTCTTTGACGCGGAAGTCAGCATCAGGAGAATCTCATCATAATCGCCGGCATTAGCCGCCGTAATCTGCTTTTTATCTGAGAAGATCAGATCATGATGAATTTCGTCTGAAACCACCAGCACCCCGTACTTTTTACAGATGTCCAGCATCCGTTTCAACTCTTCATCAGTCCAGACGCGTCCGACCGGATTGTGCGGCGAACAGAGAATGAACATTTTGACATCCTTTTCTGCAATACTTTTCTCAAACAAAGGAAAATCGATCGTATAGACGCCCGCGTCGTTTATCAGCGGCACTTTGACGAGATTCCGCCCGCTGTTTTCCACGGCTGAGAAGAACGGATAATAGACCGGCGTCATCACGGCAACGGAATCATTTTCATCCGTAAAACAGTGAACCAGCCGGTACAGCGCCTGAACGACGCCCGGCATAAAACTCAGCCATTCCCTTTTTACTTCGTAATCATGGTACTTCTTTTCCCATTCGATGAATGCGTTATAGTAACCGTCCGGCACCTGATAATAACCGTAAACATTGAGACCGACCAGTTTCGACAAAGCTTCTTTCACGCAGTCCGGTGACTCAAAATCCATATCCGCGACCCAGACCGGCAGCAGATCGTCACTCCCGAAATGAGCACGGAGTCCATCCCATTTCATCGAATCCGTATTTTTTCGTTCCCTGTATTTAACCAAAGTCATTTTTCACCCTATATGCCCAACTAACATATACATAATTGTGACACTTTTTCCTTTCCTACTACAATTAACAGATGATAACATCGTAACATTCGGTTGAGATGTTATCCATCTCAATAAAAATAATGCTTCCATAAAATAATAACAAAAATGTTTGCATATTATCGATTTAATGATAACATTTTAAAGGAATCTATCCAACTATCCCGCTTTTAGTTTAATCAGAACAAAATTTTATGATTTTTTTATTGACAGCGACAATTTTTTGCGAGACAACGGCCGCTTATTCGTGTAGAATAAAGAGGGCTGCGCTAATGTCCATGCAACACCAGCGGACAAAGGTCCCCGCGGGATCATCCGTACGGAATCATTGATAATCTCCGTATGGAATCACATAGTACAACTCGAACTGCAGGAGGCAAAAATGAACAAAGTTAAAATCGGCATGCTGGGAATCGGCAACATCGCCAAAGGTACGTACAGAACGCTCGAACTGAGCAGAAAGAAAATCGAAGATTCAACGGATGTTTCATTTGAGATCGTTAAAATCCTCAACAGACGTCCTGATGTAGACAGAGGCATCGATATCCCGAAGGAAAAATACGTAACGGATGTCAATGAAATTCTGGATGATCCGGAAATCGACATCGTAGTAGAACTGATCGGCGGAATCGAGCCGGCTACAGAATATATGGCCGCCGCACTTTCCAGAGGAAAACACGTCGTCACAGCAAATAAAGCCGCAATCGCTGCTAACGGTGAGATGCTGCAGAGGATCGCACAGGAAAACCACGCCAAGCTGCGTTTTGAAGCCAGCGTAGGCGGCGGAATTCCGATCATCAACGCGATCACAACGGCACTCCTCTCCAATGAATTTACGGAAGTTCTCGGAATCCTGAACGGAACGACCAACTACATCATGACTCAGATGACAGAATACGGCAAAGACTACGCGGAAGTCCTGAAGGAAGCACAGGAAAAAGGTTTTGCCGAGGCAGACCCTACAGCAGACGTTGAAGGAATCGACGTTGCCAACAAACTGTCCATTCTGATCTCTTTGATATTCGGACTGTATATCGCGCCGGATGATATTCCGACACAGGGTATCACCAGCATTACTACCGAGGACATTGTGACCGCGAACGATTTCGGGTATAAAATCAAGCTGCTCGCTTCCGCTAAGATGGTCGAAGAGGGAAAAATCTCATGCAACGTACTTCCGTGCTTTGTGCCGGCTGATCACCCGCTCGCTGTTGTCAACAATGAGTTCAACGCGATCTATGTCACTGGAAATGCGGTTGACAACCTGATGTTCTACGGAAAAGGCGCCGGCCCGCTGCCAACCGGAAGCGCCGTCATGGGCGACATCATCGGCATTGGTAAATCCATGGGTAAAGACGCCGCTTACGACAAGAACCCACTCCTCCGTTACGACGCGGATCTCGACTTTGTCGGCGAAGGCGAAAACCAGTATTATATCCGCGTGACAGCGATCGATAAACCGGGTGTACTCGGAGCCGTCGCTTCAACATTCGGTAAGTACCACGTCGGTATCGAATCCATGGTTCAGCGAGCAGGTCAGAACGCGGGCAAAGACTCTGTTCCGCTTATCTTCATCGTATACAAAACTGACAGAAAAGTCCTGGATCAGGCACTGAACGAACTGATCGAGAACAATTACGTAGAGTCGGTCGACAACGTACTGCGCGTGCAGGAATAAACACAAACATCTGAAAAAAACAGGGGCTGTCTCACTCAGCCCCTGTTTTTTGACTTAATACCTCATCATAAATTTGATTATTTACTCATTTATCTGTTTATTCATCATCCAGCAGATCAGTCATGCTCCACAGGCTGATCAGAATAGTGGAAACATTATGAAGCAGCGCAGACATCGACGGCTGAAACAGCCCGAGTACGCCCATGAGGATGAGGAAAGAATTGACAGACAGGATCGTATGGTAGTTAAAGCGGATTCTCTTCATCAACGCGTTGCTGAGTATTCTCAGCGTAATCAGTTCGTTCAGATCATCCGCCATGATCGTGATATCCGCGACCTCCCGCGCGATTGCCGAACCGGTACTGATGGAAATGCCTGCGTCCGCTTCAGATAAAGCCGGAGAATCATTGACGCCGTCGCCGATCATAACGACCTTCCTGCCGGCCTCATGCTCACGCTTAATGTAGTTTGCTTTGTCCTCAGGCAGAACACCGGAATAATACTCGTCTACCCCGACTTCCTCCGCGATCACGCGCGCCGTTCTTTCACTGTCACCGGTCATCATAACAGTTTTTGAGAAGCCAAGCTCCTTCAGTTTCCGAACGATTTCTGCCGCTTCATCCCGGAGCGGATCCTCAATCAGAATCACTGCGGACAAAACGCCGTCGATCGACATATAGAGATGCGTGTAATGATCCGGCAGCGATTCAAACAGTTCTCTTTTATCATCCGGTATAATGCAGTCTTCGTCTTCAAAGATAAAATGATAGCTTCCGATATTATATTTCTTTCCGTCGATGATACTGGCAATCCCATGCGCCACGATGTACTCAACCGTTGAATGACGCTCCTCGTGATAAAGACCTTTTTCCTCTGCTGCGGCAACGACCGCGTTCGCGATCGAATGCGGATAATGCTCTTCAATGCACGCCGCGTCGGACAGGATTTGATCTTTGTCAAAGCCGTCAAAAAGTACGATATCCGCTACACTTGGTGAAGCGTGCGTCAGTGTGCCGGTTTTGTCGAATATAATCGTTTCTGCCTGAGAAACCGTCTCCAGATACTTCCCCCCTTTGACCGAGATATTGTGCTCCGCGGCCTCCCGCATAGCCGACAAAACAGAAATCGGCATGGCCAGCTTCAGCGCACAGGAAAAATCAACCATCAAAACGGATGACGCTCTGCGGAAATTACGGAAAACCAAAAATGCCAGTGCCGAAGCGCCCAGTGTATACGGCACCAGTCTGTCTGCCAGATGCGAGGCTTTATTTTCGGCAGATGACTTCATTTTTTCCGACTCTTCAATCATGGAAACGATGCGGTCGTATCTTCCGCTGCCGATCTTATGCCTGACCCTGATCGTCAGTTGACCCTCTTCAATCACTGTTCCGGCGTACACAGAACTGCCCGGGGATTTATGCACCGGCAGGGATTCACCTGTGATTGACGCCTGCGATACCGACGCTTCGCCATCTTCAACCGTACCATCCAGCGGAATAATGCCCCCTGTACGAATCCGAACAAAGTCATCCGGATTAACATCAGCCACACTTACCGCCCGTTCCTGTCCGTCCGGTGATACAACCCAGACTTTATCGACATTCAGGCTCATCATCCGTGCCAGATCATTGACCGATTTTCTGTACGTCCATTCTTCCATTATATCTCCGACGCCGAGAAGAAAGATTACGCTGCCCGCAGTGTCAAACTCTCCGCGAAGCATGGATACGCCGATCCCGGCCGCGTCAAGGACAGCGACAGAAAGATTCCCCTTTGACAAAGCCTTCAGCGCTTTCCCGAAGTAAGGCAGTGATTTAACGGCTGTAATCATCATCCTTACAGGCGCCGGTATAAACAGCCGGCTGATGAACCTGCGCGTCACATGAAAAAGCATTTTATTTTCAAAGTCACGCTGCATACGCCGCATCGATATATCCGGAGTAAAATCCGACAGACTGTCATAGCTAAAATCAGACAGCGCCCTGACAATCGCATCACGCTGACCGCTTCTGAATTCGATGATCGCATTCGCGGTCCGCTCATGGATTTTGACACGAACCACACCTTCCAGATTCAGCAGATAATGCTCAAGGATTTCGGCCTCTTCAAATGTCATAACATTTTGTTTCATATGTATACGAAGCCGGTTCTTTGATTCATGACATATTTTACAGTTCATTTATTGTCTCCCGTTCACAATGCAGACTTACGCGCCGGCAGCCTCTGATTCAGTTTCTGCCACAGCTTTTCCTTCTGCCTCCGCCTCTTCAAGAACCGCCCTCGCGTCTTCAATTTCTTTCCGTCGTTCTTCTTCCTTTCTTGCTTCATTAATTTCTCTGGCGTCTGTTTCGATATCACCGCAGTTTTCTTTCAGCGTGTCAAAAGTCTTCATAATCTCATCGCCGCAGCGCATGACAGCCGCTGTAACATGTGTGTAAAAATTCTTAGCATCCTTGCTTGTAAGCAGTTTCACTCCGGCCGTACCGAGCAAAAAGCCATATCCGATTTTTCTGAAAGTTCCAAATCCACTCATTATCAACGCCTCCATTATTGTTTTTATTAGTTCGATTTAATTTTCAAACACTGCTATATCAACGTTTTAAAATCGCAGCGTTTATAGTTAGTTCTTTAAAACTAACCTTATTATAGTCAATAT
>ONJN01000013.1 GCA_900318155.1 uncultured Eubacteriales bacterium
AAACCGGTAATACCCAGGTGGTGGAAATCCACCAAGGGTCGCAGGCTTGAATACTCACTGCTGATCGTGATTCTCGTGTTTGCAACCGTGTATTTCAGCGAAAACGCACTGCAGACTCATTGCTACGGCGCCAGCGATCAATACGTTCATCATGCATGGATATATGGGCTGGAACAGGGTGAGATTTTTATTAAGGGAATTTATCCTGAAGGAATGCACTGTTTTATCTATCTTATGGGAAAGACTTTTCCAATTGGTTATTACAGCATTGTGCTTTTCTTGGCGGGTGCGTACATTCACGGTTTTATTCTTTCAGCTTACATTTTGGGGAAAAAATTGTTTGGCTGGAGATTGTCAGGTCTTTTGGCAATCACAGGGTTTCTCACAATTGAGCTTACGGCGGGTATCATGGTAACAGGTCTTTCACGTCTTTCATGGACGCTTCCGCAGGAATTTGCAATGTACGCTGTATTTATGACCTCATATGCCCTTATCGGATTTCTTCGTCAAAAGACGAATTATCCTAAAAAACGTTCTCGTATTTTCCGGTTATCGACATGGAAAAAGCTTTTTCGGCTGTCAACGTGGAGAAGCTTGCTGCATCTGTCAACGTGGAAAAAACTCTCACGTACGTCATCTTTGCGAAGCTTCTTTCTGGACGAATACCTGTTTATCTTCACTACCTCAATCGCAGTAACCATTTGCTCACATTTCTATGCGACGATCATGACTGTTTTTCCGTGTTTAGTTATTGCTTTTGTGTATGTTCGGCGTCTTTTCCGTCGCGGAGTATTTAAAAGGGTCGTAGCGGGAGCATTGATTGGTTTTATGATTGCTGCTACACCCATGTTTGCCGCATATGCCGAAGGTCATCCGCTTCAAGGTTCTCTTTACTGGGCAATGAATGTCACAAACAAAAGTCTGGGGAAAACGAGCACCGCAAAAACGACTGACTCCGACGCTACAACTAATACCTCGGCAACGGAAGCTACAGAAGCGACGGCTTCAGATGATACGGATGAAATTGAAGAAAATCTACCGATCACCGCAAAAATCACCAATAAAATAATCGGGATAGTTCAGAAATCCTATTGTGAGCTATACAAAGAGCAACGCGGGTGGTTCCTTTTTTACACATGTATCGCAGTTTTGGCGTTTTCCGTTGCCCTACTGATGATACATATAAGCATAGATTTTATCAGGAAACGAAAAAAGAAAAAGCGACTGCGTTATTTTATTAACCATCCCGAAGGATATCTGATAACGGCACTGTCCGTTATTATACTGGTAATAGCATACAAGCCCCGGCTCATCGGACTGCCCTCTCTGCTTACGGGAGACCGCCTATGCGCCATAATTGATATGTTCTCTATGTTATTGTACGCAAGCTGTTTTGATATAGTTTTTTGCTTGCTCCGACCTCTCCTTAAGGAAAGATTTTTAAAACCTTTGTCCATTTTGTCATGTGCAGGAATCTATGTGTTTGCGCAGATGTCGGGAATGTTTCACGGCTTTACATATTGCATGCTGACACGCTATCCAATAGCTGTTGAGTTCACAAAGGAAATCACAAAAAACTTACCTAATAATACTTATACCATAGTTTCAACAACAGACGAGTTATACCAGTTAATTGAAGACGGTTATCATGAAGAATGGATTGACTTTATTGAAAAAAGCAGTAAGAAATCCTATACCATTCCGACGCCGTACATTTTTTTCTATATCGAAAAACGGCCAATCCTTTACGCGCAGTACAACTGTGCCTCCGGACCCGAATGGCTGGCGACGGAGAAGTATTCAACATTTTACGGGGGAATCGGATCTCAGTACCCCGAAATATTACACCGTGATATTTCGGAAGAATCCGCAGCCAAGACTCTTAGCTACAGCAAAAAACGCTCAGATACTGCGTCAAATATTAACAACCGTGTAATTCTCGAATCAAAGGCTTACGAATGGTACAAGAAGTTCTCTGAAATGTATCCGAACGACGGAGAGGTCATATATGAAGATGATGATTTTATCTGTTACTGCGTTCATCAAAACGAATTCTCGCTGTTTTCATTAGGAATAATGGAAAACGGGCAGGAAAGGAGATCGCGGTGAAACGGCTTT
>ONJN01000012.1 GCA_900318155.1 uncultured Eubacteriales bacterium
CCCATGTTTTTCCAGCTTTTCTTTGAGAGATAAATCCCCTGAGGCATTCTGACTGAGGTGATCTTTACCACTTTTTCCTTAAAATCTTTGGAGACCCCCGTTACGTTGAAGCGGATTCGGTCTCCTTTCCGGATGCCGAGGTCTGAAGCCAGTTTGTTGGTCACTGCGATTCCGTGGTCTGGGAGCGTAATGCGCTTTCCGGTCGATTCATCCTCCAGTCTGAAGAGATCACCTTTGTCCAGAACTGTGATGATGGTCGATTCTTTCTGGTCATCGCCGTATTTGATATCGACGGAGTTTTGCCACATCCACTGATGTTTATGGTTTTTGATTTCGTCGTTGACCTGTTTGACGAGCGCAGTGTTGGCTTCTTTTAATTCACCGGTATAGTCGTATGAATACTGTTCATTGAAAATGTAGTTATTTGACGCGTCGATGGAGTCATACATGCCGAAGCCGGCGATCATGAGCATCATAGAGCCTGTAACACCGATGACGCCGATCAGGTATCTCAGCTTGTTGCGGGCGGTATCTCGTTTTACCCATGTCCAGACATAGTTTCCGGATGATTTCGGGGCGGATTTTTTTGCTGCTTTCAGTTTGCGCTTTTTCTGGTTTTCTATGCCGCGCATTGTTTCGGCCGGAGACAGTTTCAGTGCTTTTCCGGCGGCCCACATGGTTGCGAAAACGCAGATCACAATGATCAGAACAATGACCATGACCGTTCCCCAGGATGTTTCCAGGCTCCATTCAGGAAGCGTGAGCGTCGTTTGTTTGACCATCATAACGACACGGGCGACGGTAATTTTTCCGAGTGGGATGCCGATCAGCGCGCCGATCAAAGGCACCAGGAGCCCGTACATCATATAATGCGTGCGGATTTCGCCGTTTGTCATGCCGATCGCTTTCATTGTGCCGATCTGAATCATCTGGTTTTTCACCAGGCGGCTCATTGTCGTGTACATGGTCAGAAGAGCGAGAAGTATGAAGACAAAGGTGAACATTGTGGCCATTCGTTTAGTCTGATCGATCTCGTCCTTCATCTGGAATGTGGATTTGTTATCGTCATGGGTCTGCAGGCTGTAGAATTTATCCCCCAGAACATCTTCAGCTTTTTCTTCCAGTTTGTCTAAGTTGCAGTTTTTTGTCGTATTGATCCGGATCTGATTGTAATAGATCATTCCCGTGATCTTTTCCATCTGCTTTTCGCTGACGTAACCGTAGCCGTGCTTCTGGTAATCCGGCATGGTCTGCGTGGCGATTGCAGTGTAGTAAATGTACTCGGGACTCATGACCAGGCCCTTGATTTTTACGGTCGCTTCAGGAAGCTTGCCGTAGGAGATTTTGATTTTATCTCCGACTTTAAGGTTGTGTTTGTCGGCAAAGGTTTTGTCGAGCCAGATCCCGTATGCTTTTTTATCATAGGCTTTGCCCTTGACTGACACGGGCTTCTGGTTTGCAGTGCTGCTGATCGTTGTCAGCTGGATGTCGCTGTGGTTCTCGTCTTTTTCATCATCGTCCAGATCCGTAAGAATCGACATCGAGTGCGTGGCTTTTGTCACGCCTTTCAGGTCGCGGATCTTCTTTAATGACTTGTTGTCGAGCGATTTTCCGTAGATCCAAGCATCGCAGAGATGTCCCTGTTTGTAAAAATTTTTTGCCTGATGATCCATCCCCGTCCAGACGTTTTCAAAGCCGGAGAAGATGGTTACCGACAGCAGCGCCATCACAAAAACAGAGATGAACTGCGGGAATAATCTCATCAGATCGCGCCGGAGCTTTGTCCTCAGGTACTTCATATTACCATTCCACCTCCTCGATATCCGCAGGCGCCGGATTACGTTCCAGATTTTCGATCTTTCCGTCTTTCAGATGGAGAACGCAGTCCGCGATGGAGGCAATGGCAACATTATGGGTAACAACAACGACGGTCGTGCTGTAATCCGTAACCATTTTTCTGAGGAACGTCAGAACATGTTTTCCTGTTTCACTGTCCAGCGCGCCGGTAGGCTCGTCGCAAAGCATGATCCTCGGGTTTTTGCTTAGCGCCCGGGCGATCGAGACGCGTTGGAGTTCTCCGCCGGAAAGCTGAGCAGGGTAGTTGTTCACACGGTCTGTCAGACCGACCGCATCCAGAGCTTCTTCGGCGGAAATGCTGCTGTCGCACAGACGATGAGCCATATCGACATTCTCATAGGCGGTTAGATTGGGCAGTATGTTGTAAAACTGGAATACAAAGCCGATGTCGTTTCTGCGGTACATCGTCAGCTGTTTCGGATTCATCGCGGTGATTTCTTTGCTGTCAACCGTGATTCTGCCGTCGGTCGCGTGATCCATGCCGCCAAGAAGATTTAAAAGCGTGGATTTGCCGGAACCGCTTGGTCCGAGAACAACATTGAATTTCCCTTTGTCCAGCTGAAAACTCACATTGTCCAGTGCCCGGATCTCGTTGCCTCCGGAGTTGTATTTTTTTGTTACGTTAGAAAATTGTACGAATGCCATAGTTTCCTCCGTTATTATATGTCTTCGATCGAAAAATCTTTAAAGTGATTCATCGCGTCTGAAATATCATCGGACACACCGATGCACAAAGGGACGTGGTTTTCGGTGCGCTGTATACCATAGATGCAATGCTGAAAATAGGCGTAATTATTGTTGAAAATGACCAGCCCGAGTGCCTGCGATAGAATACCGAAAAATGTCGGTGCCCAGATCTGTGAAAAATGGAACTTTGTCTTTACGCGGAGCTTTTTGCCGCTGGCCCGCCAGTAAGGGGACAAAAGCTTCATCAGCTTTATGTTGTACTCTTTGTTTCCGGACGCTGACAGAGAAACCGGTTTTTTTACAGGTGTCCAGTCCGGACCATTTTTGGTGAAGCCGCGGATACTGATGTTCTGTACGTTGATTACTTTTCCGCTCCGGTCGTATTCGATATTACCGGTCAGATTTCCGATACAGATTTTTGTCTGTGATGTGCGCCCGTCCACTTCGATTTCATCAAAGCATTCCAGTTCTGAACCGTTGCTGTAAGCCACCGTGGATTCGGCAACGTGATGCAGACCGGAATCGTCGCCGTTTTTTCTGACGTTTTCAAGAAAGCAGGCTGCGCCGTAGACCAGTTCGTATGTATGGCGGCAGTGAAGAATGCACGGATTATTTACCACAACGTTCGCGGATGACAATTCTTCTCCGGTCAGAACCTTCTGCAGACGCCGGCCGATATAGGCTCCTGAGCAAATGATGCCCTGACTGCCTTTAAAGTTCGGCTTAAGTTCAATCGATTCGATTTTATCCCGGCTGTCCAGGATGATTTCGACAACGGCAGGAAGTCTGACGTCAAAGTTCTGTACGTCAGCCATATTGCACTGCCATGCCAGAATTTTCGTACGCTCCCCGCCAGCGGAGATTTGAATTCCGCCGAAGCGGGCGCATATGCCGCCGTTCAGACTGAGGCGAGCCTGCGCCTCTTCGATTTCCTGAAAGGAAAGTTCATGATCAAAATCAAGTCCCATTTAATCCACCAATCCCTGTATATATTTGTATAGGCGCGGAAGAGAATCCAGATTCGTGATATCATCCGTATCGATTCTGATATTATATTTTTCCTCAAGTTCTGATACCATGCTGTAAATTGACAGCGAGTCGATACCCAGTTCCATGAAAGTACAGCCGGTTTTCGCTTCTTCCACGGAAACCCCGTATCTGCCGCATACATAGACAGAAAATTCATCGTAATCAAGCTTCATCTGTGTCCTCCCGATCTAAAAATAATACCTGCTTGTTCTCCGGAATTCCTTCCGCGGCCCAAAGCTCCAGTTCCTTTTTGTCAACCTTTCCCGCCAGGATGATCGGCATTTCCGAAATAAAATGAACTTTATCCGGCATTTTATAATTGGCGATCCGGGTGAACAAGTGTCTGAAAATGTCTCTGTCTGTCAGAGCTTTTCCGGCTTTGACAACGACAAAGGCCCGGATTTCTTCGCCAAGAATGTCATGCGGACTTCCGACGACTGCTGCCGTCTGGATCTCCGGCAACTGCATGATGCACTCTTCGATGTCACTCGGATAAACGTTGAAACCTCCGCGAATGATCATATCTTTGCAGCGGCCGACAATGCTGATGTTTTCTTCATCGTAATACCTGGCAAGATCGCCGGTATAGAGCCATCCGTCCTCATCGATTACTTCCGAGGTTTTCTGCGGGTTATTGTAGTACCCGGCCATGTTGTATCCGCGCACCGCAAGCTCTCCGGTCTCACCTTTCGGAAGCGTGACGCGGTTTTCATCCACGATCTTGATTTCCACGCCTTCGATCGGTCTGCCGACGGTGTTGAAACGAACGTCTTCCGGGTCATGCAGACGGGTCATCGTGACGACGCTGGTGCCTTCAATCAGGCCGTACGCGTTCATCAGTTCGCACTGCAGCTTGTCTTCGATGCGTTTTGCGAGAGTCGGCGCACAGAGGGAACCGGATACGACCAACGTGTTCAGGGAATCAAAGCGGGCGAAATCAATGATGCGGCAGCTGAGGAGAAGGTTCCACATCGTCGGCTGCGTGTGGATGATCGTATTTTCACATTTTGAGATTTCTTTAACGATATCGTTCGGATTGAACGAGGAAATCATTTTAAAGTCGCATTCAGTGGCAACATTGATCAAAAGGCTGAGAAATCCCTGAGCCGAGTAGAGCGGAGCAATAGAGAAGGGACGTTCTTCGTGCCCGGCGCACCAGTATTCGGCGGAATATTTTGAGATTTTATAGATATTGTTGTTTTTCAGCAAAACACCCTTTGGCATCCCGGTCGTTCCCGATGTGTAGGAAATCATCGCGATATCATCCGGATCAATCTCTTCAAGCTGTTCCTCGTCCAGCGGCCCAGAAGCGAGCAGACTCGCGAATTCCAGACCGGATTCCCCGTACAGATTATTGTCTGTGTAGAATACTTTTTTAATTTTTTCGTGTTCTTTCATGTACTCGGCAATAAAGGAGCCATAATTCTGTGTTCCTGCTTTTTCCGAGCAAATGATAAATGAAACATCCGCGTCGTCCAGAATGTTGAAAAGCTCATTTTTCTTCCAGCGGATGTTAACGGGGACGGGAAGTGCGCCTAAGCAGAACAGGGCGAAGTATGCGTAGATAAACTCCAGGCAGTTGTCCAGTATGATCGCTGTCCGGTCCCCTTTTTTTATGCCGATGTCAAGCATGCCGGAAACAATCGATTTCACGTTGTTCAGCATTTCCGCGCAGGTAAGTTTTTTCCCGTCAAAGGTGATAAACGGCCGTTTCGGATCCGCCGTACAGATTTCCGTCAGCATTTCCCTGAGAGTGACCTTGTCCGCGGCGAGAATTTCATTTACGGCTGCAGTCACCGACGCGGGCTCAGTCAGATCAAGAGAAGTCAAAGATTCTGGTTTGATCCTGTATTCTTCCGCCAGAGCATCGAGAGGGCGATCCGCCGTTTCGATCAGTTCTGTGATTCTTTCAGTAATGGCTAAGCGCATAATTTCTCCTTGTCAGGCATTGATGTGCCGCATGATGTAATTTTCGATCTTTACAGGGCTTTCAACCTCGCTTACATCGAGATCATTGAAATCGAATTCAATATCGTATTCATCTTCTAAATCAAAAAGAAGTTCGATCAACTGCATGGATTTCAGCAGACCACTTTCAATAAAAGACTGATTCTTTGACAGGTCTTCTGAAATGGAAAAGTTTTCTTTAACAAGTTCGATGATGTGAGTTGAAATATCAGTCATAGTTTCTCCTTGAAAAGTTGTTTGTCCGTTTGACAAAAGTTATATGCGCATATATATCAGGCCGACATTAAATCCGTTCGCGACACCGAGAAGCACGACCTTTTGGCCGGATCCCAGCCGGAGGGTTCCGTTGTCGATCATCCGGGAGATCGCGACAGGAATCGAGGCTGTGCTCATGTTCCCGAATTCGCCGATCTGTGAGATGACCCGGTCAACAGGAAGATTGAGGCTTTCACAGGATTTGATGATTAGGTAGCGGGTGATCTGAGTCGGAATAAACAGATCAATGTCGGCCGGGTCAATTGCCAGTTGTTCAAACTGCTCTTTATAAAACTCCATTGAGCGCCTGAAATTGATTTTCATCATTTCTTCTGACTCGTTCTGAAAATAGAATTTGTCCGGGTCATGAGGATATCTTGTGCCGCCGCCCCATAACACGCCATCTTCCCATGTATCCGGGAATGTCCTGAAGGCACTGACGATACCGAAGTCGTCATCTTCTGCTTCAGCAGCTTCGAGTACGACTGCTCCGCCGCCGTCTCCGACTGAAAATGTAGCGTTTACATCTTTCAGTTTGGATGGATCCTTCAGCAGATCCATCCGCACAAAACGGCTTAGTACTTCTCCTGTTACGATCAGCGCCGTATTCACATTCCCGTTTTCTATATACATGTTGGCGATTTCGAGTGCTGAAACGAATGCGTTGCACGCGTTTTTTATGTCAAAGCTCTTTGCGTTCCTGATATCCAGGGCATCCATTACGATGTTTGCCGTCGCAGGCTCAGCGACGTCCTGCGTAAGTGCAGCGAAAATCACGAGGTCGATATCCTCAGGCTTTTTGCCGGCCATTTCCATTGCCTTTCCAGCCGCTTCGACAGCGAGATCCGATGACTGAACATCATCCGCCGCCACCCGCCTTCTGGAGACACCGCTGAGGATCTTTGCCATGCCTTTCCGGATCCCGAGTTCGTCAAAGCCCATCTGCGCTTCCATTTCTTCGCTCGTTACAATTTTCTCAGGCAGTGATTTCCCTGCGCCGATCAGCTTAGCGACTCGTTTCATTATGCGTCCTCCCCGAAAACTTCTTTTCTTGATGCCTCGTCCCACTTAGACGGATCAAGTCCTTTCTGACAAAGAAGTGAATAGGTGAGGCGTTCGATCCCGAATGCGATGCAGCCACTCATGCAGTAAGTATCGCCGACCTTGATGTTGTGTGCTTTAGTAAAGTGCGTGCGGTGAACATTTGTTGAGCTGGCTGCGCACTCTGTACCGGATGAAGGATGAAGGATGCGGAGCTCTCTTTTGGAATCACCGAGCATCTGGAAGATCTTGAGCTTGGAATAATTGCTGGCAAAGAAGGAATCGTTCGCAGTTTCTATACGGCATTTCAGACCGAACAGGTTGATCCAGTATTCCCAGAGCTGACGTCCTTTTTCCAGATTCTCCTGAACCTGTTCCTGTGTTCCGACAAAGACATACTCTTTCATATAAAATTCGTTGACTCTGGCCATTTCAAGAATATTGTGGCCCTCGTTTCGGAAACATTTTCCGGAGATCATTGTGGTGACAGGGAGTTCGTCCGGCGTGAATACTTTGTCTTCCAGCATCGGGTAAACCGGAACGCAGGCCGCATGGCGGAGAACAAGATCTGGTTTGACGATATTTTTGAAGATCTCGCCATCGGCGACACCGTGTTTGGAAAATTCGTCAAGTACAGAAATGTCGTTGTTCAGCGTTGTCTGGAACATGATGTGGTGAGGGAAGTTCTCAAAATATAATCCGCGTGTGTATGTGTTCACTTTTGTCAGAACCGGAGCCTCAAATTCCTTGATTTCAGGCCAGTTTTCCCTTCCGTATTCTTCGACTTTTCTGTTGAAATATCTGAATACATCGAGGAAAATGCCGCTGTACATATACGCGCCTTCGCCCATTTCGGTTACGGCGCCATTCTTTATCAGATCTTCAAAAATTGGGGCTGTGTTCAAAGGCTCGTTTTCATAGTGGTCTTCCAGAATTTTTGTCTGAACCTTTTTCTTTGCCCTCATTTCGGAAGAGTTGATCATACTTCGGAGCTCCTCGACCTTTGATGAGACTTCGTCCTCACTTCCGTCCCGGATCTCAAGAATGGCTTTGTCTTCCGTTTTTTCAACGTCAAGGATCTTCGG
>ONJN01000010.1 GCA_900318155.1 uncultured Eubacteriales bacterium
ACAGACGCTGGCCGTTTCCAAAGTGCTCG
This sequence comes from uncultured Eubacteriales bacterium, assembly GCA_900318155.1. Lineage (GTDB taxonomy): Bacteria > Bacillota > Clostridia > Peptostreptococcales > Anaerovoracaceae > Aminicella. Next base: position 30 of record ONJN01000010.1, read on the forward strand.
CCGTGAGCAGGAACCAGGGAAAAGTCACTTATGTCAAAGCCGGCGGCAACGCAAAGATAACCATCAACAAGACTACCGGCAAAGTGACGGTGAAAAAAGGCCTGAAAAAAGGCACCTACGGTGTAAAGACAAAGGTCACCGCGGCCGGCAATGCAAATTATAAAGCGCTGACAAAGACCGTGACATTCAAAGTCAAAGTAAGTTAGAATCAATCAGCATTTAACACAAAATCCGGCGCAGGCTCTGCCCGCAGGCAACCCGGGCTGTTTAAAATTTCAATGCGTTTACCGGTCGTATATGCTATAATGTTTTCAAAATAATGACTTATTGATTGTAAAAGGAATATCATGAATATTAAGTTTAACATTCCTCCTTACGTAGGAAAAGAAACAGACTATATCCGTGAAGCGATTCGCAGCGGAAAAATCTGCGGCGACGGGGTCTTTACCAGAAAATGCGACGAGTGGATCCAGAAAAAAACGGGTACGACCTGCAGCCTTCTTACAACATCCTGCACTACCGCGCTCGAAATGGCGGCTGTTCTGGCCGATATCCGGCCGGGAGACGAGGTGATCCTCCCGTCATATACTTTTGTTTCCACGGCGAACGCGTTTGTGCTGCGCGGGGCAAAGCTGGTCTTTGTCGACATTCGGCCGGATACGATGAATATTGACGAGAACCGGATCGAGGAAGCGATCACGGACAAAACGCGGGCGATCGTGCCGGTTCATTACGCCGGCGTGGGCTGTGAAATGGACACCATCATGCAGCTTGCGGAGAAATATGGGCTGACAGTGGTTGAGGACGCCGCGCAGGGTGTGATGGCCTCGTATAAAGGCCGGGCACTCGGAACTATCGGCGACTTCGGCTGTTACAGTTTTCACGAGACAAAGAACTACAGCATGGGCGAGGGCGGCGCTATTCTGATCCGTGACCGGGACAAGGTGGAACGCGCGGAAATCGTCCGGGAAAAGGGCACGGATCGTAGCAAGTTCCTGCGCGGCCAGGTCGATAAGTATTCCTGGGTGGACATCGGTTCCTCTTACCTGCCCAGCGACATCAATGCCGCGTATCTTTACCCGCAGCTTTTGCAGGCGGAAGAGATCAACCGGGATCGGCTGCACAGCTGGGATCTTTACTACGCGCAGCTGACTACGCTCGCGGAAAGCGGGCGGATCGAACTGCCGGTGATCCCGGCGGGCTGTGAACACAATGCGCACATGTTCTACATCAAAGCAAAGGATCTGGAAGAGCGGACCGCATTGATCCGCTTCTTAAAGGAACGAGGGATCAGCGCGGTTTTCCATTATGTACCGCTGCATACATCCAGAGCCGGGCAGAAATACGGACGGTTTTCCGGACCGGACCGATATACGACAAAAGAGAGCGAACGGCTGCTGCGGCTGCCGATGTACTATAAGCTGAAGGAAGAAGAAATAGGATATATTGTCAATGGAATTACAGATTTTTTCAAATAAAAACAGCGCGGAAGCGATAAGAAAAGAAAGTCTTTGCGCGGAGGAAACCGGGAGATTCCGAAGGCAGCTGCTGATCTACACAGTGCTCTTTGTGATTACCGCCTTAGGGGTATACCTGTATTATCTGAGATACGGCATGACGCTTCTGCGGGCCAGAGGCGGCAACTTTGACGGCGTTAGCCAGACGTACCCGATCTATGTCAGTATAAAGCGGTATGTAAATGCTTTCCTTGCCGGAAAAAGTCCCGGGGTCTGGTCATGGTGCCTTGGCCTGGGTGAGGACTACATTGAGTTGTTTAAGAGCAAGCTCGTGGATCCTTTGACCTATGTCATCATTCTTTTCCCGGAGAAATATCTGGATGTTGTGATCAGTGCCGTCACGGTATTCCGGGAGTATCTGACCGGCGTGGCATTTCTGCTGTTTGCCCGGGAAATGCGGCTGAAGAAACAGGTGCAGATCATCGGCGCGCTTTCTTACGCGTTCTCCGGCTGGATTGTCGTGGTCGCCAGCGCGCAGGGGGTATTCCTGAACGCGGCGATCGTTTTGCCGATCATGATTATGGGAATCGAATGGATCCTGAAAAAGCGCACACCGCTTTTGTTCATCGCGTCGGTTCTGCTGTTTTTCATGTCCGGCGTGATCTGGACGTATATCGGCGGGATCATCGCGCTGCTGTATTATTTTGTACGATGGTTCCACTATAATCCGAAACCGCAGCGGAATGTTTTTCTGAAAGAGGGAGGAGCCTTCCTGCTGTACGGGATCTTGGGGATTCTGGTTTCGTCGTTTTTCGCGATCTCGATGTTCCTGTCGATCTCCGGGGCGACCACTGCAGCAGGATATGAACCGTATAAGTATACCTATCGCGCGTATCAGTATGTCCGGTGGCTGTCGCATCTGAACTCGATTACGCCAACATGCGCGTCGTATACATTTTTATATATGCCGGTCATTTTTGTTATGATGCTGCCGCTCCTGGTCAGGCGGATCCGGGCGAAATGCACCGAGGCGATCTTCGCGGGGGTGCTTTTCCTCGCCGCGCTGCTTCCGATTACCGGAAGGATCTTCAACGGAATGAGTTACAGCACGGGCCGCTGGTTCTTTGTGCTGAATTTCTTCCTGATCTGGGCCTGCGCGGAATGCCTCGATAAGATCGAGATAAATAAGAAAACGGCTCGGATTATTGGACTCTGGCTCGCGTTCCTGCTTGTCTGGAATGTGATTGTCTGCCGCGTGATCCTGCAGCTGACTAAAAAGGCGAACGCTTACGGGAATGTAACAGCGGTTCTGATCGGTTTTATCATCCTGGTGATTCTGTACCGAAAGAATCAGGAGGGTCTTCGATCCGCAGAAAAGCAGACTTCGACGCGACGAAAAAAGATCATGGATCTGGCCGTGTTAGGTCTGGTTATGCTGAGTATCATGGCTGCAGGGAACTATAAAACTTCTCTGGCCTTTAATAAGTCTTTGGAGAATTACAGCAAAGCCGGCTTCATTTATGACAACCTGTCTTTTTCCTCGCAGAAGGTCATTCAGAAGCTGCAGAAAAGCGATCCGTCTTTTTTCCGGACTGATCAGGTAGAGGGACGGTCGCAGAGACGTGTTGTCAGAGTTCAGGTCAATGAAAACCTTTACTTTGATAACCGGTCGATCTACATGTATTTCTCAACGATCAGCCGCAAGTGGCTCCAGTTCAACAAGGCGATGGGAAATAACGCCGGATACTTTGACCGCACTACCTCTTTTTCGAACGACAACCGCGCGGAACTGGATACGCTGATGGGTGTGAAATATTTTCTTGGCGACGATCTGCGCAGGAAGAGCGGCGCTTCCGCTTACGCGCCGTACGGTTTCCGGTATAAAAAAGACGTCGGCGGAATAAGGATATATCAAAATACTCACGAGATCGGGCCGGGGACGGCCTTTGGGAAATATATCACAGAATCGGAGCTGATGAAATACAGCCCGTTAACCCGGCCGCAGGTTCTGAGCCAGGCCGCGGTGATTCCGGATAAGAGTGCCGGCAAAGTCAGCGGGGTTCATCACGCGGAAAAAACAGAGATTCATACTTCTGCCCAGAAACTGAAATATACGGTTTCAAATACCAAAAACGTTGATTTAAACCGTCATTCCATGACTGTTAAGGACAAAATCGGGGAGTTCGATCTGAACGTTTCCGGCGGCGAGGACTGCCAGCTGATCGTTTCCTTTAACAACCTGAAGCGGAAATATTGTACCCCGGAACGGCGCAGTGAATTGCCAAAGCACTATGTCCGGCCATTTACCTACGTCAACGACCCGACCTTTATGATCTACGCTTCCAAAGGCAATGTTGTGAAGCGGACACTTTATCAGAAAGGAAAAAGTCAGGCGATCACAGACATCGACGCGTTCAATATCAATCTGGGATATTATAAAAAGGCGGACGGCACAATTCATATTGAGTTCCACAACAGCGGCGATTATACCTTCAGTTCTCTGGACGTGTACGCGGTTCCAATGAACATTTACCGCGCGGCGGCCGGAAGCATGGCAAAGAATCGTTATAAGGTCACGAGCTTCAGTAATGACAGAATCACCGGAACGGTGGATGCGGAGAAAGATTCCGTGCTCTTCCTGTCCATTCTGGATACGACCGGCTGGAACGTCTTTGTAGACGGAAAAAAGGCGGAACGTCTGTCCGGCGTTGACATTGCCTTTACCGGCGTTAAAGTCGGCAAAGGACATCATGAGATTACTCTGAAATATCATTCGACCGCAGCCAGACCGGCGATGATTCTGACGATCATTGGTCTGATCGGGATCATCTGCATGGAAGTTTACAGAAGAAAGGAACAGAGAAAATGAAGGGGATCATTCTGGCAGGCGGCAAAGGCACCCGGCTTTATCCGATGACCCGGGCTGTGTCAAAGCAGCTTTTGCCGATCTATGACAAACCTTTGATTTATTACCCGATCAGCGTACTGATGCTGGCCGGAATATGCGACATTTTGATTATCTCTACTCCGGAAGACATTCCGGCCTACAAAGCGCTTCTCGGAGACGGATCCGATCTGGGTCTGAATTTCAGCTATGTTATTCAGGAGCAGCCGCGCGGACTGGCGGAAGCATTTATTCTCGGAGAAGACTTTATCGGAAAAGATCGCGTATGCCTGGTGCTGGGAGACAACCTCTTTTACGGGCAGGATTTTACCCGTCTTCTGAATATGGCGCAGGAGAACACCGAAGGAGCGACGATCTACGGCTACCCGGTGAGAAATCCGCAGGCTTTCGGTGTCGTGGAGTTCGATGAGAATCGCAACGTTATTTCCATCGAGGAGAAACCACAGGAGCCAAAGTCCAATTTTGCTGTACCGGGACTTTATTTCTACGATAACAATGTCATCGAAATTGCTAAACAGGTCAAACCGTCCGCGCGGGGCGAGATCGAAATCACCTCTGTTAATAATGCTTATCTGAAGGCCGGCAAGCTGAAGGTTATACTTATGGGGCGCGGAATGGCCTGGTTGGATACCGGAACGCCGGCAGGCATGCTCAGGGCCGCTCAGTTCGTTGAAGCGGTCCAGTCACGGCAGGGTTTTTATATCTCCTGTCCTGAGGAAATTGCCTGGCGCCGGGGCTTCATAACGACAGAGCATCTGCTGAAAATCGGTGAGAGCCTGAAGATGACCGACTATGGGCAGTACCTGCTTTCACTGCCGGAAGCAAATGTGTAGGAGGAGAAAACGATGCATTTTTTAGTAACAGGCGGAGCCGGATTTATCGGCTCCAACTTTGTCTTTTATATGATGGAGAACCATCCGGAGGATCAGATCACCTGTTTGGATGCTCTGACCTATGCCGGAAATCTGAAGACCCTGGAGCCGGTCATGGACGATCCACGATTCACCTTCGTGCGCGGAGACATCGCCGATCGGGAACAGGTCTTTGACTTGTTCGGCAAAAATTCATTCGACGTTGTGGTCAATTTTGCAGCAGAGACTCACGTCGACCGTTCAATCGAGGATCCGGGGATTTTTCTCAGGACAAATATCATCGGTACTCAGACGCTGATGGACGCATGCCTGGAGCATAAGGTTTCCCGCTTTCACCACGTAGGAACCGATGAAGTGTACGGCGATCTGCCGCTGGATCGGCCGGATCAGTATTTTACAGAGAATACGCCGCTGAAAGCTTCCAGCCCGTATTCCGCGTCAAAGGCGTCAGCGGATCTTCTTGCCATGGCCTATCATCGCACGTACGGTCTGCCGGTGACCATCAGCCGCTGTTCCAACAATTACGGTCCGTATCAGTTCCCGGAGAAGCTTATCCCGCTGATGATTTCCCGCGCTCTGGCCGATGAACCGCTGCCTGTATACGGAACCGGAAAAAATGTCCGGGACTGGCTCTATGTGGAAGATCACTGTAAGGCAATCGACATCGTACTTCAGCAGGGGAGGATCGGTGAAATATACAATATCGGCGGCCACAATGAAAAGACGAATCTGGAGGTGGTTAAGACCATTCTCAGACAGTTGGGCAAGCCGGAATCACTGATCCATTTTGTGGAGGACCGCAAAGGACACGATCTTCGTTACGCGATCGATCCGGAGAAAATCAGGAACGAACTTGGATGGTATCCGGAGACTTCATTTGAGGATGGAATCCGAAAAACCATTACCTGGTATCTGTCTAACCGGGCGTGGTGGGAAGAGCTGATCTCGGACTAATCAGACATTCTTTTGTCATTTGACTTGTAAATTCAGGTCAAAGTATGATAAACTTCGATAATAAGCTTTTTATTATGCGATTAACTTTAAGGAGAAATTTATGAGGATCAAAAAAAAGTTATTTGTCATATTGCTTTGTATAAGCGTACTGACCGTGTTCAGCGCAGCCGGGATCCCGGTTGCGGCGGAAACAGGTACTTCCGGAACTTCTGTTTCAGAAGACAGCACGGCGTCTGACAAGTCAGTCGATGATACAACCGCAATCACTGACAGCGTTGATACGCCGGCAGATACGCCGGCTGACACGCCGGCAGACACTTCATCTGCTAAGAAGACAAGTGTCAGCACAACATCGATCGGCACCGGATCCAGTTCCGACAGTAAGAACGGTTCTAAAAAAGCAAATCCGACGCTCAGCATTATTGCCGTGCCAAAAGATAATAACGCCAAGAACAATCTGACTGGCGTGTTCAAAGTAAGTTTTTCCGGATCCTGGTCGGAATCCGGTTATCCGGCAACTCTTAAGAAGCAGGGCTATGCAGTAAAGTATTCGCTGCAGGATTCGGGAGGCAAGGTTCTGAAAAACGGCATCAGTCTTTCCGATACCGTGTATTCTGTTAAAAATGACAAGAAGAAATACCGTATCGTATGCGTTGCGACTAAGAAAGGAAAACCGACCCTGACTTATAAATCAGCCCTGACCGGCATCTTTAAATTTCTGCCAGCGCCTTCAACGGTGAAAGTAACCTGCCCGAAGAGCAATTATAACGTCACCGTAAAATGGAGTAAGGTCAGCGACGCCAACGGATACCTGATCTACCGCAGTAAAAAGAAAAAAATTCCTGCCAGCCCGATCAAGGCTATTGCCGGAGGAAACACGGTGAAATTTGTTGATAAAAAGATGGCCGGCGGTACTTATTATTACTGGGTTCGCGCGGTTTACAAAGGAACGAACACCGGTAAGACGTATAAAACTGCCTCAACGGCGTCACCTGCAAAGAAAACCACTGTCAAAGAGTATCTGAGATGCAAGATCCAGAAAATCGGCTGGCACGCGACCGCTAAGAAAAAAGGCGCGCTGTACAAGAATAAGACCGGATCCGCAAAAAAGGGATCCATCAAAAAAGGCGCTAAGCTGGTTGTAACAAAGAAATATCCGAAGCTTATCAAGAAGCAGACCGCCAAGCCGAAACGTGTATATGTCATACAGATTAAAGACGGAAAAGCCATCAAACAGGGATGGGTAAAATGGGGCGTTGTAAAAAAAGTTAAGGGAACCACTTCCTGGAACAAGAAGCTGAAACGGACTGTCGACTGGCCGACGGCCGTGAAGGAAGCCTACGTGAAGAATAAATCCAGCAAGACAAACTATCTGATCTGGACCAGTACTTATACTCAGAAAGTAAATATCTTCAAGAAGAAAAACGGTAAATGGAAACTGATCAAGTGCTTTAATACCAGTACCGGTAAGTACGTCCATCCGACAAAGATGGGTATGAAACAGAGAATAAAAAAGCATCAGAAAAAAAAGATCAGAACATCGCCTAAGGGTAATAAGTATTACTTTACCCATCTGACATTCTTCAGCAGTCATGCATTCCATACGATCAGCTGGCGTCTCGGAACACGCCGCGTGGTCAAGAGCATGAATCAGCATGGACAGCCGAATACGCTGGGCAGCGTACGTCTTTCGGTCAAAAACGCCAAATGGATTTACTATAATGTCCCTTATAACACCAGAGTGCTGACACACTGATAATTAAAAGTATCCTTCAGTAAGGGATGCTGAAAGATACCGGAAAACATATTCTGTTCATAATGAAACCCCCGCGTCAGACGCGGGGGTTCAGTTTACAGGGATTGCTGCTCAATCAGCCTTCGGGCGTTGAACAGTTTTTTAAATGTCAGGAAACCGAGCATTGCGGCCAGGATGCACATAATCACGGTGTAGAGAATCGCAGCGCCCAGCATGCCGTAGTTTTTAACCAGGACTCCTGAGAGGAGCATTGCTGAAAGAGCCGCTATCCCGTAGCATAAAAGGAGAAAATTCTGCTCCCGGATAATGGTTACAACCGTACTGAAAAAAGTGGCAAAGGCAAGCGCTCCGCCGCCGATCATCACGACACAGAGTTCCGTACGGCAGCCAGTGAGGTTTACACCGAAGATCCGGGCCAGAACCGGAATGCCGATCGTATAGGCAACCAGTAGCCCCAGAAGTGTCAATCCGAGAATGACCAGCATTTGTCTTCTGATATTTTTCATAAGCTGTCTGAATTTTTCCCGGGTGCCAGACAGCCAAAGCTCCGCGTAGGATGTCAGAATCGGGTTGAAAATGAAATTTGCGATCAGCATTACCATGAAAGCTGGCATAAAGATGATATTGTAGATTGCCTGAACCTTCTCGGTCAGATAGGCATCGATCGCGTATTTCGGTGCGTTGCTTATATACATGTTGAGAAACAGACTGATAAAAATCGGAAATCCGTCAGCGGCCAGTCTTTTGAATCGCTGTATGGTAATACCCGGCCGGTACGTAGAGCAGTAGCGGCGGCCGACATTCATCGTTGTCAGGAACATAAATATGACCGAAACCGCCAGACAGATTACGCAGGAGAGCAGCAGGCTGCGGGTCAGCACGATTCCGACGCAGAGCGCCAGCACTTCCATCACATAACGGAGGGAAGAGCATTTGGTGGCGACATCCAGGCGGTCTTTCTGCTGCATGTTGCCGTGGACAACGTCCGTGTAGGACTGGATTAGTTTGATCAGACAGATTACAAATACAATCGCCGCTTTTTCAAAGCTGTAATGACGGAAGCCGAGTCCGTAGATGCAGTAAACAAAGGATGCTGCGATCATCGCCCCGCAGGTGATGAAACGCATCCCCTGATACTCCGGAAAGGAATACTTTTCATGGATATCCGATGCCTGAAAGCGCCGGATCCCGTACAGCCCGACGTAGAGCATCAGGCTGGCCACCGCGAAGGCGATGCTGAAAACGCCGGCATCATAAACACCGGTCGTCCTGGTAATCACCATCAGGATGACCGGTGACTGAAGCGCTGAAAGTATCGCGTTAATCGCATTCCAAAGGTAAGCACTTCGTTTGATATCGTTTGTTTTTTCAAGTAAGTTGCCTATTCTCTCTAACATTATCAATCTAATACCATCAATAAATCAATTTACAAGAATATAACCGATGTTCCCCTTAGGACCGCTGTAGAATACGCCGAGATTGTCAATGTCTTCGATCGAATACGTGAAGAAACTCGCGATATTCTCTACGGTATTCACACCGCTGTTGTCTTTGGTATCAAATTTTACCAGACGGTTGTGAGAACCCCATCTCGATGCGCTTTGCTTCAGTGAATCGCCGACAATTACCCGGCCCTTATTATCCAGGCCCAGCATGACCATGGTGTGGATTCCGCCGGAATAGTTGTTTGTGCGCGGCATCGTAAAGATTATCGGATTTCCGGCCTCGAGGTGCGTCCGGATTTCCTTTTTAATGTCGTGAGAGGAACAGTTGTATACGTATGTATTTTCTACCCCATAGTAAGTCAGAATCCGGGACATGCCTTTCAGGCCCAGCGGCATCTGCTTAGCCAGTGCCTTGCTCATATTCTTGTTTACGACAGAGCTGCCGAGTACCTTCTTCTCAACTTTTTCGATCACCATATCCGGCGTGTAGTTCTTCAGGGACGGAACGGTCGCGTTCAGAACAGCGGCCAGAGCGCAGGTGGAACACCCGTGAGCGGAAAGATAGCTCCGGTATTTCGGGTATTTATAGTCAAGCGTCATGGAATTCTGACGGTACAGGTTATAGTTATATGTAAAACCGTCCTTGTTCGTGACCGAAACCGTTGTTGTTTCCTTGTTGGTGTTTTCCGGCGCTGCAAAGATGACCTTCGATCCGGAGAGCGAACGTTCAATATAATTCAGAGTTGTTCCGCAGTTCTTACAGGTCGCTCTTCCCCCTGAAGTACTGACCGGTGCGTGAACCGGGGTGATTGCCGGAATTTCCGGGGAAGTCTCCGCAGGAGGCTCGTTGAAACTCTGTACAGTAAGTTTTCCGGAAACCCTGTTGTTTTTTTTGACGGAAGACTTTGACTTTGAAGAAGCTTTGGCAGCCGATCCGGAAGTCTTCTTTTTGACGGCGGCAGGTCTGCGTACTTTTACTGATCGAACCTTGCTCCATTTTCCGCTGCGTTTCCTGTGATGGATGATCTTATAAGCCTGTACTTTGACATAATAGGTTTTTCCAGCCTTCAGCCCGCTGAAACTCTTACTTGTCACGCTGCTTTTTTTTGCATATTTTATCACCGTTTTTTTCTTTTTGAATTTCTTTGATGTGGAAATTTTAATCTTGTAGCCCCGGCAGCGGACCTTTTTCCATTTCACCGTCAGTTTATGCGGCGCGGTACTGGTAACCTTTGTGATTGTAACACGCTTGGTTTTTGCTATTTTGGCAAAGGATATACTGCCTGCTATAATAATAAAAAAAACAAGAAAAACAATGATACTGATCAACGATATGATCGTTTTTCTGTTGAATATCTTTTCTTTCATCATTCTCTCCCGAAAACATCCGCTAAATACCCGTTAATTGACTGTCCTCCATGTCCTTTGCAGAAGGATATAAAAGTATCTTACAATGAATGTAAATACCAATCAAGGTATTTCAAAAAAGGGATCGCGAAAAAGCAGATGTTTTTCTCCGGAGCTTATTCCTGCGGCTTCCCGATCAGACTGTTCCGTTTATATGAGCGAATTGTCTGATTTTCAGCGGACAAAGGGTCTTGCGCGCGCAAAAACGTACGCGCGGCACAGTGTGAATGGAACGAATCCTCAAGCGCTTGAAATCACTGGATTGTATCTTCAAAAAAACGCAAAAAACAGACGAAATAAATTAAAAAAGTGTTGCATATTATTTTGTCATCATTTATACTGAAAAAGCTTGCATAGGCGAAGATGCAGGAAGTTGCTGAGCTATCAGGTAATTTCTGCTGAGAATTGTTCCTGCCTGACAGGGGCGAAGGAGTTCGCCGGCTTTTTCTTTGTGCTTTTTCAAAGAAAACGCACGGAGCCGTGTGCGATGCAGGCGATCGTCAATGCGAGCCGGTGCCGCAATCGCCGGCTGGGTATTGAAGCATAACGGAGGCCGAATAAGAGCTCCTTGTACGAGAATAGCGAAAACAGTACTAAATCAGGAAACAGGAGGAAATAATGAGCGGATTACAGAAAATCAGAATCAGACTTAAAGCGTATGATCATGCTTTGCTGGACCAGAGCGCAGCTAAGATCGTTGAGACAGCTAAGAGAACAGGCGCTGAAGTTTCAGGCCCGATCCCGCTTCCGACGGAAAAGGAAGTCATCACGATCCTGCGTGCCGTCCATAAATATAAGGACAGCAGAGAACAGTTCGAGCAGAGAACGCACAAGAGACTGATCGACATCACCAATGCTACGACGCAGACAACAGACGCGCTGACCAAGCTCGATCTGCCTGCCGGCGTAGACATTGAAATCAAACTGTAAGGGAACTCCCTTAGTATGGACGCTCCGGCGTCCCGCTGTAAGAAGGCCCGGAAAGACCGACGGAAGGCTGGTCCGCTGCGGGCACACTTAAACCGGATGATTCCGGCGTAAGAATTGGAGGAAAACATATATGAAGGCAATTCTCGGAAAGAAGATCGGAATGACTCAGATTTTTGAAGAATCTGGTGAGGTTATCCCGGTAACTGTTATCGAGGCAGGTCCTGAGGTCGTAACTCAGATCAAGACGGTTGAGACAGACGGTTACAACGGAATCCAGGTCGGCTTTGAAGATCAGAAACCACAGAGAGTCAATAAGCCGATGACAGGCCACTTTGAAAAGAGCGGTTCTGCACCGAAGAAGTATCTCACTGAATTCAGAAACGATGAAGGCGAAGAGTACGAGCTCGGACAGGTGATCACTGTTGCCGATTTTGAAGAAGGTAAGAAGCTTGATATCACCGGCGTATCCAAAGGTAAAGGAACGCAGGGCAACATCAAGAGACACGGACAGCACAGAGGACCGATGACACATGGTTCCAAACATAAGAGACTGGCCGGCGGTCTGGCCGGTGCGACTTATCCGTCCAGAGTATTCCCTGGACATAAGGGACCGGGACGCATGGGTCGTGACACAGTTACGGTCCAGAACGTGAAACTGGTGAAGGTCGATGCTGACAGAAATATCATGCTTGTCAAAGGCGCTGTTCCGGGAGGCAAAGGAAGCCTGCTGAAGATCAGATACGCCGTAAAAGGTCAGGATGACGAATAGTCTGAGGAAAGGAGGAAGCGCAGATGGCAACAATTACAATGCTTAACATGGCCGGTCAGGAAGCCGGAACAATCGAGCTTAGTGACGCGGTTTTCGGTATTGAACCAAATAAAAATGCCGTTCGTGAGGTAGTAAAGAATCACCTTGCCAATAAGAGACAGGGCACTCAGTCCGCTAAGACCAGAGGCGAGGTCAGAGGCGGAGGAAGAAAGCCTTTCAGACAGAAGGGAACAGGTCGCCACAGACAGGGAAGCAGCACAGACCCGACACAGATCGGCGGCGGAATCACATTCGCGCCGAAGCCGAGAGATTACAGCTACTCAGTTCCTAAGAAGGTTAAGAGACTGGCAATGAAATCGGTTTTGTCCGCAAAAGTTCAGGATGACGAGATTATTATCCTCGACAGCCTTACATTTGATGCACCGAAGACAAAAAATATGGTTGAAACACTGAAAAACATCGGTGCGGCTAAAAAAGCTCTGATCGTTACTGCCGAGAAGGATGTAAATGTGGTCAGATCCGCGGCGAACATTCCGGGTGTAAGAACTGCAGTCGCCGGTTCGATCAGCGTTTATGACATCATCAATCATACAAGCTTTATCGTAACTCAGGATGCAATAAAGCAGATCGAGGGGGTGTATGAAAAATGAAATCAGTATATGATATCATCATCAAGCCGGTCATAACAGAGAACAGTATGGATCTCGCGCAGGAAAAGAAATACACTTTTAAGGTTGCGAGAGATGCCAATAAAACACAGGTCAAGGATGCCGTAGAAGAAATCTTTGACGTAGATGTTGCCAAGGTCAACATCATGAATATAAAAGGAAAAGTCAAGAGACTGGGAAGATTTGTCGGAAAGACACCTGATTATAAAAAGGCGATCGTTACTCTCACAGAAGACAGTAAAGAGATCGAATTCTTCGCAAGTCTGTAATACAGGAGGCTAACTAAATGGGAATCAGAAAATATAATCCGACAACCCCGGGTCTCAGAGGAATGACAGTTTCCACGTTTGAGGAAATCACTGCTAAGAAACCGGAAAAATCGCTGACACAGACACTGAAGAAGCATTCCGGAAGAAACTCGAGAGGTAAGATCACTGTCAGACACAGAGGCGGCGGCGTCAGACCTAAATACAGAATCATTGATTTTAAGAGAGATAAGGATGATGTTCCGGGCACTGTAAAGACAATTGAATATGATCCGAACAGAAGCGCAAACATCGCACTGATCGTTTATAAAGACGGTGAAAAAAGATACATCATTGCTCCGGAAGGACTGAAGGTCGGAACCGTAATCTATTCCGGTCCTGAATCGGATATCCAGGTCGGAAACGCACTTCCGCTGGCAAATATTCCGGTAGGTACTGTAATCCATAACATCGAGATGAAGCCGGGCAAGGGCGCGCAGCTCGTAAGATCCGCAGGAAACGGCGCGCAGCTTATGGCAAAGGAAGGCAAGTATGCGCTGATCAGACTGCCGTCCGGCGAACTCAGAAATGTTCTTCAGGTTTGCAGAGCGACAATCGGGGAAGTAGGCAACGGGGATCATTCAAACATTAACATCGGTAAGGCCGGAAGAAAACGCCATATGGGATGGCGCCCTACTGTAAGAGGTTCTGTAATGAACCCTAACGATCATCCGCACGGCGGAGGAGAAGGAAGAGCTCCGGTCGGACGTAAGAGTCCGGTCACTCCATGGGGTAAGCCTGCTCTCGGATATAAGACGAGAAAGAAAAATAAGGATTCCAATAAATATATCGTAAAGAGAAGAAACGATAAGTAGGGAAGGAGCAAGTAAGTAATGAGTAGATCAATTAAAAAAGGCCCTTTCGTAGATCCTAAATTACTGAAGGCTGTTGAAGAAATGAACGCAGCCAATGAAAAGAAAGTCGTAAGAACATGGTCAAGAGCATCCACTATTTTCCCTCAGTTCGTTGGTCATACGATCGCCGTTCATGACGGAAGAAAACATGTGCCTGTATACGTCACGGAAGATATGGTTGGACATAAGCTGGGAGAGTTTGCGCCAACAAGAACATTCAGAGGTCACGCATCAGATAAGTCCAGCAAGGTCAAGGGTGCTAAATAGAAAGGGAGATGTGAAATGGAAGCAAAAGCAGTTGCAAAATATGTCAGGATGTCTCCTGTTAAACTGAAGCCGGTTACCGATCTGGTAAGAGGTAAAGACCTGGCTGAGGCATTGAACATTCTCAAGTTCACACCTGGCAAGGGTTCTGAAATCGTCGAGAAAGTCGTTCAGTCAGCAGCAGCAAATGCTGAGAACAATTTCGACCTGGATCCGGATAATTTATACGTTGCAGAGATCAGCGCTAACCATGGCCCGACAATGAAGCGTTTCAGAGCGGGTGCACAGGGTAGGGCATCAATAATACTTAAGAGATCAAGCCACGTTGCTGTTACTCTTAGAGAGAAAGAATAGTCAGGAGGTTCATTGAATGGGTCAGAAGGTAAACCCGCATGGGTTAAGAGTAGGCGTAATCAAGGACTGGGATTCCAAATGGTATGCTGGAAAAGAAAATTTTGCTGATTATCTCGCAGAAGATTATAAGGTTAGAACCTTTATTAAGAAGAATTTATACAGTGCCGGCGTTTCTAAGATTTTGATCGAAAGACCTGCCGACAGCAGAATGAGAATTACGATTTCCACTGCAAGACCGGGCATGGTCATCGGAAGATCCGGCGCGGGAATCGAAGATCTGAAAAGACAGCTTGAAAAGCTCACGAATAAAAAAGTAAACATTTCAATCGAAGAAGTGAGAAGAGCTGAAATGGATGCTCAGCTTTCAGCGGAAAGTGTTGCGGAAGCGCTCGAACACAGAGTTTCTTTTAGAAGAGCAATGAAGCAGGCAATCGGAAGAACCATGAAGTCCGGAGCCAAGGGAATCAAGATTCTTTGTTCGGGACGTCTGGGTGGCGCCGAGATCGCCAGAAGCGAGCAGTACAGTGAAGGCAATGTTCCTCTTCATACACTGAGAGCGGATATCGACTACGGTTTCGCTGAAGCAGATACGACATACGGAAGGATCGGTGTCAAAGTCTGGATCAATCACGGAGAAATCCTCGACAAGGGACTGCAGAGTTCGATCAGAGAGGAAAAACGTGAAAACAGAAGAGACAGAAGAAACAGAAGAGACGGCGGCGGAAGAAGAAATAACCGCAGAAGAAATGACCGGAACGACAGAAGAAACAGCGGACCTGTAGCTGCAAGTCCAAGAAAAAGAGCTCCGAAGCCTGAACCGAAGGCGGAAGAACCTGCAGTAGAAGCACCGCAGGTGGATGCTCCTGAAACACAGACACCGGAAACAGAAACCGAATAAGGAAGCAGTGAAAGGAGGAACCAGCCCATGTTAATGCCAAAGCGCGTTAAGCATAGAAGAATTCACAGAGGTAGAATGAAAGGCAAAGCCACCAAGGGTAATACTATTACATACGGTGACTTCGGGCTCGTTGCTGACGAATGCGGATGGATCACTTCCAACCAGATCGAGGCAGCCAGAATTGCGATGACCCGATACACCAAAAGAGGCGGCAAAGTATATATTAAAATTTTCCCGCATAAGTCAGTCACAAAGAAACCGGCTGAAGTACGTATGGGATCCGGTAAGGGTTCACCTGAGTACTGGGTAGCGGTTGTAAAGCCTGGCAGAGTAATGTTCGAGATCGGTGGCGTAACAGAAGCGCAGGCTCGTGAGGCAATGAGACTTGCAGGACACAAGCTCCCGATCAAGACTGAATTTGTGGTTAAGAAGGACCAGGAAAGGTAAAAAGGCGGTGAAGCGTAATGGATTTGAATAAAATTAGAGAAATGACGGACGTCGAATTAAACCTTGAGCTGGACAAAATGAAACAGGAACTGTTCAATCTCAGATTCCAGCACGTTACCGGCCAGCTTGAAAACCCTGTAAAAATGAGGGAAGTTAAGAGAAACATCGCCAGAGTAAAGACGATTATCAGAGAAAAAGAGCTGGAAAGCGTCCAGGCTTAACCGGAAGGAGGATGAAGGATGGCAGACGTCAGAAATAACAGAAAAACGAAAGTCGGAACCGTTGTCAGCGACAAGATGGATAAAACGGTTGTCGTTGCGATCGAAGACTTTGTCAGACATTCTCTTTACGGAAAAGCAGTAAAGAGGACAAAGAAAGTCAAGGCTCACGACGAGCAGAATGAATGCAATATCGGTGACAAAATCAAAATTATGGAAACGAGACCTCTCTCAAAGGATAAGAGATGGAGATTCGTGGAAATGATTGAAAAGGCTAAATAAGGAGGCGCCAGATCATGATTCAGACAGAAACAAGATTAAGGGTTGCTGACAACTCTGGTGCAAAAAATCTTCTCTGCATCAGCATTCTCGGCGGAACAGGCCGTAAGTATGCAAACATCGGAGACATTATTGTTTGCACAGTTAAAGAAGCAACACCGGGCGGCGTTGTCAAGAAGGGTGACGTTGTAAAAGCTGTTGTTGTAAGAACAAAAACAGGTGCCAGAAGAGCAGACGGCAGTTATGTGAAGTTCGATCAGAACGCAGCAGTAATCATTAAGGATAAAGAAGATAAAACTCCGGTCGGAACACGTATTTTCGGACCTGTAGCCAGAGAGCTCAGAGAATCAGGATTCATGAAGATCGTTTCACTTGCTCCGGAAGTATTATAGGAGGGGTAACGAATGCGTATTAAAAAAGATGATATGGTAATCGTTATTACCGGAAAAGATAAAGGCAAGACCGGAAAAGTATTGAAGGCAATGCCAAAGGAGAACAGAGTCATTGTTGAGGGCGTGAATATTCAGACTAAGCATCAGAAACAGACCAGAACTGAAGCTGCTGAGATCAAGCATGTGGAAGGCCCGATTCATGTGTCCAATGTCATGTACTATGATGATAAGGCAAATGAAGCGGTAAAAATTGGTTATGAATTCAGAGATGGTCAGAAGATCAGAGTGAACAGAAAGACCAGAGAAATACTTGACTAGGAAAGGAGGAGAATGTTTTGGCAGCAAGATTACAGGATACTTATAGAAATGAAGTATTTAAACAGATGATGGAAAAGTTCCAGTATAAAAATGTAATGGAAGTTCCTAAGCTTGAAAAAGTCACGCTGAACATGGGGCTTGGCGAAGCAAAGGAAAATTCCAAGGTTCTGGAGTCAGCAGTTGCTGAGATCGCCGAGATCACAGGACAGAAACCAGTCATCACAAAAGCGAGAAAGTCTATTGCGAACTTTAAGGTCAGACAGGGGATGCCGGTTGGCGCAAAGGTAACTCTCAGAGGAACCAACATGTATGTCTTTGTCGACAAGCTCTTCAACGTTTCTCTTCCTCGCGTAAGAGACTTCAGAGGAGTCAGCAGAAATTCCTTTGACGGAAGAGGAAATTATTCCATGGGAATCAAGGAACAGCTGATTTTCCCTGAAATCGTATATGATAATGTAGATACGATCAAGGGAATGAATATCGTATTCACGACAACGGCTAAGACCGATGAAGAAGCACTTGCGCTTCTCGAACTGCTCGGAATGCCGTTTGCAAAGCAGCAGTAGGAGGTTGAAATGGCTAAGAAGTCCTTGAAGATCAAACAGCAGAGAAAGCCGAAATACGCTACACGAGCATATTCAAGATGCAATATCTGCGGACGTCCGCATTCCGTACTGAAAAAATACGGAATCTGCCGTGTCTGCTTCAGAGAACTTGCTTACAAGGGCGAGATTCCTGGCGTAAAGAAGGCAAGCTGGTAAAACCGGTCCGGTCCGCAGGGGCACGGATCCGGCGAATGAATAAATCGCATGAAGGGAGTATAACGCAATGACAATGACAGATCCTATAGCGGATATGCTGACAAGAATCAGAAATGCCAATACGGTAGGTCATGAAACTGTCGAAATCCCTGCAACGAAGATGAAAAAAGCAATCGCAAAGATTCTTCTTGATGAGGGATACATCGCAGGCTATGACGTTATAGACGGCACCACTCAGGATACAATCAAAGTACAGATGAAGTACG
The DNA here is from genome assembly GCA_900318155.1 of uncultured Eubacteriales bacterium. Taxonomy (GTDB): domain Bacteria; phylum Bacillota; class Clostridia; order Peptostreptococcales; family Anaerovoracaceae; genus Aminicella. The sequence continues at coordinate 18,549 of ONJN01000010.1, forward strand.
GTGCAGATAAAGAAAGAGTTATTTCAGGAATCAGAAAAATTTCAAAGCCGGGTCTCAAGGTCTATGCGAAGGCTTATGAGATTCCAAGAGTTCTCGGCGGACTCGGAATCGCGATTATTTCAACGTCAAAGGGCGTAATCAGCGATAAAGAAGCCAGAAAACTTGGAGTTGGCGGCGAAGTCATCTGTTATGTATGGTAGGAGGTAAATGGAATGTCAAGAATAGGCAATAAAGAAATCGCGCTTCCTGCCGGTGTAGAGGTTAAGGTTGACGACAACAACATCGTTACAGTAAAAGGACCTAAGGGAGAACTCAGTGAACAGATCAGCCCGAGAATCACTGTCACAGTGGAAGGCGCTGAAGTTAAAGTTACAAGAGCGACCGACAACAGAATTGACAGATCACAGCACGGTCTCGCAAGAACGCTGATCAACAATATGGTCGTCGGGGTATCAAACGGCTATGAGAAAAAGCTGATTGTGAACGGCGTAGGATACAAGGTGGAAAAGAAAGGCAACAAGCTCGTGATGAACCTTGGTTATTCACATCCTGTTGAACTGGAAGATCCGGAAGGAATTACGACGGAGACGCCAGACGCGACAACGATCCTCGTTAAGGGAATCAATAAGGCAGAAGTCGGAAATTATGCGGCAAACATCAGAGCATGGAGAAAACCTGAACCATACAAAGGCAAGGGAATCCGGTATGATGATGAACAGATCCGCAGAAAAGAAGGCAAGACCGGAGCCGTAAATGCGTAGAAAGGAGTGAGACAGGATGGCTAAACCTACGAAGAGAGAGAAACGTCTTAAAAGACATCAGAGACTCAGAAACTATTTGATCGGAACTCCTGATAAGCCAAGACTTTGTGTTTTCAGATCCAACAAGAACATTTTCTGCCAGATCATCGATGATGTGAATCATAAAACACTGGCTTCCGCTTCTACGATCGACAAAGAACTCAAAGCTGAGATCGCTTACGGCGGAAACAAGGATGCTGCAAAGAAAGTCGGTGAAGCGATTGCCAGGAGAGCACTTGACAAAGGAATCAGCGAAGTAGCTTTTGACAGAGGTGGATTCCTTTATCACGGAAGAGTTAAGGAACTCGCAGAAGGTGCTCGTGAAGGCGGATTGAAATTCTAACGGGGGGAAAGATAATGCGTAATACGATTGATACTTCCAAGCTCGATTTGACTGAAACGATAGTAAACATCAGACGTGTTGCCAAGACGGTAAAGGGCGGCAGAAACATGAGATTCAGCGTTACTGTTGTTGTTGGTGACCATAATGGTTACGTCGGTGTCGGCCTCGGTAAAGCGGCTGAAATTCCGGAAGCAGTCAGAAAAGCAACGGAAGATGCGAAGAAAAATCTGATTTTTGTTCCGACAGTAGGAACAACGATTCCACATTCAAACGTCGGTGTTTTCGGCGCAAGCAAGGTACTGCTGATGACTGCTTCAGAAGGTACCGGAGTAATCGCCGGCTCTTCCGCTCGTACAGTACTGGAATCCGCGGGAATAAAAGACGTAAGAGCAAAATCAGTCGGCTCAAAAAATGCCGGAAACATTGCATATGCAACGCTTGAAGGACTCAAGAGCCTCATGACCGTAGAGAAGGTCGCGAAGCTGAGAGGCAAGAGCCCTGAAGAAATTTTAGGTTAGGAGGTAAGCATAATGGCTGGTAAACTTAAAATCACACTGACAAAGAGTACCATTGGCGCTTCCCCTAAACAGAGAAAAGTGGTTGAAGCACTTGGACTTAAGAAGATGCATCACTCGGTCGAACTCGCTGACACACCGGCAACGCGCGGTGCAGTGAATAAGGTTTCGCATCTTTTGACCGTTGAAGAAATTTAAGGACAGGAGGTGCACAGATTATGAAACTGCATGAATTGAATGCTCCTGCGGGATCAAAAAGGAATCGCAAGAGAAAAGGCCGCGGAACGGGTACCGGACTCGGCACAACTGCCGGAAGAGGTATGAACGGACAGAAATCAAGAAGTGGCGGCGGAGTCAGACTTGGATTCGAAGGCGGACAGATGCCGCTGTACAGACGTATTCCTAAGAGAGGTTTCAAAAATATTTTCGCTAAAGAATACACTACAATTAATGTTGACGACCTTAACAGATTCGAAGCCGGTACAGTAATTACAGCGGAGCTTCTGAAGGAAAGCGGCGTTATTAAGAAAATAAATGATGGAGTAAAGATCCTTGGCGACGGAGATCTGAACGTTAACCTGACTGTTCAGGCAAAGAAGTTCACTAAAACTGCTGTCGAGAAGATTGAAAAAGCCGGCGGGAAGGCCGAGGTAATCTAATGGAAATGCTTAAATCAGTTTCCCAGGCTTTTAAAGTCAGGGAAATCAGGGCGAAGATAATCTTTACGATCCTGATGCTGGCAGTATTTCGTCTCGGTTGCTGTATTCCTGTTCCGGGTATGAGTGCAACGGCTCTGCAGGCGATGCAGAATCAAAGCATGGAAGGAATTATGGGGATGGCCAATCTTTTCTCCGGCGGCGCGTTCAGTAATATGACACTTTTTGCGCTGAGTGTTACGCCGTATATCACGGCCAGCATTATTATACAGTTGCTGACAGTTGCTTTTCCGTATTTTGAGAATCTGGCAAAGGAAGGCATGGAAGGCCGGAAGAAAATGACTGCGATCACCCGGTATATGACGGTCGGGCTTGCGCTGATTCAGGCGTTTGGTATGACGTTTGGCCTGTTCAGAAGCTCATTGATCGAAAGTTCAGTTTTGAACTACTTCGTTATAACACTGGTTCTTGCAGCGGGCACAACGTTCCTGATGTGGCTGGGAGAACAGATTAACGAATACGGTATCGGTAACGGCATATCTCTGATCATTTTCGGCGGAATCATTGCCAGGATCCCGGCAGACATAGCGAGCATTCTTAATAAGGTAAAAAGTGGTGAGGCAAACTTCATTTCAGTTATATTGTTCGTTGCTTTTGCCATTCTCGTCGTAGTTGGAATCATTATGGTTCAGCAGGGAACGAGAAAGATTCCGGTACAGTATGCCAAAAGAGTTGTCGGACGGAAGATGTATGGCGGACAGTCGACACACATTCCGCTGAAAGTCAATCAGGCCGGCGTAATTCCGATCATTTTCGCACTGGCGCTGCTGCAGTTTCCGGCTACGATTGCCCAGATCATTCCGGATTCGGGATTTGCAAAGTTCTACAGTAAGTGGCTGGCAATGAGCGGAAATCCGGGTGTCTGGATTTATTCCATCTGCAATATTCTGCTGATTCTGTTCTTCAACTACTTCTATACGGCGATCACATTCAATCCGGTAGAAGTTGCGGATAATATGAAGCAGAACGGAGGATTTATTCCGGGAATCAGACCGGGACAGCCGACAGTGGCTTATCTGAGTAATATAATGTCAAAGATTTCGATCGTCGGAGCGATTTTCCTGGCGGCAGTTGCGACGCTGCCGACCATCGTGGCGAAATTTACGGTTTTTGACGACATCCGGTTCGGCGGAACATCTCTGCTCATTGCTGTCGGCGTAGCGCTGGATACGATGCAGCAGCTGCAGAATCAGATGCTGATGAGAAACTATCAGGGCTTTCTTAAATAAGGAGAGATAAAGATGATCAGAACGATTTTGCTTGGACCGCCGGGGGCCGGTAAAGGTACACAGGCGGCAATCATAGTTAAGAATAATAATATTCCACATATTTCGACAGGCGATATTTTCAGAGAAAACATCAAGAATGGCACCGAACTCGGTAAGAGGGCTCAGGAATATATGAGCAAAGGTGAGCTTGTTCCGGATGATCTTGTAATTGAGATCGCAACGACAAGACTGCTGGAAGATGACTGTAAAAACGGATTCATCCTCGACGGATTCCCAAGAACAGTCCATCAGGCAGAAGAACTGGATAAATTCCTGGACGAACACGGCCAGGAAATCAGTGTTGTCATCAACCTGGAAGTTCCGGACGATGTACTTATGAAGCGTCTTACTGGACGCAGAGTATGCCCTAAGTGCGGCGCCACTTTCCACATCGTGGGAATGCCTCCGAAGAAGGAAGGCATCTGCGACATCTGCGGAGCCGAACTCATTCAGAGACCGGATGACAATGAAGAGACCGCTGGAAACAGAATCGAAGTTTATAATCGTGAGACAAAACCGCTCATCGATTATTATGAAAAGAAGGGGAAAATTGCGAATATTGACGGAGCGGCGGCGCTTGAAGTTGCATCCGCTGCGGTAGCAGAGGCACTGGGTGGCTGATTATGATCATAATTAAATCCGATGAAGAGATTGAATTAATGCGTACATCCGGAAAGGTTACGGGAACGATCCTTCATGAATTGAAAGATTTTATCAGACCCGGTCTGTCAACGCTGGACATTGACCGCTTTGTTGAAAAAAGAATCAGACGGCATGGAATGGTTCCTACTTTTCTGGGATACAACGGATTTCCCGCCAGTGCATGTGTTTCGATCAATGATGAAGTCGTGCACGGAATCCCGGAGAAAGGAAGAATTCTTCAGGAAGGCGATATCGTCAGTGTAGATATCGGATCGACTTATAAAGGATATGTAAGTGATGCTGCCCGAACCTACGCGGTCGGTAAGATTTCTGATGAGGCGCGCCGTCTGATTGAAGTGACAGAGGCAAGTTTCTTTGAAGGCATCCGATATGCCCGGGTTGGGCATCGGCTTTCAGATATTTCTCACGCTGTTCAGGAAGTCGCTGAAGCGGCGGGCTTCGGCGTAATCCGCGACTATGTGGGGCATGGGGTTGGACATGATATGCATGAGGATCCTCCGATACCGAACTACGGCAAGGCCGGAAAAGGACCACGTTTGGTGAAGGGGATGGCTTTGGCGATCGAACCGATGATCGTACAGGGCTCCTATGAATGCGAGAAGCTTTTGAACGACTGGACTGTTGTTACAGCGGACGGAAAACTCGCAGCACATTATGAGAACACGGTTGTAATAACCGATGGTGAACCGGAACTGCTCACGTTGTACAGAGAGGAATAATTATGTCGAAGAAAGATACCATAGAAGCAATGGGAACTGTTGTCGATGCACAGCCGAATGCGATGTTCAAGGTAAAACTGGAAAACGGTTTTGAAGTACTCGCTCATATCTCCGGAAAGATCAGAATGAATTACATCAGAATCCTTCCGGGCGATAAAGTTAAAGTAGAATTGTCCCCGTATGATCTGACACGCGGCAGAATCATCTGGAGAGACAGAGGATAATTATCAAAACGACACTAATAAGGAGGTTTTATATATGAAAGTAAGAGCTTCAGTAAAACCGATCTGCGAAAAGTGTAAGGTTATCAAAAGACATGGCAGAGTCATGGTCATTTGTGAGAATCCAAAGCATAAACAGAGACAAGGTTAAGACGGTTTGCAGCGCCGGGGCTGTAGATCCGGTAATTATTTTTAAGGGAACACCTGTCTATATCACTCCCGGAGTAGTGACGGAAGATAGGAGAAGGAGGAGCATATGGCTCGTATAGCCGGTGTCGATCTGCCCAGAGATAAAAGAGTGGAAATCGGATTGACTTATATTTATGGCATTGGCAGAACATCAGCAAAAGAAATCCTCGAAAAATCCGGAATCAATCCGGACACAAGAGTCAAGGATCTGACCGAGGAAGAAGCTGGTAAAATCAGAAAAATTATCGATAACGAATATATGGTTGAAGGTGACCTCAGAAGAGAAACTTCACTGAACATCAAGCGTCTGATGGAAATCGGAAGCTACAGAGGGATCCGACACAGAAGAGGCCTTCCTGTAAGAGGACAGAATACCAAAACCAACGCCAGAACGCGTAAAGGTCCTAAGAAAACAGTAGGAAGAAAGAAGAAGAAGGAAGGACGATAATATGGCAAAGACTCAGAGAAGAAATACGAGAAAAAAGAAAGTTCAGCGTAAGAACATCAGTAAAGGTCAGGCTCATATTCAGTCCACCTTTAATAATACATTAGTTACACTGACAGATATGGATGGAAACGCACTTTCATGGTCCAGTGCAGGTTCACTTGGATTCAGAGGGTCAAAGAAATCTACTCCGTTTGCTGCTCAGATGGCTGCCGACACAGCATCAAAGGGTGCCATTGAACACGGCCTCAAGACAGTAGAAGTTTACGTTAAAGGCCCGGGATCCGGAAGAGAAGCGGCGATTCGAGCTCTGCAGGCTGCAGGTCTTGAAATCACTATGATCAAAGATATCACACCGATCCCGCATAACGGATGCAGACCGCCAAAGAGAAGAAGAGTCTGATAGGAGGAGTAGAAAATGGCAAGAAACAGAGATCCAATTTTGAAAAGATGCAGATCATTAGAGATTCATCCGAGTCACCTGGGTATCTTTAAGGAATCCAAACGTCAGCCGAACAGACGCCAGCGCAAGATGAGCGAATATGGTCTCCAGCTGCGTGAGAAGCAGAGAGCAAAATTTATCTATGGCGTACAGGAAAAGCAGTTCAGAAACACTTTTGACAAAGCGGCAAAGAAAAAAGGCGCTACAGGCGAAAATCTTCTGATCATGCTTGAATCCAGACTGGACAATGTTGTTTACAGACTGGGTCTCGCACTCACGAGAAGAGAGGCAAGACAGTTGGTCGTTCATGGTCATTACACTCTGAACGGTAAAAAAGTCAACTCACCGGCGCTTCAGGTAAAACCGGGTGATGTGATCAAGGTAAAAGAAAGAAGCCAGAGTTCGCCGAAATTCAAGGAAATCAAGGAAATGCAGATTGTTTGCCCGTCATGGCTTTCAGTTGATGCTGAGAAACTTGAAGGCAAGGTCATCAGTCTTCCTACAAGAGACGAAATTGATACACCGATTGCTGAACACCTGATCGTCGAGCTGTATTCCAAATAATGTAGCGTAAAGTTATTTCTTTTGGAACAAAAGGGAGGTTTTTTTAGTGATAGAGATCGAAAAACCAACGATTAGTAAGGAAATTAGCGACGATGGCGGATACGGGAAGTTCATTGTAGAGCCGCTGGAAAGAGGCTATGGAATGACTCTCGGCAACGCAATGAGAAGAATTCTTCTCAGTTCCCTTCCGGGAGCCGCAGTAACTTCGATCAAAATTGACGGGATTCTTAATGAATTCTCAACAATCCCGGGTGTTAAGGAAGATGTAACGGAAATTATTCTCAACCTGAAGAAACTCGCGGTAAAGCTTTACGGCGAAGACACAAAGAGAGTGATTATTAATGCTGTCGGTCCGATGGACGTAACGGCTGCAGATATTGTCAGTGATGCCGACCTGGAGATTTTTAATCCGGATCTGCACATTGCGACGTTGGAAGAGAGCGCAACCCTTGTTATGGAAATCAACCTTGCAAGGGGCCGCGGATATGTTCCAGCCGAGCAGAATAAGGCTGACGGTATGCCAATATCCGTCATCCCGGTAGATTCGATCTACACGCCGGTTGAAAAGGTCAATTTTACTGTCGAAAATACAAGAGTCGGTCAGGTAACTGACTATGACAGACTTGTTCTGGAAATCTGGACAGACGGTTCCGTCACGCCTGAAGAAGGTGTTTCGATCGGCGCCAAAATCATGCAGGAACATCTCAATCTGTTTATTGAACTCGACGATTCTACCGACAAGATGGAAATCATGGTCGAAAAGGAAGAGGATCAGAAAGAAAAGGCGCTTGAAATGACAATCGAAGAACTCGAACTGTCAGTGAGATCATATAACTGTCTGAAGAGAGCTTCGATCAACACTGTTGAGGAACTGACCGAAAAGACAGAAGAAGACATGATGAAATTCAGAAACCTCGGCAAGAAATCTCTTGAAGAGGTTAAGAACAAACTTGCAGAACTTGGGCTCAGCCTGAAACCGAGCGACGAATAATATCGAGAAAGGAGAGTTGACATGCCGGGATATAGAAAGCTGGGTAGAAATTCCGCGCACAGAAAATCCATGCTGAGAAATCTTGTGACAGATCTTTTCCGTGAAGAAAGAATTTCTACAACAAATATGAGAGCAAAAGAAGCCGGAAGAAAAGCTGAAAAGCTGATCACACTGGCAAAGCGCGGCGATCTGGCAGCAAGAAGACAGGTTCTTGGTTATGTATACGATGAATCTGTTGTTACAAAGCTGTTTGAGGATATCGCGCCTAGATACGCTGAACGAAACGGCGGATATACGAGAATTCTCAAACTCGGACCGAGAAGGGGCGACAATTCCGAGGTCGTATTCCTTGAACTCGTATAAAACAGCTTAAATAAATAAAAAAACTGAGCATTCTGTCGGGTATTGCAGACCCACGGGTGCTCTTTTTTTAGTGCTTTGCAGTTGGGTGCTCCGAAGCTGAAATCTTTGCAATGCGCACACGAATATTGTAAAATAAAAGATAATATAGATTGCGGACGGCGCCGGATGCGTTGTCGATGAGGCTGGCCGCTGCGCTGTCGATGCGGCTGCTCGATGTGCTGCCGCCGGAAGATGCGGCAGAGTACCCTTTGTCGGGGAAGACGCGCCGTTTAGGATAACCGGAGGGTTTTATGTTCAATAGGGATAATTTGCGAACGATCATATATGTTTTTCTGCTGACGGTGCTGCTGACTTTGGGGCTCGACACCCTGAATCCGGTTGCGATTGTGCTTGGCGTGCTTTTGATTATTGCCGGTGTGATCAGTCGGATCACAGTATCGAAGCTCAGCGGCAATGTGGAGTGCCGTATCAAGTGTCCGGATCAGGCGGAAAAAGATACGCGGATTCGGGTAGAAGTCGAGACAGCCAAGCCGTGGAAACTGTCATTTGTCAGGGGGAAAATGAGTATATCTGTGGAAAATCTTCTGACCGGTGAAAATTCACTTTCGGAGTTTCCGTTCAAAGCGGTGCCGGCCCGTTCCAGAAAGTGCCCGCTGGACATTACAGAGAGTCGGTGCGGCGTGATCCGGGTCAGGGTCAGGAATATCGAAATGGAAGATCTGCTCGCCAGGCATACAAAAACCGCCTCTGCCGGCGCGTCAAAGGACATCTGCATTGTTCCGAAGATTTCCAGAATCAGCAGCGAGGCGATTCCGGAAGAAGGAAATATCTGCGTACTGCTGGACAATGGTCTGTCAGAGTCGCTGTTCCTGACGCCGGAACAGAAATCGCGTACGATGGAGCTGTTTTGTTCAGTTGCTGGTACGGTACTGAGTTCCGGTAGCTCGGTGACAATGATCTGGATCGATACGGAAAACAAAGGTCTGATCGTTGAAAAAATCGCTGACAGCGATGAACTGAACGCGAAGATGCCGCATATTTTATCGTGCGGTTTCAGATCGACGGAGAAATCCGTGGCGGCCAGATTGAGCGATTTTGAGGAAAATGAAGGTGAAGAAAACATAGGTTTTGATTCGATTTTGTTTGTGACGCCGGGCGAGGCCAGGGATACGAGGCTGCTCGGAAAACTGGGGCAGGTCAGTATTTTCAGAGCCTGATCCGCTCTCTGACGTTTTTCGTCCGCATCAGCAGCAGCTCCGAGTCCGTGTGGGAATTGACTCGGTGTAAAACTCGGCGGTATTATTGACGGATCAATAAACGGGTATGAAGGGAGAATGAATGAGTTTCAGTAATCTTAATGAAAAACAGCAGGAGGCCGTCAACAAGCTGGACGGTCCGATCCTGATTCTGGCAGGGGCAGGATCGGGAAAAACGAGTACAATGACGCACCGGATCGCGCATATGGTCGAGTCGGGCATTGATCCGTACCGCATCCTGGCCGTTACGTTCACTAATAAAGCGGCCAATGAAATGCGGGAGCGCGTCGAAGGCCTGATCGGCAGTACCGGCGGCATGTGGATCATGACTTTTCACGCGATGTGTCTCCGGATCCTGCATATGAACGCAGACCGCATCGGCTATAATTCCAATTTTGTCATCTACGACACATCGGATCAGAAGACGCTGGTCAAAAAGATCGAAAAGGAACTCGGAATCAGCGACAAAGAATACAAGCCGCAGATGCTTTTGTCCGTAATCAGCCGTTGTAAAGAAAAAGCGATGGGGCCGGAGGAATACCGGGAGGTCAGCCCGGAAAGCGCCCGCAGCAAGGCCGTTTACATGGTTTACAGTGAATACGACAAAAGGCTTAAAGAAAACAACGCAATGGACTTTGACGATCTCCTGCTCAACTGTATGAAGCTGTTTGAGGCGGATGAAGAAGTTCTTGTAAAATATCAGCAGCGCTTCCGTTATATTATGGTCGACGAGTATCAGGATACCAATCACATCCAGTACCGGCTCGTGAGTATGCTTGCGGAGGAACACCACAACATCTGCGTGGTGGGCGATGATGATCAGTGCATCTATCAGTGGCGCGGGGCGGACATCCGCAACATTTTGGACTTTGAGAAAGATTTCCCAGAGGCACAGGTCATCCGCCTGGAGCAGAATTATCGTTCGGTCGGCAACATCCTGGCGGCGGCGCACTCAGTGATTCGCAATAACCGGAGCCGTAAACGGAAAGAACTGTGGACGACAAAGGAAGACGGGGAAAAGATCCGCTATTCCCGTCTGGAAAGCGATAAAGAGGAAGCTTCTTACATCGCGCGCCAGATTGGCTGGCTGGCGCGCGACGGCAGAGAGTACAGCGATTTCGCGATTCTGTATCGGACCAACGCGCAGTCGCGCCTCTTTGAAGAAGCACTCAGTATGCAGGGCATTCCATATCAGGTTTTATCGGGAATGCGCTATTACGACCGCAAGGAAATCAAGGATGTTATGGCTTATATGCGGCTTGTCGTCAATCCGGCGGACGATCTTTCTCTGCTGCGCGTTATTAACGAGCCGAAGCGCGGCGTCGGGGCCAAAACGCAGGATAAGATCGCGGCTTTTGCAAGGGTGCGGCAGCAGAGCATGTTTGAAGCGCTGAGTGACCCGGACGGAGAGGTGCTGGAAACGTTGCCGGGCAAGGCTTTTGACAAAGTAAAGGAGATGGTTGAGTGCATCACCCTTTGTCGGCAGGAACGTGAAAATCTTGATGTTTCGGATATTTTTGACGAACTTCTGGTGAAAACGGGCTACCTGAAATCGCTGGAGAACGATAAAACGCTCGAGTCCGAGAGCCGAATTGAGAATCTGATGGAATTCAAATCGGTGATCGCGGATTATGAGAAAAGTACCGAAAATTCTTCAATTGATGAATTTATGGCACAGCTGGCCCTCGCAGCGGAGGTTGACAATTATGACGACGGGCAGGCATCGTGCACGATGATGACAATGCACAGCGCCAAAGGATTGGAGTTCCCGGTCGTTTTTATGCCGGGCATGGAGGACGGGCTTTTTCCGGGAAGCCGGGCGTTCGATGATCCGGCTTCAATGGAAGAGGAGCGCCGGCTTTGCTATGTCGGTATGACGCGGGCGGAGGAACTGCTCTTTTTGACGAGCGCGGAGCTGCGAATGCGCTACGGGCGAACTGATTATACGCGGGAGTCGCAGTTTCTCAAGGAAATCGACAGCACGCTGATGACCGGAGACGCGGTTTATCAACCGAGGAAGGGCACGAGTCTCGGTGTGCCGACCGGAAGCCGCGACGGCTACGCCCAGAAGCCGTATAAACCTTTTGACGCGATGAAGTACGCGAGGATGGATACACATAAAAAATCACAGGGCGCATCCGTCGATCTGGCGCAGGGAGACCGGGTTTTCCATAAAAAGTTCGGGGAAGGTCTTGTGATCGAATCTGCCGGCTCGATCGTGACGGTCGCTTTTGATTCCGTAGGAATCAAGAAGCTGGCCAGAGATGTCGCGCCGCTGGAAAAACTGTAAATCTGATGATGAAAGGGGACCCGGAAATCCGGTCCGATTACATATTATAAATGAGGTGAATAAAATGACAATGACCAAAGAAGATGCAAAAAAACGCATGCAGGAAATCGCGGACAGGCTGAATGAGGCCTCCAGAGCCTATTATCAGACTGCGGTGGAAATTATTCCAAATATCGAATACGATGCGCTTTATGATGAACTCCTGGATCTGGAGAAGGAATTCGGGATTTTGATTGACGACAGTCCGTCGCAGAGCGTTGGCTATGAAATCATTTCCGATCTGCCGAAGGAAGAACATGAAGTGCGGATGCTTTCCCTTGACAAGACAAAGAGCAAAGATGAACTCGCCGCGTTTCTGGGCGACCACGAGGGACTTCTTGCCTGGAAGCTGGACGGCATCACGATTGTTTTAACGTATGACAACGGAAAACTGTCCAAGGCGGTCACGCGCGGGAATGGCGACGTCGGTGAAGTCGTGACGGCTAACGCGCGGTACTTTGACAATCTGCCGGAGGAGATCGAGTATAAAGGGCACCTGATCCTGCGCGGCGAAGCCGTCATTACATACAGTGATTTTGAAAAAATCAACGCGAGCATTCCGGACGCGGATTCCAAATATAAGAACGCGCGAAACCTCTGCAGCGGTTCGATCCGTCAGCTTGACCCGACCGTAACAAAGGGCCGCCACGTCCGTTTTTACGCATTTTCACTGATCGGCGCGGAGGACGTCGATTTCAGAAACAGTTTTAAATACCAGATGGAGTGGCTTGTTGATCAGGGATTCCAGGTTGCGGATTACAAGATGGTTACGCCGGAAAACATCAAGGAGACGGTTGACTGGTACGCCCGTGAAATCATGACGTACGACATCCCGTCCGACGGTCTTGTCCTCGGATTTGAAGATGTCGCCTACGGCGAATCACTCGGCGTTACGGCAAAATTCCCGCGCAACGCGCTGGCCTTCAAATGGGCCGATGAGACAAAGGAAACCACGCTGCGTGAGATCGAATGGAGTGCTTCCAGAACCGGTCTGATCAATCCGATCGCCGTTTTCGATCCGCTTGAACTGGAGGGCACGACGGTTTCCAGAGCTTCTGTGCACAACATCAGCACGATGCAGGAACTGAAGCTGGGCATCGGCGACCGGATCACAGTTTATAAATCGAATATGATCATTCCGCAGATCAAGGACAACCTGACACAGAGCGACAACATCTACATTCCGGAAGAATGTCCGGTGTGCGGTTCTATAACCCTGATCAGAGAAGATAAAGGCGTGGTAACGCTGTTTTGTCCAAACCCGGACTGCCTGGCCAAGCACGTAAAGAGACTCGCGCTGTTCGTTTCACGTGACGCGCTGGATATCGACGGCCTGAGTGAAGCGACGATCGAGAAACTGATCGGAAGAGGCGTGATTACAGACTACGGCGATTTATTCCGTCTTAAAGAATATAAGGCAATGGTTGTCGATATGGAAGGTTTTGGAGAAAAATCCTTTGACAACCTGGTGGCGTCCATTGAGGCGGCAAAGAGAACAACGCCGGAACGTCTCCTGTACGGACTCGGCGTTCCGGGAATCGGTACGGCCAACGCACGTCTGATAGCCCGGGCCTGTCAGAACAACTGGGCAAAGATCCAGTCCCTGACAAAGGAAGAACTCGTTGCGATTGACGGAATCGGCGATGTGATGGCGGATGATTACGTACGCTTTTTCAGAATCACGAAGAATCGGGAAACTATTGAAGATCTTCTTGGATTCCTTGATCTGGATCAGACAGAAACAGCGCGCGACGATTACTTTAACGGCCTGACCTTTGTCATCACCGGTTCGCTGAATAACTACACGAACCGCGAGCAGCTGGCGGCTGAGATTGAACAGGCGGGCGGCTCGGTAGCGGGATCTGTCAGCGGCAACACTTCCTACCTCATCAATAACGATGTGTCGTCCGGCTCGGCCAAGAACCGGAAGGCTGCAGAACTGGGCATCCCGGTCATCGATGAGGAAACCGTTATGAAATGGATGAAAGACAAAGCGGTGACGGAATAGAATTCAGACAGAAAAAGGCCGGCGGTTCTGATACCTGAACAGGCCGCGGCCGGAAGCGGAACGCCGGTTCCCTGCAGATACGGCGTTCCGCTGTTTTTGAATACGTGAAATCTGTGTGGGAATCGCAGGGAAGGAAAACAGAATGGAAAAGCTTAAAATCGGAAAACTGGACAGCGATGTATTAAAAGATCTTGTGATTGATAAAATCCGGCTGACCCGTCCGGAGGTCAAAACCCGGGCCGGGATCGGCGAGGATTGCGCGGTGATTGATTTCGGATCCTATGACTGCGTGATTTCCACGGATCCGATCACGGCGAACGCGTCGGATATCGGGCGCCTCGCGATACACATTTCCTGCAATGATATCGCCAGCAACGGAATTGAGCCGCTCGGCATCACACTCGCGGTCATGCTTCCGGACGGGACGACAAAGGACGATGTCAGCCTGATCATGGCGCAGGCGGCCGACGCGGCGGAACATGCCGGTGTCGAGATTATCGGCGGCCACACGGAGGTGACGGCCGCCGTGAATCAGCCGATTATTGTGTCCACGGCGTTCGGCCGCTCGGCGGCCGGCGCGTCCCAGAGCGCGGCGGCGATGAAGGCGGGCGACGTTTTTCTTCTAACCAAGACCGCCGGTCTTGAAGGAACCGGGATTCTTGCTTCTGACTGCCGGGATCGGCTGACCGGTGTCCTTACTGAGGCGGAATTGGAACAGGCCGTGGCACTCCTTGATCAAGTCAGCGTCGTTCGGGAAGGTATCATCGCCGGCCGTATCGGCACCGCCGGCATGCACGATGTAACTGAAGGCGGTGTGCTCGGTGCCGTCTGGGAAATGTGCAGCATCGCCGGCCTGGGCGCCGAAATCCGCGCTGACGACATCCCGATCGACGATCAGACACGGAAGATCTGCGAGCATTTTAGTATTAACCCGCTGCGCCTTATCTCCAGCGGCTGCATGCTGATCGCGGCACAACCGGATCACGTGGAAAAGATTATCCGTGAAGTCTCCGCTTCCGGAATCCGCGTTACCGAGATCGGCACTGTGCTTGAAGCCGGTTCCGGGATCACGGTGAAAAGCGGCGCAGAATCTTTTGTCGCCGGCCCGCCGGGCCCTGATGAACTGTATAAGGTGATCGGAAAGTCATAAAATTCGACGGGTAATGGTATCACTTAGACGTGACTCAGACGTGACCCGGAACGACCGGTCGGGCAGCTCTGTGAACGCCCGGTGACTGTTCACAAAGATAAAAGAGCCCGCTTTGACTCTGTTAAAGAGACAAAGCGGGCTTACGATTATTTTTTGACTGAATTGACCTGTTTGACTGATTTGATCAGAACAATATGGCGGGTCAGAACGGCAGCTCCCGGCCTTCTTTTCTCCACTGCATGAATTCCGCGGTTGCGGTAAGCATAACGTCAGAGGAGGAATTCAGCGCGGTTTCACAGGAATCCTGGATGACGCCGATGATGAAGCCGACACCGACGACCTGCATGGCGATATCGTTTGAAATGCCGAACAGCGAGCAGGCGAGCGGGATCAGCAGCAGTGAACCGCCGGCAACGCCGGACGCTCCGCAGGCGGAAAGCGCCGCGAGGAAACAAAGCACGATCGCGGCCGGGAAACTGACTTTGATGCCGAGCATGTTTGCTGTCGCAAGCGTCATGACGGTGATCGTGATCGCCGCGCCGTCCATGTTGATCGTGGATCCGAGCGGAATCGAAACGGAGTAATTGTCTTTGTTTAATCCGAGTTTTTCACAAAGCGCCATATTGACTGGGATGTTGGCTGCGGAACTTCTGGTGAAGAAAGCCGTCAGGCCGCTTTCGCGCGCGCAGCGGCTGATCAGCGGATATGGGTTGGTGCGGAGGCAGCTTCCGATGAGAATACCGTTGGTTACGAATTCCTGGAACAGCATGCAGCCGACGAGCAGCAGTACAAGCTTGCCGTAGGTCGTGAAGATTTCGATGCCGGAAGTTGAGACCGCTGTAAATACGAGACCGAGGACACCGAACGGCGCGAGGTTGATGATCCAGCGGATGGCCGTCGATACGCAGTCGGCCAGATCCTGCAGAAACTGCTTTGTCGTTGGGCTGGACTTACGCAGGGCGATGCCCAGGACACAAGCCCAGGCGAGGATGCCGAGATAGTTAGCGTTGGCCAATGCGTGGACCGGATTGTCGATGACATTCATTAAAAGGTTATGAAGTACCTGTCCGATCCCTTCCGGCGCGGTGTTGGTTGCGGAATCGACACCAGCGACGGACATTTTAACCGGGAACAGGAAACTGCCGACAACAGCCACAAGAGCGCCAAGCAGCGTACTGGCGAGGTACAGAATGATAATGATTTTCATGTTGCTGTCATGGCCTTCTTTGGCGTTGGCCAGCGAACTCATGATGAGGACGAGCACCAGAATTGGGGCGATCGCTTTCAGCGCGCCGACGAACAGGTCGCCCAGGATGCCGATGGCAGCGGCCTTCGGACAAATCAGAGCCAGCACGATACCGATCGCCATACCGATAAGTATGCGTAGTATCAGGCTGGTCTCTGTGTACTTTTTAACAATGTTCATAATTTCTCTCCTTTAACTGTGATAATTTCTAGTACATTATGATGATTCCGGCATGTTGATATATCCGTTCTGCAGGTCTGTAATGCCCGCATCTGCCCCTGATCAGTCAAATATGCGGTCGTACAGGTCACTCTTCTGTAGAAATTCCTCAATCGTTGAAAATCCCAGCCTGTTCAGCAGCTCAATCAGATACAGGTTCTCCATCGGCGTCTCAAAACGGGATTCTTTCCCATAGGCCCGGACGGCTTCTTTGCCTTCTTCCTTCGGCCGGATCGCCTTTGGCCCGCCGACACAGCCGCCTCTGCAGCCCATTCCCTCAAAGAAATTACCCTGCCGGTTGCCGGCCAGGATGTCTTCGATCAAAGCTTTGCAATCCGGAACGCCGTCCGCTGTCCGGGACTCGAACGTGATGTCGGCGCCCTGGTTGAGCGCTTTCACGGTCAGTTCCACGGCTTCCGCGACACCGCCGCTGTACGCGTAGCCGATTCCGGTGCGGGATGCGTGCGGACTGGATTCTTCTTCCTGATTCTCCAGATCAATGTCGGTGACCGAGAAAAGATCCTGAAGCTCCTGATACGTCAGAACATAATCGATCGCGCCGGCCAGATCCGGATCTTTGCTCTCTGCCTTTTTCGCCATGCACGGCCCGATGAAAACCGTCTTCGCGTTTGGGTGAAGCGCTTTCACGGTGCGGCCGCCGGCGATCATCGGTGAAACAGAGCCCGGCACGTTCGGCAGAAGTTCGTGAAATTTCTTTTTGATCATGGAAATCCACATCGGGCAGCAGCAGCTTGTCAGCTGGAACGCGGACTGATCGCTGATGTTTTCTGTAAATTCCAGCGCTTCTTTCAGCGTCAAAACGTCGGCAAAGATCGCCACTTCGATCATGTCGGTAAATCCCAGTTTCTTAAGCGCGGAACGGAGTTTCCCGGCGCTCACTTCACTGCCGAACTGGCCGGAGAAAGCCGGCGCGACGAGCGCGTAAACGGGGCCTTCATAGTTGTGAAGGTCGTTGACGACAGGAATCAGGTCTTTCTTTGTCGTCAGCACTTCAAATTTACAGGCATCGATGCAGGCCTGGCAGCCGACACACTGTGTATCGTCAATGCGGATGCTGCCATCGTTTTCCAGCGTCATGGCGTCCCAGTCACAGACGTCAACGCAGGCCTTTTTGTCGCCGGAACAGATGCATGGCTTTGTCCTGACAACCAGCCCGTACTCGTCCGGATTCATGAGAATTGAAACCATCGCGGGATCCGCGCCGTCCGGCACGATGTTGCGGTTGTTTGCCGCAGCGCGTTCAAGCATCTGCTGATACAAATCGTTCAAACTTAACATACACAGCTCCTTTCTATAACGATGCACTAATCGCAAATAAACGATATATATTGAAATTTCCGGATTTCCGTGTGTTTATTATACATTTTATTATGGGGAATGTAAAGCGATTGCGGGAATTGCCGTTTCGTCTGCCCGTATCATTCTGCGCCGGGCGGCCTCTGACAACTTGTCTGGCATAGTTCGTTTTATCGGCTGCCGTTTCACCAATGCCGTTTCACCAATTACCTTCGGTACCGGCCGGCAGTTCTGTTCGGTATGTTACCTTAGTATAACAGGCGGTCGCGGCATTCCTGACGTGCAGACACGTTATGTGAGAATAATCAGATAAATTCAGGCGTACAAATAGACAGTGACGGCTGTTTGCTGTAAAATAAACCTACAGAAGAAGAATCTCATTAATGGATTATTGTGATCGGATATTATGGATCATTTGTGGCGTGGGAACAAATGGCGCTTGAAGAAGAGTATTCTCAGCTGTTTGTTTTTGTCCGTTGGGATTAAAGAGGGAGGAAAGAACATGAATCAAAGATCAGAGATTACATCAGTCACATTAAAAGGCATCCTGGTCAGGGGAATCCTGTCGGTTCTTCTGGGTGTCGTTCTGACGATGACGGGAATGTCGGTAAATCTGTTGAAGAATGAAGGAGCGGAAACAGTTGTTCATGCAGCAGCGGCTTTGTCCAACCCCCGTATTGTTTCAGATTCATCGATGACGGCCGGACAAAAAGTAACCTGGGACTGTGTCTGGTTCGGCTCTTATCCTCAGACGGAGATCGTGGATAATAAGGAGACCTGCGGCACGTGCGGAAAGGACTGGGGAAAGACCACTGATTATGTGAAGGATGATAAACTCTACAGTAAACTGAAGAGCGCGACAGGTTGGAACAGCAACGGCGACCTGGCCCTGGACGGGGAGAAATACCGCCGGATCAGGAAAAGTGATGCAACTTACTCGGATTCAGGTTCTGACGGCTATTATATCTGGAATGATTCCGGCAGTTACCATTATTTCCGCTATGACAAAATCAAGTGGCGGGTGCTGAATGTTTCAGGTAGCCGTGCCCTTCTGCTGGCCGATCAGGCGCTGGATGATCAGCAGTATAACATTATAGATACACCAGTTACCTGGGCCGACAGCACGATCAGAAGCTGGCTGAACGGATATAATGATTCGACAAATAACTGCAGCACGGACTTCACTGGTAAGAATTATATCAACAGCGCGTTTTCATCAGCAGAACGGAAGGCGATTGTCTCAACGGATCTGGACAATAAGACGACCGGATCATATTCGAATAACTATGGCGGAGACAATACAAGCGACAAGGTCTTCCTTTTGGCCTCTTATGACCTTTATAACTCCGATGTGTCCGCTTCCTATGGATTCTATAAAGATAATTTTTCCATAAATGACGAATCCAGAAGGTGTAAAAGCAGTACGTATGCGAAGGCTATGGGCACCTTCTCGGATTCTAACAGCGCTTACACCGGCAACTGCTACTGGTGGCTTCGCTCGCCGGGATATAAGGCTCGTTACGCTGCATATGTTCACTGCTATGGCCTCGTCAATTTTGATGGTCGGTATGTCGACAACACCTATGATGGTGTGCGTCCCGCTTTGTATCTGAATCTCTCATCCTCTGATCAGTGGGCCTATGCGGGAACCGTGTGCAGTGACGGAACGGTGAAAGAAGACATCGGTTTTGCGACATGCACGCTTAACAAAGAGAATTATCCGTACACCGGTAAAGTGATTCTTCCGGATATAACAGTGACTCTTGCGGGAAAGACGTTAACTTCGGGAACGGATTATACGATTTCTTCAAAAAGCAAGGCAGCAGGAAAAGCTGTGGCAACGATTACCGGCAAAGGTGATTGCATTGGCTCAACGTCCGTGACCTACAAGATCAGCCCGGCCAGCCTGGCAGGAAAGAAGCTCGGCCTTAGCAAGACCACCTGCACCTACAACGCCAAAGTGCAGAAGCCAACGGTAAAAACAGTGGGCGGCAAGGCGCTGAAAGCCGGAACCGACTACACGATTAAGTA
>ONJN01000023.1 GCA_900318155.1 uncultured Eubacteriales bacterium
CCGTCACGGTCGAGGGGATGGTGACCTCCGTCAGGCTTCCGCAGTTTTTGAATAAGCTCCCTCTTATGACTTTGAGCCCCTCCGGGAGCACGACACTTGTCAGGCCTGTGTGACAGAACGCATCGTTTTCAATCGTATCCACAGAGGCCGGGAGGTCGATGGCCGATAAAGACGAGCAGTACTCAAAAGCGCTGTTGCTGATCATTTTCAGGCTGCTGTTTTCGGCATTGGCAAAGGACACGTTTGCCAGACTGCCGCATTTTTCGAATGCAGATCCCCCGATTGTTACCACGCTTGCCGGGATGGTCACGGAGGTCAGATCGTTCCCCTCGGAAGGGGCTTCAAAGGCAGAACCAGCAATTGCGACCGTGCCGTCTTTTACCACGCACTCCATGACGTTGTTTCTTCCCGCGATCAGGCACTTGCCGATATACAGCACGCCGTTTTCCCATTTTTTATCATTTTTGTAATACGCGGTATCCTGGAAACTGCTTTTCTTAACGCTTGTCACGCTGTCCGGAAGGGTGATCTCCGCCAGTTTTGCGCAGCGTTCAAAAGCGTAGGCTTCGATTCTCGTGATTCCCTCCGCGACGGTCAGGGAAGTGATGTTGGAATCATATTGGAAAGCGCCGTCATCGATTCCCGTGACAGTGTATTCATCGTCTCCATAGGTGACGGTGGCCGGGATGGTGATATTGGGTTCCGTGTTTTCCGCCGCCCTGCCGCAGACAACGGCTGTGTGCTGATCCGGCTCAAAATAGTATTTCAACGCGCCGCAATCGGCCCGAAATCCGTCTGCCGCGAAGGCCGTCAGCGGCAGCAGGGCGAGGGCCGTCAGGCAGGCCAGGAGTGTGGGGAGCAGTCGTTTTTTCATCATAGTAAGACCTCCTCGCAAAGACAGGTGTGAAAAAACCGCAGAGACCCATGCGGCAGGCTGCTGCGTGAGACCTCTCCGGCAGGTTCTTTCTAACCGTTATGGTTAGTGATATTCTACCATAAAAGATTTGAATTAAATACTGCAATTGTTTGCTTATATGTACAAAAAACAAGCCTGCAGTTCATCAATCGCTCCCACAGGCCACAGTCTTATTTCAGCATTTCGTTTACTCTTTTCTGCACGGCATCGTAATCATACCCCGCCACAATCAGTTTCTTCCTCTCTTCGCCGTTGCCCCACTTGCCCTGGATGACTTCCTCGCCTTAAACGGGGAGGAGTGAAAATGACTGACATTAAATATGAAGTGACAATAAACTCATAGAATATAAAAAACAAAAGACCTTGACATGCGACTATTTGTTCGTTACAATGAGAGAACAAGTGTTCTTGCTTTGTTTAGATGAGACACGGACAGCATTACTGTTCCGGATAACGTCGATAATTATCTCGCTATTAAGAATTGACGCCGGAGTCTTTCACTAAGTCAGGTATTACTACGTATCTGAATTCAAAGGAGGATTAAGAAATGGCTTTTGATTTCAAAAAAGAATACAAAGAATACTACATGCCAAAGAAAAAGCCTGATATCGTGACAGTGCCCGTTATGAATTATATTGCGGTCCGGGGTCAGGGTGATCCGAATCTTGCTGATGGTGAGTACAAACAATCAATCGGGTTGCTGTACGGCATTGCCTATACGATAAAAATGAGCAAGAAAAGCGAACACAGAATTGAAGGTTATTTCGATTACGTCATTCCCCCGCTGGAAGGCTTCTGGTGGCAGGACGGCATTGCAGAGGTTGACTACGCGCATAAAGAAGATTTCAAATGGATCTCCGTAATTCGATTGCCGGACTTCGTGACCCGAGAGGACTTCCAGTGGGCAGTCGAAGAAGCAACGAAGAAAAAGAAAACAGACTTCGCGAAAGCAGAGTTTTTGACCTATGACGAGGGATTGTGCGTTCAGTGTATGCATATCGGTCCCTATGATGACGAACCCGCTACTATTTCTATAATGCATGAATATATGGAACAGCAGGGTTTTGTTCTGGACATTACGGGCCGGCGGCTTCATCATGAGATTTATTTGAGTGACGCGAGAAGGGTCGCACCGGAGAGATTAAAAACAGTGATTCGACATCCAATAAGAAAAAAATAATTGAAACACCAGCTTTATGGAATAAAGATACCAAACAGAAAAGAGGATCTCCCAAGCCTGGTCGATCCTCTTATATTATCCTGACAAGTTACTTAGATTGTGCTTTGATGCAGCGCCATATGCGAGACACGCACATGCAGTGCAACGGAGAGTAGAGAAATAAAACCTTCCCGATTTCATCCGGACACAGCGTAATGATTTTATTTGCAGAACAAACCCCGCGCCTCCCGGAATGCCCGGATTCGTTCGTCCCGGATCCTTCCTTCCAAAATCACGGTAGCGTCCTTTACATTGTCCGGATATTCCTCAAAGTCCGTTGTCAACATCATGTCGATGTACCGTTCCAGTCCCTCGCTGAGCACTTTTGTTACAGTAATCGGATACATGGCAGGGGTGTTGTCTACAGCATAGTGAATCACACCGTCCACTGTATAGACCGGATCGTCGATGGTGGTAGGGTGAGAAGTCTCAATTTCCAGATAAGGGTCACAGCTCACGTCGATGATAAGAGTGCCGGGCTTCATACGCTTCAGATCCTCCTTATAGATGATGCGATCCTCACGGCTGGTGTCCCACATGACGCAATTTACCAGCACATCGTACTCAGTCATCTTTTTCCGGAAGAGCTGTTCCAGCCGTCTGCCGTAAACATCCACCGTTGCTCCCAGCCCGTGGAGAATACGCATGGCACCCTTTGCGGTCTGACCATTGCCCAGAATCGCAACTTTCGTGTCGTACGGCATTTTGCCACAGTAACGGTAGGCATGGAGTACCGCTGCCTCCCCAGCCACTTCCCGGTTACGATAAAAGATATAACGTCCATCCTCAAAGATCTCCTCCCAGGCCACTACAGTATGACCTTTCTCCAGTATTTTTGAGGTAAAATCCACGTTCTGAACGGTGTGCGCCCAGCCGAATAATATTTTTTTGCCCTCAATCTGTTCCAGATAGTCCGCGTCCCCCAGTTTCACATCCGCGATGATGTCACATTTCATGGCCTCCTCCCGGGAAACCACCTGACAGCCGCAGGCCTCATATTCCTCGTCCGCGACACCCACCGACTGGCCATAGCCTGCCTCAAAGTAAAGCTGCGCCGGGTATTTCAGGTTTGCGATCTGCTCCGGCAGAATCGCTCTGCGCTTTTCACCGTTTTTATGACTGATCAAGAAACCCATAGTTTTCATTGATTTATCCTCCTCTTTATTTTTCAATTCGCAGCTGCCTGATAATCAGGCATTTACAAAGTAATCTCATCCCATATCGATTTAAACAAATTTATCATAGCATAAAATCCAGCGAATGAACAGGTCTGTCCGCTTTCTGAACAGCCGATCTGTTCAACAGTTAATCAATTGTCTTATCAATCCAGCTTCTTTTCATAGAATAAAAAATCAAGCCATGCTGTATTTTCCGCATACAAATGCTGTTTCCCCCTGAATAAAAACCCCGCACTTTCATACAGGCGCTGCGCCGGGAGATTGGATTTCAATATATCAAGCCGGATAGATTTTTTCCCTTTTCTTTTTGCAAAGCTGACAGCCTCTTCAAGGATTTTTCTGCCGAATCCTTTCCCCTGATATGCAGGGCAGACAGCCAAAAGATGAATCGTCGCAATCTGATCATCGGCAAGGTTTTCCGTCCATGGAACACGCTCATAATCCTGCCCCTGATGCATGATGATCACAACCATCCCAACGATATCATCCTCATCCGCCAATAAATACATTTCGCCATTATCAATATATGATCTGAGTGAATCATCCGTCGGATGTTTTCCGTAAACCCAGCGGGC
The DNA here is from genome assembly GCA_900318155.1 of uncultured Eubacteriales bacterium. Lineage (GTDB taxonomy): Bacteria > Bacillota > Clostridia > Peptostreptococcales > Anaerovoracaceae > Aminicella. The sequence goes on from ONJN01000023.1 coordinate 3,889, forward strand.
GTAACGCTCTATTCCCGGAGTATTCTCACATATAGTTACATATCTGGTTTTCACCATTTCAAAATCATTTGCGGGCATCAGTTTCATTTTCGCTTCCTTAATCTTCTTTCTCCGAACAGGAACTAACAACGCCGCCGGACACGGCGGCGCACACGGATATATCGGAATTACACATGCCCTGCAACAGTTTGCACTGTCAGACCCACTCGTACAGTTTCGGATCCGTTTTTTCAAGTAATACCTTTTTCAGCGCAAATTCGTACCTGATACCGGACGTTTTCAGTTTCAAAACATTTTCTTCAGACAAGTCGATGTCACCTAGTGAAGACGTATGATCAAGGCCGTCCGGATAAACAAGGCGGATAAAATAGTTTCCCAGATCCCGCACGCTGTCGTATAGCTGCAGTGTTGCTGTATTCCCGAGTCGTTCAGCGATCTGCTGACAGATTTTCTTTTGTCTCTCGCCGGCCGATTCCGTCGGAACGATGGATCGGCAGGATGCAAGATAATATCCGATTTCTTTAGGCATAGTATTTCCTCCTTCAGGCCTGTCTAAAAGAGCGTGATCCGGAACACGTACGCTTGACGAATGCACACTCAAATTACAATATAAATAAAATCAGCATTTCTTTGGCCGGACTCCGCTGAACACATTTCTCATCTTGGTCGGGGCTCCGGCAGCTTTCATATCCTGAATCGCTTCATAAAGCTTTACTTTGTCCATATTTTTCCGCAGATACTTAGTGAGCTCCGCGTCAAGAAATTCCGGCGGCGTTGATTCCGCCAGCTTATTCTTTATATCTTCAATTTCAAGCAGCAGCCTGGCCGTATCCGGACTGATTTTGCAGATCCAGTACATGTCCTTCCTCCATTCGTTATTATTGCGGCAAAAAAAACCGTTTCCCCGGAAACTTAGAATCACACAGCATTCCGTCAACCCCCCCGCAGTTCACCGACTCCGGGGCATCATTCCTTCTTAAGCCCCTCAATAATTCGTCTGAGCTCATTAAAAGATTCCGGAAACTTCACAAATTCCGTGACTTCCCCGTAAATAAAGCCCGCGCGGACCATCTGTTCAAACATATCCTTCAGCGGCCGGTAATAACCTGCCACATTATATAAAATTCCGATACTTTCCAGTTTTCTGAGCCGGATCAGTGAAATAACTTCGGAAATCTCCTCCAGCGTACCCGGCCCGCCCGGCAACGCAACAAAAACATCACCCAGCTCAACCATCCTTGCCTTCCGCTCCGTCATTGTATCCACTGTTATCAGCTGCGTCAAAGCAGAATGCGCCGCTTCCCGTTCAACCAGGAAATGAGGCATCACACCGATCACTTCCCCGCCCGCCTCCAGCACCGAATCCGCAATCGCGCCCATAAGACCGGCTCCGCCGCCACCATAAATCAGGCGGTGCCCGCTTCTGCCGATCCAGTCTCCGAATTCGCAGGCCTTTTCCTTATACACCGAGTCCTTCCCGGTACTTGATCCGCAATAAACCGTAATATTCATAAACTGACATCCGTCCCCTGTCGATCGAATTTTTCGACATCATATATTCCGACAAAAAGTAACCTTTTCATGCCGCATCCGTTCCGGCCGTTTTCCCTTTGACAAAAGGAATCAGTCTTTTTTCGATTCGGCTTTTTTAAGGAACTTGTCATTCTGGATAATGAATCGTTCGTGAGTTCCTTTGCCGATCTCTCCGCTTTCGTCAAAAACATTGACCTTAAAAACAAGGCGTCTTTTATCGATTTCAGTCAGTTCAGTTTCACACCATACCTTCATACCGACTGGTGTCGCAGATGTATGGGCAACGTCAAGTCTGGTTCCGACGCTTCCCTGGCCCTGCTCCAGCTCATCAGCAACACTCATCCACGCGGTTTTTTCAATCAACGCGATCATCGCCGGCGTAGCAAACACAGGAAGCTGCCCGCTTCCGACGACTTCCGCGGTATTATTCTGACTGACTACAACTTCCTGTTTTCCTATGATTCCAGTTTTCAGCATCATTGTCTCCTTCCAGATTTCAGCCGTTATCGACCGGCCGTTTTACGACACACACTCCGCGCGCCGCATTTTCTAAAGAAATTCTATCACATTTCATACGCAAAGAACAACTGTCCAACCGGAAATAAAATACAGACTGGGCCAAACCCGTTGAAAAAACAAAGAAAAACAAGACTATAGCTTAATTGTGTGGTATAATATTGGGGAATATATTTTTCTTTACTACACTAAAATGCCGGTAAACGCTGGAAAAGATGCCGGCTGATGATCAACGATTTTCGGAAAGATCGGAAACGGGGAATTAAAAAATGAATATTAAAATGTTGAAATCCAAGATCCACCGCGCGACAGTAACACAGGCAGAGCTGAATTACGTCGGCAGCATCACGATCGATGCAGATCTTATGGCGCAGGCCGGAATTCTGGAATATGAACAGATCCAGATCGTCGATATCGACAACGGCTCACGCTTCGAGACTTATACGATCGCAGGAGAGCCGGGAAGCGGAGTCTTTTGTCTGAACGGTGCAGCTGCACGCTGTGTGAGCGTTGGTGACAAAATCATTCTTATGACTTATGCAGACATGACGCCGGAGGAGGCGGCAATGCACCGCCCGAAGGTTGTCTTCCTCGGAGAGAATAACGAGGTTCAACAGATCACTCGTTATGAAAAGCACGGTCTGCTGCAGGATATGCTGCAGGCATAAGGTAATGCTGCAGGCGCAGCGAAGAGCGGGATACGATCTGCTGTTCGGCAGAAAGCCGATACACTGAAGCCGGAAACATACCGGCAGAACGCGTATTAAAACCAAATAACCAGAAGACTCAAATAAGCTGTCAGCGTCTGATCTTACCGTGACGCGCAGCTTATTTTTATTAAAACTGCCTGAACAAAGCAAAAGCCGGTTTTCTTGAAACCAGCCCCTAATAGTGCTATAATTTAACAGTAAAATCGCAATTCGGAATGGGTTTGATAAAACCAGAACAGTACTGCGATAGAATAGTGAAGTACGCCGCGTACGACCGGCTGCAGGAACGGAGGAATTTTCTATGACATCATCCAGGACCAGTTATACAAGTCCTTTGTCGACAAGGTATTCAAGCAAAGAAATGA